>JAZRXK010000026.1:0-5091 GCA_045600185.1 Desulfocucumaceae bacterium
GCTTTGTATTTGCTCTTTTTTATCCTGCTGGGCATCTTTTTGGCCGGGCTGCATTTGGAGCAGCCTCAAAAAGTTTATCAGCAATATTACGACCATTATGTCACCATAGAAGGCTTTATTAGCCAGGAACCGGAAATACGAGCGGAAAGCACTCGTTATTATTTGCAAACAGAGAAAATTATTTTGGTTGATCAAATCAGTGATCTGGACGGAAAGATTATTTTGCTGAACTATGGAGAACAAAAAATTTTGCCTTATGGACAAAGGGTTAGGATCCGAGGCTTGTTATCTTTTCCGGAACCGGCCGGAAATCCGGACGAATTTGATTATGCCCAATACCTGAAGCGGCAGGGAATTGGCGGCATTATTTATAATCCGGAGATTAAACTGCTGCCTTCCAGGCAGGGAGATTTTTTGCTGAATCTGGCTTTGCTCTGTAAAAACAGACTGGTGGAAGTTATAGATCAAACCTTGCCTGCTGAGGCAGCTATTTTATTTAAAAGTATGGCTTTGGGTCTGGACAGCGAACTGAATCCGAAATGGAGAAAAGTTTTCAGTCAGGCCGGAGTCTGCCATTTGCTATGTGTCAGCGGTTTGCATGTTGGATTTATTTTATTACTGGCTCTGGCTTTGGCTGATTTGCTGCAGCTTGTGGGCAGGTTCAAAAATATTCTGGTTATTTTGATTTTATTCTTTTATGCTCTGATGACTGGTTTAAATCCTCCAGTAGTGCGAGCAACTTTAATGGCTTTAGTTTTTCTCTGGGGGAAATCTTTGGGGCGGCTGGTGGATTGGCCGACCTCCTGGTCTCTGGCGGCTTTAGTTATTTTATTGTTTTCTCCTTTGGGGCTATTTGCTGTTGGCTTTCAATTATCCTTCATTGCCACCTCGGGAATCTTATATTTAACCCAACCTTTAAAACATTTTTTTTCCCGCTTCAAGCGTCGTTCAGTCTGGATCGCAGCTCCATTGGCCGCTCAACTGGCTTCTTTACCTTTAATCGCCATCTATTTTAATATTTTGACTTTGGGAGCTTTAATCAGCAATATGCTGGCAGTTCCTTTGGCCGGAATTATTATTCCTTTGGGTTTTACAGCTTCTCTTCTGGGCTTGCTTTGTCTGCCTCTGGCTCAAGTTGTTCAAATTTCCACGGCTTTTTTATTGGACATTTTACAGTTTTTAATAGTTACTTTGAACAATGTACCCGGGTTTTATTTTTTTGTTGCCGCTCCGGGATTGTTTTGGGTAAGTTTGTGGTACGCCTTTCTGGGAATTGTGGGCAAGATTTTACCGCATCGTCCTTTGGCTTTAGCTCATCCCACCTCTATTTCGCTTGCCAGACGGCTGTTTATTATTGTCTGTCCTTTGATTATGAACGCAGTGCTGTTTGTGCCAGTTCTTTTGCCATCAGGTCAATTAACTTTGAATTGTTTGGATGTAGGGCAGGGAGATAGTATTTTTTTGGAGCTGCCGGATGGTAAAAATTTATTGATAGATTGCGGCGGCAATACGGGGGATCTGGTTCAAGGATCATCTTATGCAGGGCAGCGGGTGAGCAATTATCTTAAAAGCCGGGGAGTTAATAAAATTGATTATCTGATTCTAAGTCACAGTCATGAAGATCATGCTGCCGGTTGGCTGGAAATCAGTCAGGATTTCAAAGTTGATAAAATATGGATTTGTCCAACAGAACTAAACGATCCCGCCACACCTTTTGCATACTATTTACTGTTGGAGCAGGCCAAAAAAGCTGGAAGTGAGATTCAGGAACTTTGGGCAGGAGATAAACTTAATCTGGATGAACAAATTCAGGTGGAAGTTCTAAATCCGGTCAGAGGGCTTGTTTATTCAGATCCAAATGAGGCTTCCCTGGTCTTGCTGTTCCAATATGAGCAACAAAGCTTGTTGTTTGGCGGAGATATGGGGGCAACCACTCAAAAAAGAATAACTGGAGATCTGGAGCAAAAAATTACGGTGTATAAGGTAGGTCATCATGGCAGTGCAAATACCGATCCGAAATTTTTGCAGCAGATTGCTCCTCAAATTGCCCTGATTTCCTGTGGGTTAAATAATAGTTATGGACATCCCGCTCCGGAGGTTTTGGAACTTCTGAAACAAATGGGAACGATTGTGTATAGAACTGACTTGCAGGGAGCAATCAGAGTGGTTCTGGACGGTAAGTCCCGTTTGGAAGCTCAGGTAAACAAGTAGAAAAACTGCCGGGAAAAGTCCCGGCAGTTACAAAACAAATTTTATTACTTGATTTCAATAATATGGTCAAAATTGACTTGGTGAGGTTCTTTGCCTTCGGCTTTGTACCCAATGGCAATACCTACGCCATATTCATAACCAGCCGCAAAGCCGGTTTGATCTTTGATGGTCTGTTGAGCAAAAGCAGCCGCAGGCAGGCCTAAAATGACTGAATCCAAACCCAGAGATTTGGCAGCCAGAGCAAGATTCTGCACTGCAATTCCAGCATCAACCTTGCCATAAGCATTTTGTTCTTCAACAGCAATGACAATGAATAAAGGAGCATCGTATAATACTTTGTTGTTGCGGGAAGCCAAATGTTGGCTGATTGTGGAGTCTTGAGCAAAAGCCTGAACTGTTGCCTGTTCAATGGTCTGTTTTAATTCCGGGGAGGTAATAAAATAATACCTCTGGCTTTGCTTGTTCATGGCCGTAGGTGAAGCCAGAGCAGCTTCCTTGAGAGCAGTAATCTGAGCTTCAGTCAGCTTTTCCGGGGTATAGGCCCGAATGCTGGAACGGCTTTTAATGGTGTCGAGAATCTGATTGGACATAAGATCCCTCCTGTAAAATAATTTTTAGCGAGTGATTTGAGTTTCTACCAAGCTTCGACCGCAATATTTTTTCCGCAAAACCGGTTTTTCAATTTTACCGGTTGGGTTGCGGGGAATTTGGGCAAAAATAATTTTGCGGGGTCGTTTATATCGGGGTAAGTCCAGACAAAAATTATTGATTTCTTCTTCCGTGCAGGTAAATCCCGGTTTAATTTCAATAATGGCAGCGGAGATTTCTCCCAGGCGATCATCAGGCAGTCCAATAACCGCTACATCTTCAACAGCATTGTGGTTGTGTAAAAAGTTTTCAATCTGTACCGGATAAATATTTTCTCCGCCGCTGATGATAACATCTTTTTTGCGATCTATCAGAAAGATGAAGCCGTCCTTATCTTTTAAGGCCATATCCCCGGTATAAAGCCAGCCATCTTTTAAAATCTGCTGAGTGGCTTCAGGATTATTATAATAACAAACCATAACTCCGGGACCTTTGACAATCAGTTCTCCTGCTTCTCCCTGCGGCACTCTCCGTCCCTGCTCGTCAACTATATCACATTCCCATTGATAACCGGCCTGACCAATGGATCCGACTTTGTGAATATTTTCCACTCCCAGGTGCAGACAGCCAGGACCCAGGGATTCGCTTAAACCATAATTGGTATCATATAAATGATTGGGGAAACAGGCTTTCCAACGCTTGATTAAGCTGGGGGGAACCGGTTGGGCTCCAATGTGCATCAAACGCCATTGTTCCAGATGATAGTCATTCAGATTTATTTCGCCCCGTTCAATGGTATCCAGAATATCCTGCACCCAGGGAACCAGCAGCCAGACTATGGTTGCTTTTTCTCTGGAAACAGTTTTAATAATCCATTCCGGCTTTACGCCTCGCAGCAAAACAGCTTTGCTGGCGGAAATCAGGCTGCCAAACCAGTGCATTTTAGCTCCGGTGTGATAGAGGGGGGGGATACAGACAAAAACATCATCTTTCTGTTGGCCATGGTGCTTTTGTTCAGTTTTGCAGGAGGCAATTAAAGCCCGGTGTTTATGCAAAATGGCCTTGGGAAAGCCGGTGGTTCCGGAAGAAAAATAAATGGCTGCTTCGTCTTCTTCATCCAAATGAATATCAGGAGCCTTGTCCGAACAGTAAGCAACCAAATGATCATAGCTTCCAGCAAAGGAGGGACGATTGTCCCCCACATAAAAGAAGTTTTTTACTTTGGGTAACTGCTCAAAGATCTGTTCAATGCGTCCAATAAATTCCGGACCGAAAACAATGGTTGAGGAATCGGATAATTCCAGACAATATTTAATTTCTTCCGAAGTATAGCGATAGTTCATCGGAACTGCCAAAGCTCCGGTTTTGAGAATACCAAAATAAATGGGCAGCCACTCCAGACAGTTCATCAATAAAATGGCTACTTTATCGCCTTTCTGAATTCCTCTGGTTAAAAGCAGATTGGCAAAACGATTGGCTTTTTCATCAAATTCCTGCCAGGTCATTTCCCGGCGATAGCTTTCTTCCGGATTGGCTTCAATCAACTCATATTCTCGCCAGGTGACAACTCTGTCCGGAGGAATAGAAGGATTTATTTCCACCAAACTAACTTCATTTCCGTATAAAAGAGCATTATGAGCTAAAATTTCAGTAATAATCATGTTCATCCTCCAAAGTGAACTACTCCGACTTATAGAAGTCGAAGCTTCCTGCTTCAACCACTACTGCCTGGCTAACATAATCGTTAGCTCAAGTCTTACACAATGTCCACAGGCGTATGAGTTTGAGCTATTCCATCCCTGCTGTATATTTAGTTTCAGGCTGCTTCAGCAAGTATACTATGACTATAACACTATAAATAACAAAAGTCAAGAAAACGGGTTTATCGCAATTCATCCCGCCACCTGTAGAGGTGGGGGATTTCTTGCTCACGGCGTGTTAGATTAGCATTTTTTTGCAATTTGTCAAGTTAGGCTATTCAGGATCGCAACATTTACATGGTAACTTCTGACTTTGTATTTGATTGCTGCCTGTATTACACCATGTTTTTCGGCATATTTCAATAAAGACTTGCGAAACTGCATATCCTGTGTTATTTTATTCATGTTATCTCGGCAGGATTCTTCAGAAGCAAGGAGAAAAAGTAAAATCATATGAATAAAACTGTTTTAAAAGCAAGCTTGGAGAATATAGCGGAAGGGATTGACTTTATTCGGAAAAGCCTTGCCAGCTATAAGGCGAATCGTAAGGAAATTGCTCAGGTATTGCTGAGTACAGAAGAAATTCTTGTGG
>JAZRXK010000027.1:0-21000 GCA_045600185.1 Desulfocucumaceae bacterium
GAGCATTTGAGCATGGAAAACAGGGAATATGAAAGCCCCAAAATCACGGTTATCAGCCTGGAGCCGGACGCAAGCCTCATGGACACCCCGGACGCCCCCAGCTTACCTGGTATGGGGGGCATAGGGGTTAGAGACTTCAACGCCCCCCCAACAAGCATCCAGCCTCCTGAACCATCACCATCAAATAACGAATCACTAACTACGCTTTAAAGATTAGTTGTGCTTTGTTTAATTGCCGGCATTAAAACCTATGTACCCGCAGCGGGGGGCATGGCCTCCCCGCTGCAGCCTGTCAAAAAGTCTCTCATTGGAGAGACTTTTTTTGACAGGCTGATCCTTAATCGTGAAGCTGCCCAAAAAATTCCGCTTGTTCTCCATTGAGATTTATTTTATAATTAATTCAGAAGTGTTTCCGGCATTTTTTTCTTGAACGGTCATGATTTTTGAAAGGAGAAAAAATGCTTACATTGAGAAGAACCGTATTTATTTTATCTCTTGCCGTGATCATGCTGTTGCTTGCTGCCTGTGGAAGCAGTGATACCGGGGAAGCTACGGATGTCTTTAACTATGTGGTGGATGCCGGCACCGTTACGGAGCTTGATTACGCTTATATAAGCGAAAAATTCGCAAACGGCTATGACCTCATCGGTGCCTGCTCGGCGATTGCAAAACAGACAGACGACGGAAAGATGCTTGTCGGCAGAAACATGGATCTCTATTTCAGCAACAATCCCGCCTACATAGTCCGCACCTCTGTCAAGGGCGGTTATGAGACCGTCGGCGTGGCTTATCCCTTTGCAAACAGCTGGCCGACATATGAGCAGGTTCTTGCAGAGGGACTCAACGAAGACCAGTACAAGCTCCTGCCGTTCATCACGAGCGATATTATGAACTCGGAGGGACTGTTCGTCGAGATCAATATGCGTAATGCCGAATTCTGGGTGTCCGGTGACTCAAAATTCGTTTGCAGCGGCACGAACGAGAATGCAGACGAGCGTGTGAATACCCAATGCCTCGGACGCTATATTGCGGAGCATTGTGCCAATGTCGATGAGGCTGTGGAATATGTGAACAGCCTTGATCTTTATACCGGAGGGACCCAGCATTCATGGAACTACTGCTTTATTCTTGCCGATGCCTCGGGTCATTACGGACTTCTGGAAATTGCAGACAACAGGGTCATCTGGCTTGACTATCAGCCCTGCCAGACCAATTTCTACATTGATGAAGAGCTTGCCTCCAAGGAGGAGCTTAAATCGGGACTCGGCCGCTATGATTACCTGATGAGCCATATTAACTCCGTTCAGTCGGAGGAGGATATGTACAAGCTGATGGATGATGTGTCCTATTTTTCCACATATTCCGAGGATTGCCTCTTTGATGCCGACAGCGAATTCGTGGGAACTTATCCGTGGTGGACAAACGAGTATATGCAGGATAAAGCCAACGAACAGGAAATCAGGGATAACATCGCCTCCATCCGTAAGAAGGTAAGCACTTATGACGAACAGACTCTCCGCAACCGGGGTACAAAATGGTTGTCGGTCTTTACAACAGTTGCCAACTGCAGCGATAAGACGATGAACATTCGCTTCTTTGAGGATGAATCCAAAATGACGACACTTTCGTTCAAATAACCTGAAGGCTGGTGTCTAAACTTCAGTTCCATTTTTGAATGCCCATATAAGCTGAAGTCAAACCACTAAGAAAGGTAAACACGAATGAGACACACCCATATCAGTAACCAATGCAGGGCATTTGACTTGAAGCTGGATGAATTATGGCAGTATCGTGATTTAATATGGCTGTTTACCAAACGCAGTTTTCAGGTAAAATATAAACAAACTGTTCTGGGTCCTTTGTGGCTTTTTATCAATCCCCTGCTGACTGCGTTGTTTCAAATGATCCTGTTTGGCAGCATTGCAAAGCTGTCCACAGACGGCATACCGCAAATTCTTTTTTATCTGTCCGGCACCACCCTGTGGTCTTTTTTTTCCGGCAGAGTAAGCACCAATGCGAATACCTTTACCGCCAATGCCCGCTTATTTGGAAAAGTATATTTTCCCCGTCTGGCCATCCCTGTCAGCGAAGTAATAAGCGGCATTATTCAGTTGGGTATTCAGTTTATACTGCTGTTTGTCATTTATGTTTTCTTTTTCATTAAGGGGCAGGTTACATTCAGTTGGTGGTGCTTTGCCGCCATTCCCCTGATTATTCTCAATCTCGGCCTGCTTGGAATGGGACTTGGAAGCATTATCTCCTCTTTTACAACCAAATATCGAGATCTTACTGTACTGACAGGATTCGGATTGCAGCTTTTGATGTATGCCAGTCCCATTGTCTATCCTGTAAGTGCGTTGAACGGAATTTTGAAAACAATTATTATGTTTAATCCCCTCACCGCCTTCATGGAGCTTTTCCGTCATGTTCTGTTTGGCGTGGGCAGTGTTTCCGTTCCGGGTCTGATACTATCTTCCGTTTTTTCTGTCGGCACTGCCCTTATCGGCATTGTTATTTTTAACAAAATTGAACGCACATTTATTGATACGGTCTGAGCAAAGGAATTAACAGCAAAGGAATTAACATGGAAACAAGAGAGATTGCCATTAAAATCAAGGGAATCAAAAAACGCTATCGTCTGGGAGTAATCGGCGGCAGAACACTTCAGGAAGATTTGCAGTCCTGGTGGGCCAAATGGAGGGGCAGGGAAGATCCCAATACACCAGTTAAAAAAAACGCAAGGCAGAATAAAAACCGTTTCTGGGCTTTGAACGGAATTGATTTGACCATTTACCGGGGTGAAAGAATAGGAATTATTGGTAATAACGGTGCCGGAAAATCAACCCTTCTCAAGCTTCTCAGCCGCATTACCGCACCAGCCGAAGGCGAAATTGACATTTGGGGACGCATCAGTTCATTGCTTGAAATTGGTACCGGGTTTCATCCTGAAATGACCGGCAGAGAAAATATTTATATGAATGGTGCCATTCTCGGCATGACCAAAGCGGAAATAGACGCCAAAATAGAGGATATTATTGCTTTTTCCGAAGTGGAAGATTTTATTGATACCCCCGTAAAACGGTATTCCTCCGGTATGCTGGTTAAACTGGCCTTTGCAGTTGCAGCCAATCTGGATAATGAGATCATGATTATGGATGAAGTTCTGGCTGTGGGAGACATGGCCTTTCAAAACAAATGCCTTGCTCAAATGCGTAAGTCGGCAGATGCAGAAAACAAAACTATTCTTTATGTCAGTCACAATATGGACACCATTCGCCGCCTTTGCAATCGCTGCATTGTTCTAAGTCAGGGAAAGATCATTTTTGACGGCGAGGTTGAAAAGGGAATTGATCTTTATCTCCGGCAAAATATAGATGAAAATCCGGTGGAAATTGACTTAACCGGCAAAGCCGATCAAAAGTCAGCTCTGCTTTCCATGACCCACCTGACGCTTTGCGATAAAATAAGTCCTGTTTATGCAAGTGATGAAAGCCTGAAATTGCGTCTCACCTTTACGGTTCATGCAGATGTTGAGAATATTTTTTTTCAATTAACCTTCCGAAGCAGCACCAATGCAGGAATCGGGACAGCCCGATCCAAACCATTATCACTCATCAAAGCCGGACAACATGCAATTATTTTTTCCCTTCCGCTGAAGGAATTTGCCAAAGGAAAGCTTTATGTCAGCTCTGGTTTATACAAACAGGACGAAATCGGACGAAATATTGCCCTGGAAAACATCACCAGAGCTTTTCAGATTGAGATTCAGGGCGTTCCCGCCTGGAACCTGGAAGAAAACGGTTTCGTCCATTTCTCAGATATTATTATAGAAAGCAGCAGGATAAAAGACTAAAAATGAACATTTTAGAAAAAATCAGTGATTTATTTGGAAGATATATGGCATTGATCGTACTTGCCGTTGCAGCTCTGTCCTTATTTTTGCCAGAATCCACTTTATGGGTTCAAACCTCATGGATCAACTTTCTGCTCATGATTGTTATGTTTGGCATGGGACTAACCTTGAAGCTGGATGATTTTAAAATTGTCTTTACCAGACCGAAAGATATTATCATTGGCTGTCTTTCCCAATTTACAATTATGCCTGCTCTGGCTTTCCTGCTCGGAAAGCTTTTCGGACTGGATACCGCATTGCTTGCAGGCGTAATTCTGGTAGGTACCTGTCCGGGCGGCACTTCCAGCAATGTTATTACTTATTTAAGTAGAGGCGATGCAGCTTTCTCGGTAGGAATGACCAGTGTTAATACGCTGCTGGCTCCGTTCCTGACACCGGCAATTACCTATTTGCTGTTGCATACAACGATACATATTGATATAATAAGTATGTTTGTTTCTATTATTAAAATTGTCATTGTTCCAATCGCTCTGGGCTTTATCATTCATCATTTTTGGCAGAAATATACGGAAAAGGCAGCCAAAGTTCTGCCGCTGATTTCAGTTATTGCCATTACCCTGATTGTGGCGGCAGTTGTATCTCATAATTCAGCAAAAATTTTTTCTGCCGGTTTTGCAATATTTGCAGTTGTAATTTTACATAATCTGGGCGGATATGGATGCGGTTATGTACTGGGCAAAGCCCTGAATCTGCCGCTGGACAGAAAAAAGGCTCTTTCCATTGAAGTAGGTATGCAGAATTCAGGTCTTGCTACTTCCCTGGCAGGAACAAGCTTCCCGGATTTGGCTATGGCAACAGTTCCAGGTGCTGTTTTTTCTGTATGGCATAATATTTCCGGTGCAGTTTTGGCAAGTTTTTATCGTCGCTTGAAAAACAAAACTGATCTTAAAATGTAATGACGAAAATTCATTACCCATACTCGGAGTGGATTTTCGCACCGCAGGAAATTTTATGACAAATGCAGTAAAAGCTAAATCAGGCAATGGATTGGATGATAAATTTCAGAATAAGTTATTTTCAGGGGCTTTGGCAACAGGAATACGCTTATATGCAAGGAGGTAAAAAGAAACATGCAACGGAAGGTAACCAAAACAGCATTCTCAATTCTTGCCTTGCTCCTGCTTGGCGGCGTTTTTCTGGGATTTACAACTCAGAGCAAAGCAGATCAGACACCAGCAAAGCAAATGATGCTTGCACCGAATACTGCCCAGCAAATGTGCAGTGCCGATTACTGGATTGCAAAAATGGAAAATCCGAATCAAATTTTGATGACTTCGGAGGAAATTGCTGCTTATAATGAAGCAATCTTGAATAAAGCTGAAACCGGTACTTATAAACTGGCAGAACTTCCGTCAGAGTATAACGGGATCAAGATGAAACAGAAACTGGCCGGCTTTTCAGAGTACAAAGATCGTTACTGGGATGGTGTTCCGGTATCCCCGGAAGATTATACAAAAATCCGTCAGAATATATTAAATGCGGAAGCATCGGAACAAATGCAGCTTCGCTATGGATTTGGAATCAGCTACTCTGATTTGAAGCAGGTGCCGGTTGAGCATTATTTTGCCTATGCAGATGACGCAGAGTACGACTCCTCCATGAACAGCACGGTTCAGGTTAATGAACCGTTAGTAGTATATCTGGATACTGCTGATAAGAAATTCTCTTATATCAGCACTCCTTATTATGAAGGCTGGGTAAAATCTGAAAATATTGCCGTTTGCAAAAGTAAGGAAGAATGGCTTCAGGCTCAGGAAATGCAGGATTTTCTGGTCGTAACCGGTGAAAAGATCTATCTGGAGCCAAGCAAGAGCGACCCGGACATTTCAGAAAGATGTTTACATATGGGAACTGTCCTGGAACTTGTTCAGGCAGAAGATAACGAACAGCAGGTGGTAAGTCGTGTTCCCTGGTACAATTATCTTGTGAAATTGCCTTGCAGGGATGCGGAAGGATATTTCGTGCAGAAGATTGTACCAATTCCCTATAATCGTGATGTTCATGTGGGATATTTGGAAATGACCAGTGCTAATATCTTGCGGCAGGCTTACAAATTTTTAGGCAATCGGTATGGATGGGGCGGAATGTTGAATGCAGAGGACTGTTCAGGTTATGTCGGTGAGGTATATCGTACCTTTGGATTGAAGTTCGGCCGTGATGTATGTCATATCACAGCAAGCCCGTCAGGTGTGCGATACATGGATATAAACGATACAGTCGGCAAGAAAAAAATGCTTGATAATACGCTTCCAGGTGCTTTGGTGGCAATGGGGGATTCTCATATCATGATCTATCTTGGCCAGGAAAATGGCTACTATTATGTAATTAACGCCGTCATGAATGGCATAACAACAAAAAAAGCCAAAGTAAACACAGTTATCATAAATGAACTGAATGACTGCCAATGGATTGACAGGATCAGCAAAATTGCAGAACCGTGGAAAAAATAAATATCAGTTGAATAACTTCGTCAACTACCCACTCACTAAAGTGAGTGGGTAGTTGACATCCGAAATATTATACCTTTTTTGCGAAGTCTTCGACATACAATTCAAAAATTCAATTCGCATGATGGAGACGGTACTTACGCCATTGAATTTTCTGATCCTTTTGATTCTGATAGTAATAAAATGACGGCAGAATTTCCAATAAAAAAATAAGACCTGCTGAAAAAGCTTCCGAAGAAACGGAAGCTTTTTAATGTGCAAGCCTTGCAGGCAATGAAAGCTAATCGTTTTTGGGCTTATTTTTGTCCGGATCTTTTTCGGAATAAGCCAAACCCTGAATGACATATTCGGCAATATTAACGGAATGATCGCCGATCCTTTCCATATTGCTTAAAATATCCAGGAAAACTGAACCTTCAAAACCACTGCATTTGCCAATGTTCATTCGGCTGATATGCCCATAGCGATATTCTTTTTCCAACTGATCGATCATGTCTTCATTTTTCAGAACATTCTGAGCTAACTGCAAATCACCGTCTTTCAGGGAATCAATCGCCATTTTAACGGTTTTTTCCACCAGATCAGCCATAGTATGCACATGTTCTTCTGCTGTTTTACTAAACCGAATATTGTTCTGCTTACCATAAACAGCCAATTCCACAACATTATCCGCATGATCGCCGATTCTTTCCAGATCATGAGCCAACTGAGTTAAAGAAGCTACATATTCCGACTGCTGCTGAGAAATTTTTTGAGCGGAAGAAAGCTTGACCAGATAGCGAATAATATTTTCTTCCAACTTATCAATTTGACTTTCTCTGGAGGCCAGATCCTTTAAAGTATCTTCTCCAAAAGAAAGGTTGTAAAATAATTGCAGAGATTCGTGTAAAAAGTCTTCCACCCTTTCTCCCATATATAAAATTTCCTGGCGAGCCTGTCCCAAAGCCATAGCGGGATTCATTAACAAACGGGGCTCCAGATATTTAGATTCCTGAAATTTCTGTTCGTTTTCTACTGGCTGTCTGTCCGGAATAATTTTAGTTACTATCCTGGCCAATAACCCCACAAAAGGCAGCAGAACTAAAGTATTGATTATATTAAAAATACCATGAGCCTGAGCAATTTGCATTTTAATATTCAAACTGGCAAAACTGATGTCTCCCGGCACAAAACTCAGAATAAAATTGGTAATTCCAGTAATCAAAGGCAGGAATACCCCTGCAATCAACAAGGGAGTAAAAATAATGGCTCCAATCAGATTAAAAATAGTATGGCTCAAAGCTGTTCTCCGGGCTGCCACCGAAGCTCCGATACAGGCCAGCAAAGCGGTAATGGTTGTCCCGATATTACTGCCCAGCATTAAAGGAATGGACTGATACAGGGAAATAGCATCCTGGGAAGCCAGCTCCTGAATAATTCCTATCGTAGCTGAACTGCTTTGAATCAACATGGTAAAGACGGTTCCCACCGCTATGCCCAGAACAGCGTGATCCTGCACCTGCAGCATCAGGTTGGCAAATAAAGGCAGATCCTTTAAAGGACTAAGCCCTTCGCCCATAATCCCCATACCATAAAACAACATTCCAAAACCACAGATAATTTGTCCAATATTGATTGCCTGTTTATTTTTGATAAAAAATAACAGGATAACCCCGACTGCAATCATTGGCAATGAATATTCTTCCAGACTTATCCCGATCAAGTAGGCGGTAACAGTGGTTCCAATATTGGCTCCCATAATAACGCCAATGGCCTGCCGCAAAGACAGCAGACCAGCGTTAACCAGACCTACCGTAATAACAGTAGTCCCACTGCTGCTTTGAATTAAAGCGGTAACAATTACCCCGGTAAGAATCCCCCTGATGGGAGTTTTGGTTCCAAGTTCCAGAAAAACTCTCAAACGATCACCGGCTGCTAATTGCAAACCTTCTGACATAAAATGAATTCCGAATAAAAAAATGCCCAGACCGCCCAGGGCGGCGAAGATCATTTGCTGCACATCCATTTTTATCCTCCATCAAGTAGTTTTTCAAGCAGCTTTTTTAATCTTTAATCATATTTTTTGGATACCCTCCTTTTTTACCATAAATCACCATTAAAATTTACTTTACTTTTGCATTATATCACACTTTGAAATCAGTTAAAAGCTTGACTTCCTGGATTCCAGCAGGATTTTGCTGATTTGTCAATGATGCGTTACACCATATTTTTCGGCATATTTCAATAAAGACTTGCAAAGCCGCATATTCTGTGTTATTTTATTTATAAGTGGATAGCCTCCCTGTTTTTTATGTCGTTAACAGGACTATAACACAGGTTTTCCCATACCATAATAAATGTATTGTATTTAGGAAAGGAAGGTTTTATATGGAAAACAGGAAATATGAAAGCTCTGAAGTCACGGTTATCAGCATGGAGCCGGACGAAAATCTCATGGAGCATTTGGGAGCAAACCTCATTTGGGGGGCATTTGCCTGATGATTAGAGGTAAGTTATGCTCTGTTTAATTGCCGACATTAAAACTTATGTACCTGCAGTGGGAGGCATGGTTTCCCGTTGTCGGGAGTATCAGATCGAGGGCGAGGCTCATGAAGCAGAACTCGTTCTCAATGATGCACTGTATCGCTATGAGCTTTGGCCGGGCATGAATGAAAATGATGTTGCTTACATGGAGAGCGGTGCACAGTTTTATGTGAAGCTGCTCAATTTTGATGGCCTGATGCTCCATGCTTCCGCTACGATCATAGACGGCGAAGCCTTTCTTTTTGCCGGTCAGTGCGGTATCGGTAAAAGCACCCATGCAAATCTGCTGAAAAAGCTGTTTCCGAACTCACAGCTTATCAATGATGATAAGCCTGCTTTAAGACGACTTGACGGTAAATGGTTTGCCTATGGCACACCCTGGAGCGGTAAAAACGGCATCAACATCAACACGAAGTCTCCTCTGAAGGCAATCTGCCTGCTGACAACAAGAAGAGACAGAAACAATATCCAAGTCGCGGATCCGCTTCGGGCTGCGGCAGGGCTTATTTCCTGTTCCACGGGAAGAGGAACAAGGGAAAGAATCTTAAAACTTGCTCCGCTGATTGACCATCTAATGAAAGAGATTCCCATTTATGAGATGGACAGTCTGGCGGATGACACGGCGGCACGCATGGCCTATAATACGATGAAAATGGGATGAGAATATGAAAATCAAAGAAGAATATGTGTTACAGAGTATTGCTGATAAATGGATTGTTATCGACACGAATTCAAAATCCGTCAATTTCAATAAAGTTCTTGCCCTGAATGCCTCCGGCAAATTTCTGTGGGAAAAGCTGGAGGAAGGCATGAAAAGCGACGCTCTGGTATCTGCCTTGATAAAACAGTTTGGCATTGCTCAGGCGACGGCGGAAAAAGATGTGGATAAATTTATTCAGGAACTGAAAGATTTGGGGTGTATGGACAATGAAAGCTGAAAAAACAACGCTCAACAGGATATTGGTTATTATCATGGTTCTTTGTCTGACTTTATGTTTTTCAGCTTGTAACAACGATAAAGAAGCAGCACAGACTGCACCGCAGAATCATAAAAACACAACTGCAGATGCTGCAGACAAAAACACCGATATAAAAAACAAAGATGCAAAAGAAGACACCCCTGCCAATGATACGAAACAGCAGGGCAAACAGGATTCCTCTGTTGCGGAAAGCGACAACTCCAAAAACAGCGTGGAAACAATAGCGAAAGACGAAAAGAAGGAGCTTGAACAAAGCAGCAAACCGGCAACTGTTAGTCCGACTGTGGACGAGTCAAAGCAGGACAAGCCTGAACAAGATGTTCCGAGGCAGGACAATCCATCGTCTGAAAAAGCTGAAAAGCAGATGGATTATGCCACTTATGCCGGCATGAGTGCCGATGATCAGTATGCCTTCTATAAGACATTTGAAGACCCGGAGGAATTCTTCAGCTGGTATAATGCGGCAAAGGATGAGTACGAAGAAACGCATCCGGCGAAAGTCATCAATTCCGGAGATGTGATCAATCTTGGCGAATAAACGGTTTAATATTCCGGTGGCGGAAATGATCCCGATTATCAGGAAGGCAATCGAAAACGGCGGAACAGCGGAAATGACGGTTACCGGGAATTCCATGATGCCCCTTTTGAAGCACAGAGTTTCTTCGGTACGGCTGATAAAAGCGGAAAACCTGAAAACAGGCGATATTGTTCTTTTCCACAGGAATGACGGTCATTATGTGCTGCACCGCATTGTCAGCATCCGTGACGGTGCTTATGACATTGTCGGCGACAACCAGCATGTGCCGGATAGGAATATTCAAAAAGATGCTATCATTGCCAGGGTTGCCGAATACAACCGAACAGGAAAACGCTGGAAAGATAATGATGCACTTTATCGGGTACTGCTTCCTGCCGTGAAAGCTGCTCGATATTACGGATACAGAATCAAAAGCAAACTCAGTTGCTTCAGAAAACGAAAATAAGGGAAGGAGGTCGGCATGAACACGCACATATGCCGACCGCCTTTTTTGAAAAGATAAAAGAGGCTGATTTTTATGATTTCTACAACAAATATGTATATGCTGGCACTGCTTGCCGATGTCCTCCACTGCCGAAAGCCCGTTCCGGTTGCCGAGGATGAGTGGCCTGCCATCTATAAAGAGTTGTCCGCCCAAACTGTCTATGCCCTTCCGTCAGAATATATTCATGACCTGGGCTTATCTGCTGAAAATGAAATGAACTACCTGAAAGCCGTCATCAAGAACCGGCAGATCTTTCATTCGATTATGAAGGAACAAAAACGGGTGCTGTCTGTGCTGGACGCAGCTGGCATCCCCGCTGTTGTCATCAAGGGTGCCGCCGCTGCCATTTACTGCCCGCATCCCGAAAACCGCTGTATGGGGGACATTGACCTTCTGGTTCTGCCGCAGGATTTTGAAAAAGCCTATCATGCTCTTGTTTCAGCCGGATGCAAGGCGGAGCAAACCCCGGATGATTTTCACCGGCATATCTGCCTGTTTGGCGAAAACAATATTGAGATCGAATTGCACAACTACTTTTCCAGCAGTAATAACACTGAGCAAAACACCATTCTGGATGAAATGCTGTATCGGGCGATCCCATCCCGTATGTCCGCCAGACTTTGCGGCTATCCTGTATCTATCCTGCCGCCGTCAGAAAACGGGCTTGTCCTTTTGGGGCATATCAACCACCATCTTTCAAAAGGTCTTGGACTGCGGCAGATCATTGACTGGATGTATTATGTCGAAAGTGTTCTCGACGATACTTTCTGGGAGAGCGGTTTTGCCGAAAAGGCGGAGAAGATTGGCATGAAAAAACTGGCAATTATTGTAACGGCCATGTGCCAAAAATATCTGGGACTTCAAAAAAATATCCACTGGTGTGCTTATGAACCACTTTGCGATGAACTGATGGAGTATATCCTGAATCACGGCAATTTCGGGAGAAAAGTAGACGCAACCAAATCCAAAACAGTTGTCGTATTAAGAAAAATACGAAATCCGCTCCACGGATTGGCTGTGGCACAGTCTTACGGCCTGATCAACTGGAAGGCCACCCAAAAGCATCGGTGGCTCCGGCCTTTTGCATGGTGCTATCAGCTTGTGCGTTGGGTGAGGTGCGGAATGGAAAGCGGCGTGACCGTCGGTCTGCTCAACGAAGCCTCATCCTCCGCCAAAGAAGAAGCCGAGCTTCTGAAAAAGCTTGGGGTGACAAAGTTATAACCAGATGGGTAAAAACAAAAACATAGAAGATATTAGACAAAAGAAAACTAAAGTTGGAAATCTCTATGAATATAATTTCTTTTTTTAACCCTGAATTGTTGGAAAATTTTAGTCCTTTAACCATAGTTGATCTTTTAATTGTAGCTTTTCTGGCTTATACCCTTTTTAAAATCATCAAAGGAACCAGAGCCGTACAGTTGCTAAAAGGAGTAGGAGTTTTGCTGGCGATAACCGGGATCAGTTATTTATTAAACCTGAGTATTGTGCATTGGATTTTACGCACCATCTGGACCGGATTGGTAGTTGCCTTGCCGGTAGTTTTTCAGCCGGAACTGCGGCGAGCTTTGGAAAAACTGGGAGAAGGCAAATTTTTTCATTATCACCGCCTGCTTTCCACCAGGGATAATCTGGCGGAAAGTAATTTGAATGAAATTATTCAAGCCGTTTATCAAATGTCCAGTCAAAAAACCGGAGCCTTAATTATTCTGGAAGGAAACACGCAATTAGAAGAATATCTGGACAGCGGAATTAAAATAGATGGTTTAATTTCGGAAGCCTTACTGGAAAATATTTTTGTCAATAAGACTCCTTTGCATGATGGAGCGGTAATTATCCGGGAAAATCGAATTTTAGCCGCTGCCTGTGTTTTACCATTGACCGAAAGAAAAAATCTGAGTCAGGAACTGGGAACCCGTCATCGAGCCGCCATCGGAGCCAGTGAAGTTTCGGATTCTCTGGTAATCATAGTCTCCGAAGAAACCGGCATGGTTTCTCTGGCTCAGGAAGGTGTTTTATATCGGGATTTAACACAGGAAGAATTAACCTTAAGATTGCAGGAGTTGTTTCAGAACAGTAAAAGCGAATCCTTTGATTTATCTTCCCTGCTGCCTAAATGGCTGAAAAAAAGATAAAGGCCAGCACTTACCCGCTGACCTTTTTCAGTTGTCAATTAAGGTTCCAGAATATCAGCCGCCGTTTGCAGCCAGGAGCCTTGCAATTCTTCCAGCCTGCCCTGGTCGCAAGCCTCAGCCAAAGCCGGATCAATCGGCAATGTATCCAGAATTCGCAAGCCGAACTTAGCTGCAATTTCTTCCAGATGACTGTCACCAAAGACCTTAATTTTTCGGCCGCAGTCCGGACATTGCAGATAGCTCATATTTTCAATAATGCCCAAAACCGGAACCTGCATAATTCCAGCCATTTTAACTGCTTTGGAAACAATCATGGAAACCAGTTCCTGGGGAGAAGTAACCACAATGATTCCATCCAAAGGCAATGATTGGAAAACAGTCAAAGGAACATCACCAGTGCCAGGAGGCATATCAACAAACATATAGTCCACCTGACCCCACAAAACATCTGCCCAGAATTGTTTTACAGCATCAGCCAGAATCGGTCCCCGCCAAATCACCGGATCGGTTTCGTCCGGAACCAGAAGGTTAATGGACATCAGCTTAATACCGCTTTTGCTGTAAATGGGCAATAAGCCCTGTTCATTAGCGTCAGCTTTTTGTTTAATCCCAAAAATCCGGGGAATGGAAGGTCCAGTTATATCTGCATCCAGAACCGCACTTTCCAGACCCTTTTGTTTCATTTTAATGGCCAGCAGAGAAGTTACCAAAGATTTACCTACTCCGCCTTTACCGCTGACTACGCCAATTACCTTTTTAATCTGGCTGCTTTGATTGGGAGCAACCTGGAAGCTCTGCTGTTCCTGAGAACCGCCGCAACCTTCTCCACAACTGGAGCCGCAGCTATCGCCACAACTGGAACCACAACCAGATCCACAACTGGAACCGCAATCACTCATTTTTTTCACCCTCATTATCAGTTTATTTTTAATTTAATATAGTAAACATATTTGTATATATTTTTAGTTTAAAGCCTAAAAGGTATTTTCCAAATATTTTTCAGCCGCCACTGCTGCAATGGCTCCATCTGCTGTAGCCGTTACCACTTGCCGCAGCAGTTTTTGCCGAACATCACCGGCTGCAAAAAGTCCAGGCAGAGAAGTTTTCATTTCTTCATCTGTAATAATATACCCCTTGGAGTCCAGATTTACCAGATCTTTTACCAAATCGGTGCTGGGATTATAACCAATATACATAAAGACCCCCTGAGCTTCCAGAGTTTCCAGTTCGCCGCTTGCCACATCTTTTAAAATAACTGACTGTACAAACTGCTCACCCTGAATGGCTTCCACCACTTTGGCCAGCTTAAATTCCAATTTGGAATTGGCTTTGGCTCTTTGCTGGACAATTTTGGTTGCCCGCAGCTCATTTCTGCGATGCACCAAATAAACCTTTCTGGCAAACCTGGTTAAATAGCCGGCTTCTTCTACCGCTGAATCTCCGCCTCCTACCACTACTACCACTTTATCCCGGAAAAAAGCTCCATCGCAGGTAGCACAATAGGAAACGCCTTTGCCATAGTATTCCTTTTCCCCCGGACAACCGGACATTCTGGGTTTGGCTCCGCTGGCCAGAATAATTGTTTTGGCTTGCACTTCCCCTTCGTCTGTGGTAAGATGAAAGAGATTACTTTCTTTTTTGAGAGAATAAACTGCTCCATATTGCATTTGCAAACCGAATCTTTCAGCCTGTGCTAACATATTGGCAGTCAGCTCCGAACCATTTAAGCCTTCCGGAAAACCGGGATAATTTTCAATTAAGTCGGTAGTTGCCGCTAATCCACCCGGCATGGCACTTTCAATTAACAAAACCTTCAAAGCAGCCCGGGAGCCATAAATTCCCGCTGTTATTCCGGCCGGGCCTCCGCCGATAATAACAATATCGTAGACAGACATACTTTAGACCTCCTTCATTCTCTATATGTTAACTAAAAATTCCGAAATCGTCAATACTTATAATTAACAGAGGTGTTTTTTGTGAAGATTACTTTTCTGGGACACGCTGCTTTTTTAATTGAAGGCAGCAAAAAGATTTTAATTGATCCTTTTTTAAGCGGCAATCCAAATTGTCCAGTCCAGCCGTCTGCCGTTCAATGTGATTACATTTTGGTCACGCATGGTCATAATGATCACCTGGGCGACGCTTTGACCATTTCACAGCAAAATCAGGCTCCCATTATTGCAGTTTTTGAACTGGCTGACTATTGCCAGCAACAGGGAGCCTCAGTTCATCCGCTGCACATTGGCGGCGGCCATGACTTTTCCGGAACTTATATTAAAACCACGCCAGCCTGGCACGGCAATTCAGTTGAAGCTCCGGACGGCACCAGCCTTTATACCGGAGTAGCCTGCGGCTTTATTATCAATCTGGATGGCAAAGTTATTTATCACGCCGGAGATACCGGCTTATTTGGGGACATGGCTTTAATAGGACAAAGAAATGCTCTGGATGCAGCTTTACTGCCTATTGGCGATAATTTTACCATGGGGCCGGAAGATGCTCTGGAAGCGGTTAAAATGCTGCAAAGTCCTTACATCATCCCCATGCACTATAACACTTTCCCCTTAATAGCTCAGGATGCCCCATTATTTAAACAGAAAACCGAAGCTCAAACCTCCTCCCAGGTTATTATTTTGGAACCGGGTCAAAGCTGGGAATTATAATTATGCCTGAACAACGAGCTGAACAGGTTTTTCTGCAATTAAAAGAAGCTTTGGAACAAATCCAGAGCTGCCCGGAAGAAAACCGGCAAAGTCCTTACGGAGCTTATTTGCACGGTCAAATTTACGGTCTGGCCACCGCTTTAAAAATTATCTTTCCCGGCGAAGGTAATTGGGGAGAAAAAGCGGGATTAGCTGTCCGTCCGGTTATTACTGAACATAAATGCGAAGACTAAATATTGCCTGACATATTCCGCCGTAAATTTTCCAACACTAAAGCCAAAAATTCGGAGGTAAATTAGATGGCCAATCGCTTACAATTCGCTAAATCTCCTTATCTGCAACAGCACGCTGCCAATCCGGTAGACTGGTTCCCCTGGGAGGAGGCCGCTTTTGAGCAAGCCCAACGGGAAAATAAACCGGTCTTTTTATCCATTGGCTATGCCACCTGCCATTGGTGTCATGTTATGGCGAAGGAATCCTTCAGCAATCCTGAAATTGCGGCAATTTTAAACCGTTACTTTATTGCCATTAAAGTGGACAAGGAAGAAAGACCCGATTTGGATCAAATTTATATGAATGTTTGTCAAGCCTTAACCGGCAGTGGCGGTTGGCCTTTAAACCTGATTTTAACTCCTCAAAAACAGGCTTTTTGGGCGGGAACTTATTTTCCCCCTTTCTCCTCTCCGGAACGACCCGGTTTAGCCGATATTTTAACCCAAATAGGGCAAAGCTGGCAAAAGAATCCTGCTGAATTAAAAAATTCTGCTCATAGTATTCAATCTGCCTTGAAGCAATATTTTCAAACTTCATGGAGCGGGAAATGGTCAAAAAACTGTTCTCAGGAAGCTTTTCAGGCTTTCTGCCAAAGCTTTGACAAGCAATATGGCGGATTTGGTTCCGCTCCCAAATTCCCCATGCCGGCAATTCTGAGCTTCCTTTTGCGTTATCACTTTCGCACCGGAGAACCTCTGGCCTTGGAAATGGTGGAAACCACCCTGCAAAAAATGTACAGCGGCGGCATTTATGATCAATTAGGCTTTGGCTTTGCCCGTTATTCCACCGATCGCCAGTGGCTTGTCCCGCATTTTGAAAAAATGCTCTATGATAATGCCCAGTTAACTTCCATTTCCCTGGAAGCTTATCAAATTACCCAAAATCCGTTTTATGCTCAAATCGCTCAGGAAATCCTGACCTGGCTTCGGCAGGAAATGCTGGCTCCGGAAGGAGCCTTTTATGCGGCTTTGGATGCCGATTCCGAAGGTCAGGAAGGGCTTTACTATCTTTGGACGGCAGAAGAAATAGAACAGGTTTTAGGCTGGGAAAGATGTAAAAAATGGAAACAGGTTTATGGATTGAAAAAGCAGATTCTAATTCGCCTGAATCTGCACCAGAACTGCCCCGCCGAACGGCAGGACTTATTTCGGCATCGGCAGAAAAGAGTAAAGCCAGCTTTGGATCGGCAAATTCTGACCGGCTGGAATTGTCTGGCAATTACTGCTCTGGCTCAGGCTGCCCGAATTTTAGATCAACCAGAGTACTATCATATGGCTCAACAGGCTCTGGAATTTATTTTAACCAGGCTGGTCAATACCCAGGGGCGGCTTTTGACCCGATTTTGTCAGGATGAAGCCGCCTATCCAGCTTGTCTGGATGATTATGCCAATTTAGTTCAGGCTTTATTGGCCATGTACTCCGCAGATTTTGATCCCAAATGGCTGAAGCAGGCAGTTTTCTGGCAGAAAGAACAGGATCGGCTTTTTCTGGATCAGGATAATTATTTCTTCACCGGGTCAGACAGTGAAGCCTTGCCTTTCCGCTCCAAAGAATTTGTTGATGGAGCTACTCCAGCCGGTAATTCCGTGGCTGCTCTGAACCTGCTGCACTTGGGGCAGCTCACCGGCAATCCCAGCTATCAGGAGCAGGCCGAAAGACTTCTGAACAGTCTGGCTCAAATTTTGAACCATAACAGTCCTTTTCTTTTGCAGGCCGCAGAATTATTGCTGTCTGCCCGGCAGGAATTAAGCATTGTGGCAGAACAGCCCCTGCCCCCGGAACTGCTTAAAGCTTTTTTGCCCAACCTGGCTTTATTGGTCAAAAAGCCTGGTCTGGAAGAAATGGCTCCTTTTACGGCTGAAATGACCAGTCATAACAAGCAAACCACCTATTATTTGTGCCAAAATCAATCTTGTCAGGAACCAATCACCGATTGGCCTGCTTTGAAAACAAGCTTGCAGCTTCAATGATTTCATACGATTCTAAGAGCAGACTTTAAAAAGTCTGCTCTTAGTGTAATCCCTGCTTTTAAACCGGCAATTTCTGATCAATTTCAGGATATTGTCTAAACTTTCTTATTAAAAAAACTTTTTTCCAATAAGTTCATGATAAATCCCAAAGCTACACTCAAACCCAAAGTTACCAGAGCAGTTACATAATGCATATTTAATGCATCAAAATAGTACCAGAATAGCAGATAAGCCGTACTAATCATAATTGATAACAGCATCAAAGGAAAAGCAATTTTGATAAAACTGCCGAAGGTAATGGAATAACCTCTTTTTTCAGCCATACCAATAACCACCACATTAGCCGAAGCTCCAATAATAGTACCGTTGCCGCCCAAACAAGCTCCCAGAGATAAAGCCCACCAGAGCAAATCAATATTTTCCATGCCCATTCCATTGATCAGGGGGATCATGGTAGCCACAAAAGGAATATTGTCAATAAAGGCCGAGGCAATGGCTGAAGACCATAAAATTAACATTCCGGAAGCAACCGGTTCGCCTCCGGTCAAATTTAAGACTTGTTTTGCCAACAGGCCAATAACGCCTAAATGCTCCAAAGCACCTATTAAAATAAACAGCCCAATAAAGAAGAAAATCACTGTCCATTCCACTGCCTGCAAAGCGTGTTCCGGATCATCCCGGCCATAAGCCAGCAAAAGCAGCAGGCTGGCACCGCTTAAAGCGATGACTGAAGATTCCAGCCCTACATATTGATGCAGAATAAAACCCAAAATAGTTAAGCTTAAAACAATCAAACATTTTTTTAACAAAACCGGATCTTTGATTTCAGCTTTTTCATCCAGCTGCATAATTAACCGCTGTTTCTCTTCTGTGGCAATAAGCTGCTTTTTATAAATTACCTTTAAAATAAATATGGTTACAACATAAACTAAAACTACAACTGGAGTCAGGTTAATCAGAAAATCATTAAAGCCAAGATGTTCTACCGCACTGCCAATCATAATATTGGGAGGATCTCCCACCAAAGTAGCACTGCCGCCAATATTGGAAGCCAAAATTTCCGTAATCATATAAGGTATGGGATTGACCTCCAGTTTGTTAGTAATGGCAAATGTCACCGGAACAATCAGCAAAACAGTGGTTACATTATCCAAAAAGGCCGAAAGAACCGCCGTGACTAAAGCCAGAGAAGTCATAATTTTTACGGGATGTCCCTGGGAGATTTTGGCGGCTTTAATGGCCAGAAATTCAAATACCCCGGTACTGCGGGTAATACCTACAATAATCATCATTCCTACCAAAAGCCCGATTGTGCCAAAATCAATGGATTCTACTGCCTGCTCCGGAGTGACAATACCTAATATGCTCAAAATGGCAGCTCCCACCAAAGCAATGATGGCTCGCTGGATTTTTTCGGAAACAATCAACACATAGACAATTAAAAAGATAATAATTGCCAGGATCATTTGATTCTGGGAACTCATCAGGTTTGCCAACATGAATCTGCTTCCTCCTTTTCTAAGTTTCCCCCTATTATATCATAAATGAACCAACTTTTCCAGCCATTGCCCGGATTTATTTTGGCAGGAAAAACCAGATTGCCCGAAAAATTTTTCATAAATTTGCACCCATCAGGCCAAAAAAGGTCTTGACATAAATAAATGACATGATATAATATATCTATCCTGAGTTTTGCGGAAATAGCTCAGTGGTAGAGCATCGCCTTGCCAAGGCGAGGGTCGCGAGTTCGAATCTCGTTTTCCGCTCCATCAAATAAGGCTCGTAATGATCATTATTACGGCTTTATTTTTTTCAGGCAGTTTTCAAACAGGAAGGAAAGAAGTGAACAGCTATGCCTGCGGCCAAGTCCGGAGAAAAAGTTATAACCGTTAACCGCAAAGCCCGGCACGAATATCAAATTCTGGAAACCTTTGAAGCCGGAATTGCTCTGGCCGGTACGGAAGTAAAATCCCTGCGAGCCGGTAAAGCCAATTTGCAGGATAGTTATGCCAAAGTTGAACAGGGAGAATTAATTCTATACAACTTGCACATCAGTCCTTATGAACAGGGAAACCGCTATAATCATGAGCCTAAAAGATCCCGGCATTTGCTGATGCACAAGCGGGAGATTATGCGATTATGGGGCAAATCCAGGGAAAAAGGTTTGTCTCTGATTCCGTTAAAAATGTATTTCACCAGAGGGCTGGCAAAAGTTGAGCTTTCTCTGGCTCAGGGCAAAAAGAATTATGATAAACGCCGATCTTTAGCTGAAAAAGATGTTAAGCGGGAAATGGAAAGAGTACAAAAAGCCAGATTTTAATCCGGGGGCGTAATGGCTTCGACGGAGGAAATGGTGGCTGGAGCAGCGAGTCGGATGTCCATCGATCCGCAATCAGGTGGAAAACATTTAATTGCCAAAAACGAAAGTTTTACTTTAGCAGCCGCTTAATTGCGGCCTAACGTCTTGCTTGATTCGGGCCCGTGGATTGAGTAAAGGCGTCGACTTAACGGGCTGGCTTCAGGGCTGATTCTCGGAGGCTCGGAGGGACTTTTACCGAGATAGTTTTAATAAAAGCTGATCCTGGCTGTTATTAAAATAAATTTAAAACAGGATCTGCACTCGGAGATACTCTGGCGGTCGTTCTTTCGGACGGTGGGTTCGACTCCCCCCGCCTCCACCATAGAAGAACACCTATTTGGATACGATAGGTGTTCTTCTTTTTTGCGCCCCACTCAAACAGAAAAGCCCTTACAGCAAGGGTCTTTATGACTTCTTGCACACGAATACAGAAATGACAGCTTCCTCGACAGAGCAAATCTGCCGGGGATTTTTGCTTTCTGAAAGAAGCTTGTGCTGTTTCTCACTTTGTAATCGTGTGCAAGATAGGTAATCGTGTACGGAATGGGGTAATCGTGTGCAAGTTAATCTGAGCAACAATCGAGTAGGAGGGATTTTTCCCTCCTCTCACACCACCCTGCGTGCCGTTCGGCACAGGGCGGTTCAATTCAAATTAAATATGAACCTTGGCATAGTAATCCGAAAGACTGATTAAGCCACGTTTAGTTAGTCTTTCTTT
>JAZRXK010000028.1:0-4758 GCA_045600185.1 Desulfocucumaceae bacterium
ACTAGGTTCATCCACTTGGATAGGCTGAAAACGCCGCTCCAAAGCGGAATCCTTTTCAATATATTTTCGGTACTCATCCAAAGTAGTAGCTCCAATACATTGCAGCTCACCCCGAGCCAAAGCAGGCTTCAAAATATTAGCCGCATCCAACGAGCCTTCCGCTGAACCAGCTCCGACAATAGTATGCAGTTCATCAATAAAAATAATCACATTGCCAGCAGCAATGGTATCATCCAAAGCCTTTTTCAGACGCTCCTCAAATTCACCCCGATATTTAGTTCCAGCCACCAGAGAAGCCAAATCCAAAGTTACCAGTCGTTTGGAAAGCAAAATTTCCGGCACCTGATTTTTAACAATTCTTTGAGCCAAACCTTCAGCCACTGCGGTTTTTCCTACACCCGGATCTCCCACCAGAACCGGATTATTTTTGGTACGGCGGCTTAAAACCTGAATAACTCTTTCGATTTCTTTATCCCGACCTACCACCGGATCCAGTTTATCCTCTCTGGCCATCTGAGTTAAATCTCTGCTGAATTGATCCAGTGAATTATCACCTTGTGAAGCGAAAGTTTTAGCATTTTCTTCACAGCCCATGGACTGAAGGATCATCTGCCGGATCTTTTGGCTGTCTGCCCCCAACTGCTGCAAAACTTGAGCGGCAATTCCTTCGCCTTCATCAATCAAACCCAGTAAAAGATGTTCGGTTCCCACATACTTATGCCCTAAATTGTTGGCTTCTTTGGCAGCCAGCTGTAAAACCCTTTTGACTCTGGGGGTAATACCCATCTGTCCGGAAAAGGGAACAGTACCTTTGGTGGTAAGACTATCCACCAATTTTTTAACCTGAAGAAAAGTTATTCCCAAATCCTGCAAAATCCGTTCCGCCAATCCCTGAGTTCCATTCAGCAAGCCCAGCAGCAAATGCTCTGTACCCACATATTCCAAATTATCTTCACGAGCTGCTTTTTCAGCAAAAATTAAAACCTGTCTGAGTCTGGTGGTAAAACGATTGCCCATAATTATTCACTCCTTTTTCAATTCAAGCTAATGTGGCCTGAAACAGTTCTGCTCTTTTCTGATCTCGTTCCAGAGAATTAAGTTCTTCTCCAGCGACTTTCGTCAACCAGGCCGGACGACTCATAATCATCAATTCAGTCAGGAGTTCGGCAGGAATCTGCACTCCCAAGTCCAAATCTGCTCCCAAGCGTAAATCTGATAATAATTTTAACGCTTCCTGCGAAGAAATTAAATGAGCATGCTTTAGAATTCCATAAGCTCTTCCAACCTGATCCTGAATTTGCGGGCGGCGTTTTTCCAACAAAATCTCTCTGGCCGCTCTTTCACTTTTGATAATCTGCCCCACCAAAGAAGTCAGGCTGGTTAAAATATCTTCCTCTGATTGTCCCAAAGTAACCTGATTGGAAATCTGATATAAATTTCCCAAAGCTTCCGTGCCTTCTCCGTAAAGTCCCCGTACCGCAAAGCCCAGTTTATTAACATTGGCCACCGCTCCGCCCATTTGCTTCAGCATCACCAGACCGGGCAGATGCAGCATTAAAGAAGCTCGCATTCCGGTTCCTATATTAGTAGGGCAGGCTGTCAAATAACCCCATTTCCCTTCAAAAGCATAATCCAGATAAACTTCCAGAAAATCATCTATCTTGTCCAAATTCTCCCAGGCAGCCTGAAGCTGCAAACCGGGCAGAAAACTTTGCAAACGCAAATGATCTTCTTCATTGACCATAATGCAAATGGATTGTTCTGGATTCAAAACAACAGCTTTGTTTTCCGGATTTTCCACCAGATTGGGACTAATCAAATGTTTTTCCACCAAAATTTGCCGTTCATTTTCGCTGAAATCGGTCAATCGAAAAAATTCCAAACCAAAGTTCTGGGTTGCCGAACAAATTTGAGCAACTTGATTTAAAACTGTTTGAGCTTTGGCCGAATCAAGCAAATGAGGAAAAGGCAGGCCAATCAAATTGCGAGCCAAACGAATCCGGGTAGAAATAACAATATCATTTTCACTGCCCCCCTGTTTGCTCCAACCACAGCTTAATTGATCCACATATTTATCAGGCATTAACTTCACCTTCTTCATTCAGCTTTTGTTCCAAAACTTTAATTTGATCCCGCAATTTAGCTGCTTCTTCAAAGGCTTCTTTAGCAATAGCAACTTTCATTTTATGTTTTAACTGGCTTAATTCATGCTGTAAACGAACAATACCTCCTGTTCTTTGAGGAACTTTGCCAGTATGCTTGGCCGTACCATAAATTTTTCGAAATACTCCTTCCAGATTATCCTGAAAAACTTCAAAGCATTTACTGCACCCCAACAAACCTTTTTGACTGAACATGCTTTCAGTCAGACCGCAGTTAGGACAGGTCAAACTTTGGTTATGGGGAAATTCAGTTTCATTCTCAGGATTAACCATCAAAGGCTGACCCAGAAAACCGGAAAGTAATTTATGAAAATCAAAAGAAGGTAAACCCAAAATTTGTGGATCCCTGGCACAATCTTCACATAAATTTAAAGTAGTTTTTTGATTATTGATAATTTGAGTTAAATAAACCGTAGCTTCCTTCTTTTGACAGCGTTCACATAACATATTTATCCCCTCCTATTTTAAAAGTATCAATAACATGGATTTTAAAATTTCCGCCCTCACCTCATCCATGCGAGGCTGCTCCAATTTTAAGACTTCTTTTTTTAAGGCGGCTTTCATCAATTCATATTCCCTTTGGGTAAGAATACTTTCTCCCAAAAGCCGGGATAAGATGCTTTCAGCTAATCTTTGATCTATATTATCACCAATTTGTCCCAATAATTCCTGCAACAAAATAAAACGGCTGTCAGGAATCAACTTGACAATGCGAACAAAGCCGCCGCCTCCCCTTCGACTTTCAATTAAATATCCACGCTCCACGGAAAATCGAGTATTTAAAACATAATTTATTTGGGAAGGTACACAGCAAAATTGACCAGCCAATTCATTGCGTTGAATTTCAGCCTGTCCATGCCCGTCTTTCAATAATTCTTTTAAATAATTCTCAATAATATTGGAAATATTGGGCATTGAAAATTCCTCCCTTGCATCCAAACTTCTTGCTTTGATTTTACCTGACTTTAACCTTCATGTCAAGCCCCAAGCTAAATTTTGTGCAGGCCATAAAAGATTAAAATTACCCCCAGGATCACCCAAAACATCCCCATAGGTGAAATTTTACCAGATAAACCAACCAAGCCTAATAAAGTTACGCTTAATAAAATTATCGGACCTACCAAGGCCAGTCCGGCATTGATTTTAAAGGCCATCTCTACCGAATTAAATTTGAGCATTAACAAAGCTGCTGTCAATTCAAGACCAGAAGAAATCATCCGACAGACAGCCATAGCCAAAACTATTTTATTAAAAAGAAAAAGCATCACTTCGGCCTCCCTGCAAGTTTTGATTATTCTTATTCCCATTTTTCAGATCCAATACATATTTTTTGCTGAAAAGGCAAAACTGTTTTTATCTTAAAAACGGGGAAGTGCTTAAAGATGGCCAAACAAAATAAAGCTGCCTGGGGATTAGCTTTTGTCCCTTTGATTATGGTTTTAGGAAACTCCATGGTTATTCCAGTTTTACCGGAAATTAAGCAGGCTTTTCATCTTTCGGACTTTAAACTGGGTTTAATTATCAGCTTGTTTTCCATTCCTGCCGGTTTAATTATTCCTTTGGCTGGGTATCTGTCTGATCGCTTTAGCCGCAAGAAGGTAATAATTCCGGCTTTAATTATCTATGGTATCGGAGGTTTGTTAAGTGGTCTGAGCGTCTGGATTTTGGGGAATAAAGCTTTTGGCTTGCTGCTGGCTGGACGAATCATTCAGGGAATAGGAGCGGCGGGAACCGCTCCAGTAGCTATGGCTCTTTGCGGAGATTTATTTCAGGGCAGCCAACGCAGCAAAATTTTGGGTCTGATGGAGGCTTCCAATGGTTTTGGCAAAGTTATCAGCCCCATTTTGGGTTCCGCTCTGGGTTTAATTGTCTGGTATGCCGTCTTTTTATTTTTTCCAATAATCATGATACCTGTGGTTTTAGCTTTGGCTTTTTTGGTTAAAGAAAAGGATAAAAATACTCAAAAGCAGTCTTGTCAAGCCTACTGGAAGGCTGTTAAACAAATTTTTGCCAAAAAATCCGGCCTTTTGCTAACTTCCTTTTTGGCCGGAATGTCTACTCTGTTAATTTTATTTGGAGTTTTGTTCTTTCTTTCAGAATATTTGGAAAAAACCTATCATTTGCAAGGTATTCCCAAAGGCTTGGCTTTAGCTGTTCCAGTTTTATTCTTAACTATTACTTCCTTTTTGACTGGCTTGGGACTCAAAAAACAAACCAAACCTTTAAAATGGCTGGTTTGTTCCGGCTTGGGAATTATCGCTCTTGCTATGGCCTTATTGGGGATTTTCAGCCATAATACCTGGTTATTCTTTATTTCCATCTCTTTGGCCGGAGTGGGAGCTGGCTTAGCCATGCCATGTTTAAATATTATTATTACCTCCTCCTGTTCAGCCGAAAGAAGGGGTATGTTAACTTCTCTATATGGTTCAGTTCGTTTTTTTGGAGTAGCCATCGGCCCTCCGGCTTTTGGTCTGCTCTGGGGCATGGGAAGACCGGTTATGTTCTGGTCCGCCGCTGCTTTAGGTCTGGCTGCTGCTTTACTCAGTTTGTTTTTTATTAAAACGGATCAGTTAGCCTCTGGTTCTGCTGCTAAATA
>JAZRXK010000029.1:0-4709 GCA_045600185.1 Desulfocucumaceae bacterium
AAGCATCCAGCCTAATGAGCCTACTAATCTTATGATGGATTAGTTGTGCTTTGTTTAATTGCCGACATTAAAACCTATGTACCCGCAGCGGGGGATTATCCCCCGTTGTCGGGTATATCAGATCGAGGGCGGGCTCCGCAGGGCGGGACCCGCCCTCTCTGATCCCGTGTCCTGTATTGCCGGGAGCTTTGGCCGGGTTATATAACACATTAACTGTGCGGCTTTTTTAACACGCCGTGAGCAAGAAATCCCCCACCTCTATAGGTGGCGGGGTGAATTGCGATAAACATGGCGTTTTCTTGATTTTTGTTATTTATAGTGTTATAGTCATAATATAAATGGTAGGCTGGGAATCAGCCGAACCTGACGCTTGTGGACATTGTGTAAGACTTGAGCTAACGATTATGTTGGCCAGGCAGTAGTGGTTGAAGCAGGAAGCTCCGACTTCTGTAAGTCGGAGTAGTTCACTTAAATCACCTTGAGGGACGAAAATTTTGAGGGAGTCAGATAAAAATGATTGAATTTATCAAAAAAATCTTTGATGACAGTAAAAAAACCTTAAAAAAATTAAGACTGGTTGTGGATCAAATCAATCAGCTTGAACCTCAGATCAAAGCTTTATCTGATTCGGATCTGCAGGGCAAAACCATAGAATTTCGGGAAAAACTGGCCGGTGGTGCAGATCTGAATGATCTCCTGCCCGAAGCCTTCGCTGTTGTACGGGAAGCTGGCCTGCGGGTTTTGGGAATGCGGCATTTTGATGTTCAGCTTATCGGAGGTTTAATTTTGCATAATGGCGGCATTGCTGAAATGAAAACCGGGGAAGGCAAAACTCTGGTAGCCACCCTGCCGGTTTATCTCAATGCTTTGACCGGTCGGGGAGTTCATGTAGTAACTGTCAATGATTATCTGGCCACCAGAGACAGCCAATGGATGGGGCAGCTTTATCGCTGGCTGGGGCTTTCAGTGGGTCTGGTAGTGCATGATTTGAACTGGACACAGCGGCGGGAAGCCTATTCCAGTGATATTACTTACGGCACCAACAATGAATATGGCTTTGACTATTTGCGGGATAATATGGCTTCCAGAGTGGAACAACTGGTACAAAGAGAGCTTAATTATGCCATTGTGGACGAAGTGGACAGCATTTTAATTGATGAAGCCAGAACTCCCTTGATTATTTCCGGTCAGGCCAGCAAAGCTACTGATTTATATGATAAATTTGCCAAGCTCATTCCTCAATTAAAATTCGAAACTGATTATACCGTGGATGAAAAAGCCAAAGCCGCCATGCTGACCGAAGAAGGCGTGTCCCGCATGGAAAAAATGCTGGGCATTGAAAATTTATATGATGATGCCAATATTGAATTAACCCATCATATGACCCAGGCTTTGAAAGCTCATGCTTTAATGAAACGGGATCGGGATTATGTGGTTAAAGATGATCAGGTAATTATTGTTGATGAATTCACCGGGCGTTTAATGCTGGGTCGGCGATACAGCGACGGTTTACACCAGGCCATTGAGGCCAAGGAAGGAGTTCGCATTGAAAAAGAATCTCAAACCCTGGCAACCATTACTTTCCAGAATTATTTCCGCATGTATAACAAGCTGGCCGGCATGACCGGAACCGCCAAAACTGAAGAAGATGAATTTCGCAATATCTATCATTTGGATGTTATTGAAGTACCGACCCATAAGCCCATGCTTCGACAGGATCTCAGCGACCTGATCTACAAAAATGAAAAAGCCAAGTTTAACGCAGTTATTGAAGAAATCGTGCGGCGGCATGAACTTGGCCAGCCGATTCTGGTTGGAACCATTTCCATTGAAAAATCAGAAATTTTAAGCGGAATGTTGAAACGCCGGGGCATTAAGCATCAGGTTTTAAATGCCAAATTTCACGAAAAAGAAGCAGAGATCATTGCTCAGGCCGGACAGTGGGGAGCAGTAACTATTGCCACCAATATGGCCGGTCGAGGTACGGACATTCTTTTGGGCGGCAACTGGGAATTTTTAGCTCGCCTGGAACAGGAAAAAGCTCAGGCTGAAGCAGCCAGTGGAAGTGAAATAGATCAAGCCGCTTTGGAAAACAAAGTTCAGTCTTATTTAAGCAAAGCCAAAGAAGAGTATAAACGAGTAGCTGACATTGGCGGCCTGCATATTATCGGCACCGAACGCCATGAAAGCCGCCGGATTGATAATCAGCTTCGAGGCCGTTCCGGTCGGCAGGGTGATCCGGGCTCCAGCCAATTTTACAGTTCCCTGGAAGATGACCTTATGCGGCTGTTCGGCTCAGATAATATCAGCGGAATTATGGAAAAACTGGGTTTGGGAGAAGAGGTGCCGATTGAGCATAAATTGATTAACCGCAGCCTGGAATCAGCTCAAAAGAAAGTGGAAAACCGCAACTTCACCATTCGGAAAAATGTTCTGCAATATGACGATGTTATGAACCAGCAGAGGGAACTTATCTACAACCAACGCAAACAGGTTTTGCGGGGGGAAAATATCGAAAATATTGTGCAGCAGATGTTTGAAGCGGTAGTGCAGAAATATGTGGAAATTTACTGTCCCCAGGGAGTTCATCCGGAAGAATGGGACTTGTCCGGACTGTTTAAAAGAACAGAAGCCCTGATTCCCAATATTAACTTTACCGAAGATCAGTTAAATGGTCTGAATCAGGAGGAAATGGAAGTCCTGATGGGAGAAAGCTTCCAGCAGGCTTATCAACTGCGAAAAGAAGAAGTGGGTCTGGAAGAAATGCAGGAAATGGAAAGGCTTTTGCTGCTTAAAATGGTGGATGAAAAATGGATGGAACATTTGGACATTATGGATCAGCTGCGGGAGGGCATTGGTCTGCGGGCTTATGGACAGCGGGATCCATTGGTGGAATATAAATTTGAAAGTCATGATATTTTCCAAAATATGATCGAAGCCATTCAGGAAGATACCATTAAATATTTGTTCCGGGTTCGGGTAATCAAACCCAGTGAAGAACCTCGCCAGATGCACGAAAACCGGGGTGAAAATGCTTCAGCTTCGGCTCCCAGAAAGCCCATACGCCGCAAGGAAGCCAAAATCGGCCGCAATGATCCATGTCCTTGCGGCAGCGGAAAAAAATACAAAAACTGCTGCGGACAATGAAATCAACACCTCTGAAAAGGGGTGTTTTTTAAAAACCACCCCTTTCACAGTGTTTTTTTGAATTTTTTCAGATTCTATAAAAATACTTGACTTGGCTGAAAAATTAACTTATTATGATTATAAAGTAGATAAAATAAATTTCATATCTGTTTAGAAAGGATTTAGATTGCAGTGATCGATAAACTAAAAAGTCTGGGACTGAAAATAACCCCACAAAGATTGGCTATTATGAAATTATTAGATGGTAACAAAAATCATCCTTCAGCCGAAGATATTTACAGTACCTTGAAACCGGACTTTCCTTCTTTGTCTCTGGCTACAGTTTACAACACTCTGGAAGCCCTTTGCGAAGCTAAAGAAATTCAGGAAGTCAGAATTAAACGGGACAAAAGACATTTTGATCCCAATGTTGTTCCTCACACTCATTTTTTATGCCGAATCTGTGATAAAATTTATGATCTGGAATTGGATATACGAACCATTGAGCTACAAATTCCTTTGAAAATGCAAAACTGTCAGGTGGACAGCTACACCGTTCATTTATATGGAACCTGCCCCGCCTGCATGGCCAAAATTGCGGACAGGGAAGACAAAATAGTTTAAAAGAATTCTGTTTTACTCTTCAATTACAGTTTGAGGTGCAATTTTTTGCACAAATTCTTTTATATCTTTAAAATCAATATAGTGCATACCGCAGACATATTTTATTTCTTTGGCAACAAGACCGGCTGTAGCAATAACCTTAAACTTCTTGCCCCGTGCCTTCAATAATTGCAAAGCTCTTTCAAAATCGCCGTCACCGCTTATCAAAATGGCCATATCATAAAGATCAATAGTATTGAATAAATCCAGTACTATTTCAATATCCAGATTGGCCTTTTGAATAGTTTTGCCGGTACTGGAATCATAAATTGTTTTAATTGGTTTGGTAACCAGAGAGTATCCCATATTTGTTAAAGCATCCAAATAAGCCTGCTGCCGTGCTTCAGGGTGAGCTTCAATGCCAATATAGTAATAAGCATCCTCCAGACTGCCAAATTGTTTACAATATTCCAGGATTTTTTTGGTATCTATATGCCAATCCAGTTGTTTCTGCATATATAAATAATTTGCCCCATCAATAAAAACAGCCACCCGCACAAAATCACCTCCTCATATTTTAAAAGATCAGAACCTGAAAAGTAAAACCTATGTGTAAATTACACATAGGTTTTTTGCTTTACTGGTGCGGTCACCGGGACTTGAACCCGGACGGTTGCCCATACGCCCCTCAAACGTACGCGTCTGCCTATTCCGCCATGACCGCTTGTTCTTTAATAATTATAAGTAGAACAAGTCGCTTTTGTCAAGCTAAAAATATGATTTTTCGTTAATCTGGAAAGAACAAATCAAAATGCAATTTTCAGAAAAATTTTCAGGAAATGTTGGTTTGTCAATGATGCGTTACAAAATTATTGAGAAAAGCTCTCGTTAGTGATAAGGTAATGATTTAAGTATTCTCTGGGTGATTTCCAACCCAAAGGACGCATGGGAAAATTATTGTATTTCCTGCTGTGTACAGC
>JAZRXK010000030.1:0-34606 GCA_045600185.1 Desulfocucumaceae bacterium
GGCTGTACACAGCAGGAAATACAATAATTTTCCCATGCGTCCTTTGGGTTGGAAATCACCCAGAGAATACTTAAATCATTACCTTATCACTAACGAGAGCTTTTCTCAATAATTTTGTAACGCATCATTGACAAACCAACACAATGCGTTACAAAATAATTGAGAAAAGAGCTTGACAAGATCGAGGCAATGAATTATATTGATCTAGTAAAACAATATTTTTGTTTATAATACTATTGAAAATGAGAATCATTATAAATTATTTTTAAAATGTGAGGTGTTAAAGTGAAATTAAATAAAATAAAACGGGGTTGCTGTTGTCGGATTATTTCTTTGCCTTCGGATCAGGTTCGGGATCAATGTCTGCGTTTTGGGATTGGAGAAGGTGAAGTTGTAAATTGCTGTGAAGTTATTCCGGTGGGTCCGGTTATTATTTCCAGGAACAGACAGGAAATTGCTATTGGTCGGGCTTTGGCTCAAAAAATAGAGGTCGAACCAGTTTTTCGGTTTTGCAGCCGCAAATGGAGCGAAGGGAGTAAAAAAAATTGTCCGAAGAACAAGTAAATCAAAACCACCGTTTGAGCATGGTTCTGGCCGGAAATCCCAATACGGGCAAGTCGGTATTTTTTCAGCATTTTACGGGAATGTATGTAGATGTTTCCAATTATCCTGGAACTACTTTGGAAATATCTTCCGGAAAATATCAGCAATATGATGTTAATGATACGCCGGGAGTTTATGGAATTTCTTCCTTTAACGATGAAGAAAGAGTAGCCAAGGAAGTTATTTTGCAGGCTGACTTAATTGTCAATACTGTTTCTGCTCTTTATCTGGAAAGAGATTTGTTTTTAACTCAACAGTTAATTGATACCGGAATTCCTCTGGTAGTGGCCTTAAATATGGCGGATGAAGCTCGCAAAGCCGGTTTAAAGATTGATGCAGAACTGCTTTCCAATATGCTGGGAGTTCCGGTTATTTCAACCATTGCCGTCAAAAAAGAAGGCTTTCAGGAATTGGCTGATTCATTGAGCAAAGCCTGTCCTGGCAACTGTACTCCGCAGATTCTGCCCTGGTTAAAGGAAAAATTGCCGCTTTGCAATTCCAACCAGGCTGAAACTCTGCTTTATTTGGAGGGAGATGAACCGGTTACTCAAAAATATAATCTGCCTTTGGATAACCGCCGGGAACAAATTTATAAATTACGGCGGGAACGGGTGGACGAAATTTGTGGACAGGTTATCCGGGAAACTCAAAACGGCAGCCGATTTAGTGTAAAACTGGGACGATGGATGATTCGACCCTTGACCGGAATTCCGATTTTATTATTCTCCATGTTTATTCTTTATGAGCTGCTGGGAGTTTTTATTGCCGGAACAGTGGTTGATTTTACAGAAAATACTATTATGGAAACTTATTATCACCCATTCATTAACAATATTCTGAGCAGTTTTTTAGATTTGAATTCTGTAATTGGACAAATTCTGGCTGGAGAATATGGTATTCTAACTATGACGGTGATTTATCTGGTGGGTCTTTTGCTGCCTCTGGTGGCCGGATTTTACTTTATTTTAGCTTTCTTTGAAGATTCCGGTTACTTGCCTCGTATTGCCACTTTGGTGGATCGGCTTTTAACGGGTCTGGGCTTAAATGGTCGGGGAGTAATCCCTATTATTCTGGGTTTTGGCTGTGTTACCATGGCCACTATTACCACTCGGCTTCTGGCTACAGAACGAGAAAAAATTATTGCCATTTTCCTGTTGGGACTAACCATTCCCTGTTCGGCTCAACTGGGAATTATTATTGGCCTTTTGGCAACAATGAGCAGCGGTTTTGCCTTGCTTTATGTTTTGACAATTTTTGTGGTTATGGTTTTGGCCGGTTCTTTTTTAAATGCTTTGCTGCCGGGAACCTCGACTCCCCTGTTAATTGATTTGCCGCCTGTTCGCTTTCCTCGCATGAGCAATATTTTAAAAAAGACAGTTATTAAAACCTGGGCTTTTCTCAAGGAAGCAGCTCCCCTGTTTGCTTTGGGAGCCTTGCTGATTACGGTGCTGGACTTGACCGGTGCTTTGCTGGCTATTCAGCAATGGCTGGCTCCTTTAACTCAAAATTGGCTGGGTCTGCCCAAAGAAGCCGCTACTGCTTTTGTTATGGGTTTGGTACGGCGGGACTTTGGAGCAGCCGGTTTGACTGATTTGGATTTAAATACCCTGCAGACTTTGGTTTCTTTGGTGGTAATTACTTTATTTGTTCCCTGCATTGCTTCCATTATGATGATTTTCAAAGAAAGAGCCAGACTGGAAGGAGTCTGGATCTGGGTGGGCAGTATTGTCATTGCTTTTTTGACCGGTGGCTTTCTATATCAAATTTCCAAATTATTTGCTCCCGATTCAGCTTCCATTCCTTTGATGATGACAGCGGTAGTTCTGGCTGTAGCTGTTGCTGGCTGGCTGCTGGCCAAAGCCCTGCTGCGGCGTAAGCAAAAGAGACTGGGGGAAATCTGAATGAAAAGCTGTCCCCAGTGCCATTGTCCGGTGCAGGAAAAAGATGTACGCTGTCCCCGCTGCAATTTGCTTTTGGAACAATGCACAAAATGTTCTGGACAATGTTGGAAATGCCTGAAAAAGAAATAGATCTGTCATATTGATTGATCAGGCAGTAGCTGCTTTATTCTGGAAAGGATCTCACAAGCAGGGATAACAGGAAGAAGAAAAAAGAAAATTCAATTAAAACAGGAAAGACTCTGATCAAGGGAGGAAAGAAAATGACCATTAGAGAAAAGAAAATGACCATTAGAGAAAAGCTTTATCTGTCAACTACTGCTTCAGATGCAGTGGCTATGGCTCAAAAATATCAGGTGGGTCTGGAAATAGCTGAATTTTGTACGGCTATGTTTATGGACGAACCCTACTTTCCCAAGTTTGATTTAATCTGTCGGGAAAAGATGCAGCAAACTTCCAGACACTTAATGCACGCTCCCTTTAATGAATTGATTCCCTGTGCCATTGAACCAAGAGCAGTTCGCATGGCCAAACAGCGTTTGGACGAAGCTTATTTATTGGCCAAAAGCTATGGAATTAAAGGCATGGTGGTTCATTCCGGTCATATGCCGGTATTATATTTCGATGAATGGTTTGTGGAACAATCCGCCAAATTCTGGCGGGAATATATCGAAGATAAACCGGATCTGGAACTGTTTATTGAAAACGCTTTTGAAGAGGAACCCTATGCTTTGGCTCAAATGGTGCGGCAAGTAAATTGTCCTCAGGTGAAAATCTGTTTTGATGTGGGTCATGCCAACTGCAAGAGCAAAATTCCTTTGGAAGAATGGATTGAAGCTTTTGCTGGTTTGGTGGGGCATACGCATATTCACGACAACGATCAAACCTATGACTGGCACAAGCCTTTGGGAGAAGGCAATATCAATTATTTAAAAATCCTGCCTTTGCTGGCAGAAAAGTTTCCCCAAGCCACCTATACTTTGGAAAATCAGCAATGCGAAGCTTCTTTGAGGTGGCTGGAGGCCAACGGATTTTTATAAAAAGGAGAAAAGAGAAGCTTATTCTCTAAAAAAACAAAGATGATCATTTTTTTGGTTGCTCTGGTTGTAGTTATTATCGATCAGGTGAGCAAATTTTTAATTGTATCCAATTTGGGAGTTGGACAGTCAATTCCAGTAATTCCCGGATATTTTGAATTTACTTATGTAGTCAATCATGGAGCCGCCTGGGGGCTTTTATCCGGCAAAACTGCCTATTTAATTGTTTTGGCGATCATCTTACTGGTGCTGTTGTTGCTGTATCTCAAGTTTTGCCTGAAAAGTCGAAATCAGTTTATTGCTTTGGCTTTGGTTTTGGGTGGTGCTGTCGGCAATTTAATCGACCGAATTCGTCTGGGCTGGGTGATTGATTTTGTGGATTTTAAAGTTTGGCCGGTTTTTAATGTAGCTGATATGGCCATTGTGGTGGGCAGCTTGCTGTTATTGTGGTTTTTGCATCGGGAAAACCGGGAGAATAAGGAAGATGCGGAGGATTAGACAGAATTAAATGGAAATTGAAGTGGCGGACAATGCAGGCCAAAGGCTTGATGTTTTTTTAACCGAACAATTAAACAAGCTGAGCCGATCTCATATTCAAAAACTTCTGGCTGATAACCTGATTTTGGTTAACGGCAAAGCTGTTCGAGCTAATTATAAAGTTAAATCCGGGGATCGCATTGAGGTTAATTTAATTCCTCCCCGGAGGCTGGAAGCGGTGGCCGAAAATATTCCTCTGGATATTTATTATGAAGATCAGGATTTGCTGGTGGTAAATAAAGCCAGGGGAATGGTGGTGCATCCGGCGGAAGGCAATTTCAGCGGAACTTTGGTCAATGCTTTGTTGTATCACTGCCGGGATTTATCCGGGATCAATGGAGTATTGCGGCCGGGAATTGTGCACAGGCTGGATAAAGATACCTCCGGGCTTTTAATGGTGGCCAAAAATGATTTTGCTCATCAAGTCCTGGCAGAGCAATTGAATCAGAGAACCGTTATTCGCCGTTATTTTGCTTTGGTGCATGGGCATTTGGAGCATAAAAGGGGAGTTATTGATGCTCCTTTAGCCAGAGATCCTTTGAACAGGCAAAAAATAGCGGTGGTTTACGATGGGGGACGCCCGGCTGTTACCCATTATCGGGTTTTGGAATCCTATGCTCGCCATTCTTATTTGACTTTGCGTTTGGAAACCGGCCGTACGCATCAAATCCGGGTTCATTTGCAATATATTGGGCATCCGGTTGTGGGGGATCCCAAATACAGTTCCAATCAGGGAATTTTGGCGGCCAAACTGCAAGGCCAGTTTTTACATGCCGGGGTTTTGGGTTTTATTCATCCCCGCACGGGTCGGGAAATGTATTTTGAAGCTCCTTTGCCTTTGCTTTTGCAGGAGGTTTTGACTGAAGCTCAGGAATTATAGACGGAAAGGGGATATAACAAATGGCTGGTTATGAAGAAGAATTGCAGGCTTTGCAGGAATGGTATGAACGGGAATGTGCCCTGGTGCGGGAAATGTATTTGCCGGATAAGCTGCATGACATTTGGCACGGTCCGGCCAAAGTAAAGCTGGAAATTCTGGAAGGCCGTTTGGCCGCCAAAATCTGGCAGCTTAAAGAAAAATATCATATTGAAGAAACTGAGGAAGAATAAAAGAAAAGGTCATTTTGAGATATTGGCAAAATGACCTTTTATGATCTTAGTTGGTTTGTTCCCCAATAATCAGGCGTAATAAATTAGGTTGTTCAAGTTGATGGGTTCCAGCTCCATAACCGATTTGCAAGGTTTTCAAATTGGGCATGGAACCAAACTCAGCTTTCAGACCGGTTAATAAGGCGGCTCCAGTGGGTGTAACCAGCTCATATTCAATTTGGGTTCCGTAAACCGGAACTCCCCGCAAAAGCTCCAGGGTAGCCGGAGCCGGGTTGGGAATCATGCCATGCTGACACTGGATCATGCCGGTTCCCTGGGGCAGAGGAGAAGCGTAAATTTTTTCAATGCCCAGCTTATATATGCCCCAAATGGAACCCACAATATCAATTATGGAATCTACTGCTCCTACTTCATGAAAGTGAACTTGTTCCATGCTGGTGTGGTGAACCCTGGACTCTGCCCAGGCCAGATAAGCAAAAATCTCCAAACTGACTTTTTCTACCTGTGGGGGCAGAGAAGCAGCCTGAATAATTTCGGCAATTTCTTTTAAATGACGGACAGGGTGATGTTTTTGCATCTCCGGATTTATTTGGACAGAAACTTTAGTGGCTTCAATTCCTTTTTCAACAACGGTTTTTTGAGAAAAATCATAGTTGTCCAGAGGAAGACCGGCAATGGTACTTTGAAGCTGCTGCCAGTCCAAACCGCAGCTTAACAGGGATCCCAAAATCATATCTCCGCTGATACCGGAAAAACAGTCAAAATAAGCAACTTTCATCAATTTGCACGGCCACAGCCCATGACCCCGGCAGGGGCAGGAGTGGCCTTCTCCTTTCTCAGTCCATTGAGCAATTTATAATCAGAATTTCTGGTGAAGCAATCTGGTAATAGCTGCCGCCTGAGCTGCGGCACCAAAACCATTGTCGATATTGACCACGCTCAAACCGGAAGCACAACTGTTCAACATGCCCAATAAAGCGGACAAACCTTGAAAAGAGGAACCATAACCTATACTGGTAGGCACCGCAATTACCGGACGATCAGTGAGTCCGCTCACCACGCTGGGCAAAGCTCCTTCCATTCCGGCTACTGTAATAATTACTTCCGCCCAGTCTAAAAGTTCCAGATGGCTTAACAGCCGGTGCAGTCCAGCTACTCCGGCATCATACAGCTTTTTAACCTGATTGCCCATGGTTTCAGCCGTAATTGCGGCTTCTTCGGCTACGGGAAGATCAGCTGTGCCGGCACTGATTATTAAAATGCGTCCGAAATCGGCAGACGGTTGGTCTTTGCTGAACCGGATAATATGAGCCAAAGGAAAATATTCGGCGGTTTCGATCACCTGTTGAACTGCGGCAAAGTCCTGTTCGGAAGCTCTGGTGGCCAAAACTATCGGGTTTTTTTTGGCTAAAGCAGCAAAAATTTGAGCGATTTGTTCTGAAGTTTTTCCCTGACAGAAAATAACTTCCGGGAAATTTTTGCGGAGAGTGCGATGATGATCAACCAGAGCAAAACCCAAATTTTCAAAAGGTAATTGCTTTAATTTTTGTCTGGCCTTTTCCAAATCCATCTCTCCGGATTGAACCTGTTGTAAAATTTGTTGTATTTGGTCATTTGGAAGGTGCATTGCAAAAAACTCCCTTAAATATGCTTGGTTTATTATACAGCATTTCAAGAAAAATGTCCAAATATTTTCAAAAAAGCTGTGCAGTCCTGCTTAAAATTTTGTATAATATAAAAATATGAACATTTTATTTTTAGATTGTACTTGGGGAATTACTGAAAAAGCTTTGCTGGAAGCCTTGACCAATTTTCCGGAACCGCCGCCTGTTGGTTTGACCGCTGATTTTTATGCAGAGCGGGAAGCCAAACTAATCAAGCGTTTGAGCCCGAATCAGAAAAAGCTTTATGCCGGGGAAGTCTGGGGCAAAATCAAAGATCTTTTGGGTCGGCTGCAAATTGCCGAAATTTATTATACTCCTTTGCCTCTGGCTCAGGCTTTAGCAGATTGGGGACAGTCTTTGGAAGGCTTGAGCCTGCGGCCGGGCGGTGGCGGAGAATTTACTGCTTTAATGTTAATCTGGCTGGCAAGCTGGGCGGAGCCTGATTTGGCAAAGTTGAATTTTAAATTGAAGGCTCTGGCCTGGGGGAAACTGAAAAAAGATCTGGTTTTACCGGTGGCCTGGGGGATAAGACCCTCGGAACGAATTAAAGTCCTGGAAACTGCCATAGATGATCAAAACCCTCAAATTTGGAGCTACCTTTTACCCAAGCTTTTGCGGGAAGGGGCAGTAGATGTTTATTTAACTGCCATTCAAATGAAAAAAAATCGTCCGGGACAATTATTGACGGTTCTGGTGCAGGAAGATCAGGAAGAAAAAATTGCTGATTTAATTTTGCAGGAAACCACTACCCTGGGTTTGCGGATTAGGGAAGAAAGCCGCATAATTTTGCAGCGTAGCTTTGAAGAACTTAATACTCCCTGGGGCAGAGTCAGAATCAAAAAAGCTTTCGCCTCTTTTGGTTCCAAGTGGCATCCGGAATACGAAGATTGTCGGCAGATAGCGGAAAAACAAAACTGGCCTTTGCTGCGGGTTTATCGGGAAATTGATCGCCTGATCCAACAAAAATATTAACTTGGAGAGTAGAATTATGCAGGATAGATGGCAAAGAGAAATCAGCTATTTGCGGATTTCCCTGACAGATCGCTGCAATTTGCGGTGTCGTTATTGTATGCCTGAAGATGGAGTACCAGCCTTGGAGCATGGGGAAATTTTGCGGGCGGAGGAAATTATTCGTCTGGTTAAGATTGGAGCAAAGCTGGGAATTCGGCAGGTGCGTTTAACCGGAGGCGAACCTCTGGTTCGCAGGGGCTTGTTGGAATTGGTGGCTCAATTAGCTGAAATTTCGGAAATTGAAGATCTGGCCTTGACCACCAATGGAACTTTATTGGCTGAACAGGCTCAAGCTTTAAAAAAAGCTGGTTTAAAGCGGGTTAATATCAGTTTGGACACTCTGAATCCCCAAAAATACCGGGCGATCACTCGCAATGGGGAATTGGAGCAGGTTTATCAGGGAATTAAAGCCGCCTGGCAAAGTCAGCTTCGACCGCTTAAAATCAATGTAGTAGCCATTAAAGGCTTTAATGATGACGAATTAACTGCTCTGGCTGCTTTGACTCTTAAGTATCCTTTGGAAGTTCGTTTTATTGAATTGATGCCTTTGGGCGTTTCGGGGGAATGGTCAAAGAATCGGCAGATAGCTGCGGGAGAAGTTAAAGCCCTTTTGGAAAAAGAGATGGGGGCTTTGCTTCCAGCCACTTCTCAAAGTGGGGTGGGACCGGCTAAATATTATCATTGGCTCGAAGCTCCGGGAAGGATTGGTTTTATTACTCCCATTACCGACCATTTTTGTCAACGCTGTAACCGTTTGCGTTTGACTGCTGAAGGTAAGCTGAAGCCCTGCTTATACAGTGCGGAAACTGTGGATTTAAAAGCGGCTTTGCGAAGTGGAGCCAATGATCAGATTTTGGAACAATTATGGCAGCAAGCCCTGAGCTTGAAGCCCCGGCAGCACAGCGAAAAACCATCACAATTTTTTATGTCACAAATAGGAGGTTGAAAAGTGCCTTTAAATCATTTTAATGCTCAGGGACAGGCTCATATGGTTGAGGTGGGAGCCAAAGCTGAAACCCGCCGGGAAGCTGTGGCCAGAGGAGAAATTCAAATGCAGCCGGAAACCTTAACTTTGATTAAATCGGGTCAGGCCGGTAAAGGAGATGTTTTGGGAGTTTCCAGAATTGCCGGAATTATGGCGGCCAAACAATGTTCCACTTTAATTCCTCTGGCTCACCCTTTATTTTTAACCGGTGTGGAAGTAAATTTCCACCTGCAAGACCCGGATCGGGTGGAAATCGAAAGCCGGGTTCGCACGGTCGGCCAGACCGGGGTGGAAATGGAAGCTTTAACTGCCGTTTCAGTGGCGGCTTTGACTATTTATGATATGTGCAAGGCGGTTGATCGAGCCATGCAAATCAATAATATCCGTTTAATTTATAAAGACGGAGGCAAAAGCGGACAGTTTTTAAGAAAGGGAGAAGAATTGTGGCAAAGATAATAGCAGTTTGTCGAAGTGAAAAAAAAGGAGAACCCAAAAAAAATATTGGAGAAGGCTTATTGCTGGAGGATTTTGGTTTGGAAGGAGATGCTCACGCTGGCAAGTGGCATCGTCAGTTAAGTATGCTGGCTTTGGAGAGCATTGACAAAATGCAGAATAAGGGTTTTGAGGTTAAACCGGGCGATTTTGCGGAAAACTTAACAACGGAAGGTCTTGAACTGGTAAGTCTGCCCATTGGTACTCATCTGCAAATTGGTTCTCAAATTCAGGTGGAAGTAACTCAAATTGGCAAAGAATGTCATCAGGGCTGCAAAATCAGACAGATCACCGGAGACTGCGTGATGCCCAGGGAAGGTATTTTTGTACGGGTTTTAAAGGGTGGTCTGGTTAAAGTGGGGGATGAGGTCAAAGTCCTGGCCTGAAAACAAAGTGGGAACCGGTTTTTCTTAATGATCGTCTAAACAGAAAGAATTGGTTGTCAAACCGGATAAGCAGAAGAAAATCTTAAAATTACGGGAGGGTGAAAAATGAAAATCAAGGCAGCCATTATTGGTTTTATTTGTTCGATTCTATTTTTGGGAGCAGCCTGGGCGGATAACAGTCGAACTTCTGGCTTTACAGATATTTCCGGAAGTTGGGCAGAAGAAGTGATTTATGAAGCACAGGCTGCCGGTTTTGTTTCCGGCTATGGGGATGGGCAATTTAAACCGACCCAGAATTTAACCAGAGTCGAAGCTTTAGCCATGATTAACCATGGTTTGGGCTGGTCGCAGGAAGCTTCCAGCTTGGATACCACTCAAATTCAATATCCGGATGATTTGTGGGCTGGTTATAAAGGGGACATAGCCATGGCAGTCCAAAAAGGTTTGTTGGATAACTCGGCTATATCTGCCATGGCCTTTAACAGTCCGGCTCCCCGAATTGAAGTGGCGGTTTGGCTGGCCAAAGCTCTGAATTTGAATGGTGATAATTATGCTCTTGGCTTTAGTGATCTGGAATCGGTCAGCCTGGAAGATCAAAGATATTTGGCTGGAGTGGTTAATGAGGGATATATGAGCGGTTATCCGGATCAGACTTTCCGGCCTGATGGCAGCATTACCAGAGCGGAAATGTGTTCAATTATGTCCCGCATGATGCACAATCATAAAATGTTTCCGGAAAACGCAACATATCTTCAGGGAATCCTTAACAAAGTCAACAACACCAATTTTGTTATTACGATTGATACGAAGGACTATTTTTTAGCTGATTCCTATGTGATTTTCCAGAATGCGGCCAAATCCGGTTTTTTGGGGTTGACGGTTGGAAATACCGCCAATGTTATTCTGAATAATGCCGGAGAAATTATCTTTATTGGTGTAATCAATGGAACGGCTTTGGGTAATTCCAAGGTAGAAATCAAAGGGCATATTGTTAATAAATTTACCGATTCTGTTTCTGTCTTTTTGGAAGATGGATCTTTATTTGATGTATATTCAGATGAAATCAGTTTTACCAGACAAGGCCAGGAAGCTGCCTTTGCCTACACTTATAGAGGGGATCCAATTACAATTACCAAAGTCGGGGGAAATTACACCAAATTAAATATTGAACAGGGAACCCGCAAAATCTTTGGTTATATTACCTCTGTTACCAAGTCTTTAATTGTTCTTAATGATTTGGATAATCGGGAGGTCAGCTATAATCTCAAGGATGATTTAAAAATTTATAATGAAAACGGCAGTAAAATCGACTGGGACGATTTGGACGAAAAAATGGGAATTGAGCTTTGGCTGGATTCCAATGGAGATTTGGCGGAAGTTCATGTTTTGCCGCAAGGAGAGTATTTATATGGAACCATCACTAATTTGAAAGTGGTTGGAGCGAAAAAAATTACCCTGGAAAACGAAGATGGTGATGACCATACTTTTGATATGGCGAGTCAGGTTTATGTCAGCAATAATGATACAGCTAAAGAATTATTTGATCTGGAAACAGATATGGATGTTTTCCTGCTTTTAAATTCAGATGAACAGGTTGTGCGAGTAGAAATTATGGTGAACTCTACCAGCGATGTCAGTGGGGAAATTACCGATCTGAAAACCAGCGGAGAAATGTATATTGTAGTCAAGAATTCTCAGGGCAATAAAAAATATTTCCTGGATGATAATGTTACTGTCAATAAGGGTACTGAAGATAAACCGCTGAGCTATTTAAGCGAAGGCATGAAGGTTGAATTAACTTTGGATCGCAATGATAAAGTAAACAAAGTCAATGTTCGAACTGTGGAAGACGAAACCATTTATGGAGAAATTACTTTTCTGAAGAAAGACGGCAATTTCAAAATGGAATTGGAAACAGATGGTGAACGGGAATTATATTATTTCTCTGACTCCTACAAAATCAAGGGTGAAGGTGATTATCAGGATATTGATTACCTTAAAAAAGGTATGGAAGTAAAAATCACCCTGGATTCGGAAAATGAAATTATTCTGGTTGAAAAGGCTGACACGACGGAAAGTTATACGCTTAAAGGAGAAATTTCCTCTATCCGCACCAGCGGTACTCCCAAATTAACCTTGGAAAAAAGCAATGGTGACAGCGTAAATTATCCTTTTGCGGACAGCTATAAAATTACGGAAGACGGCAGCAGCAAAAAGATTTCTTATTTGGTTGAAGGCATGAAAGTTACTCTGACTATCAATAATTCAGAAGAAATTACCAAAGTAGTTATTACGGACAGCGGTTCAGCGGCCAAAGTCAGCGGGGAAATTACTTATCTGAAGACCAGCGGAACCTGTAAGCTGACTTTGGAAAAAACCAATGGTTCGGAAGAAAGCTACTATTTTGCTGATGACTATGTGGTTAGAGATAAGGATGATAAAAGCCGGGGTATTGCTTATCTGGAAGAAGGCATGAATGTTACCCTGACTTTGAATGAAGATAATGATATTACTTTGGTGAATGAAGACAACAGCTCCAAAGTCAGCATCAGCGGAGAAATTACTTATGTTAAAACTTCCGGCGAGGCTCGTCTGGAGCTTGAGGAACGCAATGGCAAAGAACACACCTATTATTTTGCCAAAAGCTATACCATTGTGGAAGATGGAATTAACCGCAAAATAGGTTATCTGGAAGAAGGCATGGAGGTTACTCTGACCCTGAATAGTGATGACGAAATTAAAAAGATAGTCATTGACAGTGATGAGGACACCGAGGAAGTTTATGGCACTATTACCTATTTGAAAACCAGCGGCAATAAAAAAATTACCATTGAAAAAAGCAATGGCAAAGAGGTTTCCTATGGCATCAGCGATGATGTGGAAATCTATGATGGTAATCGAAAACGCTCTCTGGGTTATCTGGAAGAAGATATGGATGTTAACTTGATTATTAACAGCGATGATGAGGTAATTGAAATTGAGATTGAATAAAATAACCTTAATATCTTTGATTTTCCTGTTGATTTTTACTGGTTCTGCTTTCGGGCAGAATCAGTATTCCCAAATTGAGAACAGCTATGCTTGTCAGGAAATTATGGCTTTAAGTGAACTGGGCATTGCAGACATTGACGATCCCCAGGCTCCAATCAGCCGAGCTGATTTTGCCATGTGGCTGGCAAGGGCAGTGGGTATTCTGCCTTATTATCCTGCTTATATGGAATTTAATGATCTGGATTCTTCAATGGAAGCCTATGGTTATATTGCTTCTCTGGTTTATTATCAAATTGTGGCTGAGAGTGACCGCTTCCAGCCGAATGCTGAACTGACCCGGCAGGACGGAGCAGTAATTTTATATAATTTAATCCGTCAAACCCAAACCGAATTAAAACCAGATTATCAAATTACCTATTTGGATCAGCAGGAAATTGCCGCTTATGCTCAGGAAGCAGTCAGCCAGATTACTTATTTGGGCATTTTAAAAGGTAATTCGGATTATTTTTATCCGGAACAGAATATTACTCAGGAACAGGCTGCTGTAATTATTTATAAAATGTATAAGTGGAGTGAACATTGGGCAGAAGGTCAGGCAGAACTCAACTATTCGGAGCTTCAGGCGGTACAGGGTGAAGTTTTGAATTTTTCTGAGCCGCAGTTTACTTTCAGCAAATCGTTTGGCTATAATCAAGCCAGAATGCTGGATATTTACGGTTTAAATCCACAGATTCGTCAAAAAGGTCAAACGCTGCTGACCGTCAATCAGGCCGGACAGTACCAGATGATCAATTTGCAGGCGGCGGAGGGTAAAGCCCCAGCCAATAAGATCAAAAAGATTCTGCTTTACAACTATCAGGTAACAGCCTGGTCGCCGGATAACTATTTTGCCAAAACTGAATATGAAAATTATCCGGGAGCGGTGGATGGACTGGCTTCCAATGGAGAAAGCTGGCTGGGCTATTTACGCCAGGACGGTCGGGATATTACAGTGGATTTGGGTTCTGTTCAGAATGTGGATAATTTGGCAATGGAATTCAAGCAGGAGGGCAGTTCTGGAATTCGAATGCCGGCTTATGTCAATGTAGAAGTTTCCTTAGATGGCAAGCTCTGGTATCAATTAGGTCGGATCAATCATAATACGGTGGAAAACGGAACTTCCCAGATTGTCAGTCTGGCTTTGTCTTTTCCTTCCCTTAATGCCCGTTATTTCAAAATCAGCTTCCCGGTGGAAATTTATACCTTTATCCGTCATTTGCGATTTGAAGGCGGTCAGGCAATAGTGGCTCCTCCAATTTTAAGTCATGCTGGCTTAGTGATGGAAAGCAGCAGGAATAATCTATATTTGACGGAAAAACAGGATATTTTTCTGCTTTATTCCAATGGCCTGGAAGAAACTCCTATTAGTTGGAATCAGGATGAATTGACAAAACTGGTGGGTTATGTGGACAGCAGCGGCCAAATTAAGGATACCATGTTTGATGCCATGCTCTTTTTGCCAATTCAAGGAGCCATGACCAACCGAATGAACTGGTATAATTATCTGGAAGACTTATTTAAACCAGATCGCCAGTTAGCCGCTCTGGATCAGGCGGTGGGAGTGGTAAATCAGGCTTTGGGCTTGACCAGACAATATCCGGTGATTTTAACCTTGCCTTATCCGAATTCTGAAATCACCAATTTTGAAGCTTCAGACGGCGAAAAAACTTTGACCAGTTTTTCGGCCAATGAGCAGGTTACAGCAGAACAGGCTTATAATAACCGTTTGCAGGCGGTGAAAGCTTATTATAAAAAAATGCTGCTTTTCTGGCAGGAAGCTGCTTATGCCAATCTAAAATTAGATGGCATTTACTGGTATGCGGAAGAAGTGGATACTTCAGTAAATCGGGAATCTGAGTTAGTGCGGAGTGTGGCTAAAATGGTCAGAACTGATGGCTATGACTTTTATTGGATTCCCTATTATGGAGCGGCCGGTTATGATTGTTGGCAGAATTATGGCTTTACCTGTGTTATTTTGCAGCCCAATTATTTTTCCGCTACCAAACCGGGCGAAGGCCGCATGGAAGCTGCTGCCGCTTTGAGTCGAGCCAACAGCATGGGAATAGAAATTGAGCTGGACGATAAAATAACCTACAACCGCTATTATTACGATCTGTTTTATAAGCAGCTGGATCTGGGACATAAGCTGGGTCTGGACAAACAGGTAACCAATGCTTATTATGCCTCCTCCCGAACTTTAGCCAATATTTTAAACAGTCGGGTGGATTTGGTACGAAATATCTATGATGATTTATATCGCTGGATCAAAGGCACTTATGTTTAAGCCTGTTGAGAAATTCAGGTTCAAAAAAAGTTCGGGGCGGCCATGCTTCAGGGCATGGCCGCCCTTTGTGCTAACCGCATGAGGCAACAGCTTCTATTTCCAGCAGGGCATTTTTGGGCAGAGCGGAAACCTCCACACAGGAACGAGCCGGAGGAGACTGGGCAAAGAACTGGCCATAAGTTTCATTAACCTGGGCAAAATTTTGTAAATCAGTCAGAAAAACCGTAGTTTTAACAATATTATTCAAGCCCAAACCGGCAGCCTTTAAAACAGCTTCCAGATTTTTCAGGCATTGAGCAGTTTGCACCTTAATATCTCCTTCCACCAGTTGACCGGTTTTCGGGTCTAAAGGAATCTGACCGGAAAGAAAAATTAAATTGCCGCTTCTGATGGCCTGCGAATAAGGGCCGACAGCAGCCGGAGCTTCCTTAGTATGAATAACTGACATAAAAAAACCTCCCGTAAATTTTATAGCTATTATACTATAATCTAACCGGGAAATAAATCAAGATCATATTTTTCGGCGTATTTCAATTGTAAACCTGCAAAACTTACATTCCTGCATTGATTAAAACGAAAAATCACTTTCCTGCTTGCAGGCAGGTAGATTGTCAAAATAATAATTAAGGGTGAGTATTATGACCATAAAAGAAGTTTACGCACAAATCAGAGGAAATTTTGCAGAAGCAAAGGGCAGATTGATGACTCCGGAAAGAATTGAACGCTTTGCCAAGAGGTTTTTAAACGATCAAACCTATGAGCAACTGGAAGCAGGTATAATGCAGTCGGGTGATGTTCAGGCAGCTTTTGCGGCAGCTCATACTTTGAAAGGCATAACTGCCAATTTGGGCTTTGCCATGCTTTCAGCAGCAGCTTCTGAAATTACCGAAGTTTTGCGGGCAGACGATTATGAACAGGCCAAAAAGATTATGACTTCGGTTACGGTTGAATATGATAAGCTTATTGCTGCACTTTCAGCTCTGGGTTAGTCAGTCTTTGCTTAAAACAATACAAAACTGGCTCATAGACTTCCTGTGGAATCTGAGCCAGTCACGCTGGTGCCGGAGACCGGACTTGAACCGGTACGAAGAGTGATCTTCGAGGGATTTTAAGTCCCTTGCGTCTGCCAATTCCGCCACTCCGGCTTCTGGAACTGATGGATTTAATTATACTATCTTCAAAAACAAAAATCAACCCCCTTATTGGAAAAATTTTTTCTAAAAAGCTGAAATTCAGGCTCCAAAAATTTGGGGTTGGAGATAATTTTGTGATATGATAAAAGGAAGTAAGCGAAGCTGGAGGAAAAATACAGATGAAAACTCAAAATATGCTGATCAATGTCAAAGGCTGGGAAATGGAAGTTTTGGAAGTACCTCAAAAAATTCAGCATGAATTTTGGGGGGAGATGATTCAGATAAAGGGTATTTGGCTGACTGAGCCGGAACGAGGCGTGGTAACGGTGTTAACCCGTCCCGAACATATTTATTATCTGGAACTGACTGAAGTTCCAAGCCCTCAGAAGCAGAGAGCCAAAATTACTCCTTTGCGGCGTTATCCTGAAGCAAAGGATGATCATAATGACTAAAAAGTTAATCAAACAAACCATGCTGCAGGGTGCTTTTGTGCTGGCTGTTGCAGCTATTGCAGTTCGGGTTTTGGGAGCGGCTTACCGAATTCCTCTGGGACGAATTCTGGGTGATGAAGGTATGGGTATTTATGCCATTCCCAATCAGATTTTTTATCTGTTTTACACTGTTTCTTCTGCCGGAATTCCGGTGGGGGTGGCCAGCCTGATTTCCCGTAAAATGGCCTCCAACCTGTATAAAGATGCTTATCGAACCTTCCAGGCTGCCTTATGGGCCATGCTGGGAACCGGGCTGATTTTTTCGTCCATTTTATTTTTTGGAGCCGGATGGCTGATTGACTGGGGTCTTGTTGGCAATCCTGATTGTTATTGGGGGCTGAAAGCCATTGCTCCGGTGGTGTTTTTCGGAGCAGTCGTAGCTGCCTTTCGGGGCTTGTTTCAGGGTTTGCAGAATATGACGGCTGTGGCCTGGTCTCAGGTGGCGGATCAAATTTTTCTGGTTACTGGAACCTTGCTGTTCAGCTTCTTTCTGGTTGGCTATAGTCTTTCTTATGGAGCGGCTGGAGCCAATCTGGGGAGTTTATGCGGAGGAATTGCTTCCCTTTTAGTTTTAATCTTCTTTTTTTTGCGGGTTAAACCGCAATTAAAAGTGCTGATACCGGAGCAAACGGCTGAACCGGAAAAATACAGTTCTTTACTGAAAAAAGTTTTAGCGGTTTCCATTCCCATTTCTTTGGCCAGTATTTCCATGTCCATTGCGAATATATTGGATAATGTCATTGTCATTAACCGTTTGCAGCTTTGCGGCTATACCTTATCCGAGGCTACTGCTTTTTATGGCCAGTTTACACAATATGCCATGTCCTTTGTCAATTTGAGCATTGTTTTTTCTCTTTCCATGGGAACAAGCATGGTGCCTTTTGTTTCAGAAGCCTTCACTTTGAAAAAATATGAAGATATTCGGCAAAAATTAAGCCAGTCCATGCGGCTTTCGATTCTGACTTCCTTGCCGGCAGCCACCGGACTTTTTGTTTTGGCTTCTCCCTTAACCTTGTGGATTTATAATAGTGAACCGGCTGGAATTCCTTTGTCCTGCATTACCCCGGCTATTTTATTCTGGGGGATCAATCTGGTTTTATCCGGAACCTTGCAAGGGGCAGGCAAGCCCGGAATACCGGTTCGCAATTTATTGATTGGTCTGGTGGTCAAGGTAGCGGTTACTTACTTTTTAACCCCGACTTCTTTGGAAATCCGGGCAGCCGCTTTGGGAACCAGCTCAGCCTTTTTAATTGCCTCGGCTTTGAATATTTTATCAATTCACCGCTTAATTGGTTTTTCTTTTCCTGTGGTTCGGGGTTTGCTGCGTCCGGCTCTGGCTACGGCCATTATGGGTCTGGCTGTCTGGAAAATTTATGCCTGCACTCTGGCTGGACTGCATAGTTATATTTTGGCCATTCTTATTTCCATTGTGGCGGGAGCGGTAATTTATGGTCTGGCTGTAATTCTTTCAGGTGCTTTAAATTCAGAAGATGCTCAAAAGCTGCCCAAAATCGGCCGTCAGGCTGCCGGAATTATCAGGCGTTGGGAACAACTGAAAGCCGGTTGGTTCAAGCGGGGCTGATTTTAAGTGCAAAGCTGCTGACCTGGTTGTCAAAATTGAAGCTTTCTGGTATAATTAAACTGATTCAGCCTGTCCTGTTGGAGGGTTGCAGCCTGTTTTCCTGCCTTTGGATTAGGGCTTAAACATTTATAAATTGCTCACGGGCGAAAACCCCATGTGTTTCAGCACTGGGGATGAAGCCGCCTTAATTTCTGACCGTGCCGAAGCATGGTTTGTATAAAAGTAAGCAGAATTTCGACTGCGAAAAACTGTGTATTGGGCTTTTGGCGAGTCCCGGAAGAATAAGAATTGCTTAAACAATTGAACTTCTTCCGAATCTCCGCTGCTTCAGCAGTGTGGGAGCGTCAATATACTGAAAAGAGGGGGGAACAATATATGGGGAGATTGCGACGAGAGATCAAAGCGGTTTTTGAAAGAGATCCGGCTGCCAAAAATACTTTGGAAGTTTTACTTTGTTATCCCGGTCTGCATGCTATTTTGATGCACCGGGTAGCACATTTTTTGTACCGCCACAAATGGTTTGTTCTGTCTCGTTTTATTTCTCAGTTTTCCCGCTTTATGACCGGAATTGAAATTCATCCGGGAGCTGTAATTGGAGAAGGTTTATTTATTGACCATGGAATGGGTGTGGTCATTGGGGAGACTGCTGTGGTCGGGGATAATGTAACCTTGTATCAGGGGGTAACTTTGGGCGGCACCGGCAAGGAAAAAGGCAAGCGGCATCCCACTGTGGGCAATAATGTGGTTATAAGCACCGGAGCCAAGGTTTTAGGTTCTTTTGAAGTAGGGGATAATGCCAAAATCGGAGCAGGTTCGGTAGTTTTAAAACCGGTTCCGGCCAACAGTACGGTAGTAGGCGTTCCCGGGCGGGTAGTCATTCAGGATGGCCAACGCCTTAGAGATAAGCAGGGTATAGATCTGGCTCATGACAAACTGCCGGATCCCATAGCCGAAACTATGCAGGCTTTGGAAAAACGCATTGCCCAACTGGAAAGCCAATTAGCTGAATACCAAAAATCTGGGAGGTAAGTTTTTATGCAGCTTTTTAATACAATGACCAGAAAAAAAGAAGAATTTGTACCCAAATCTCCTCAAACTGTGGGTATGTATGTTTGCGGGCCGACTACTTATAATTATATTCATTTGGGTAATGCCCGTTTTCTGGTGGTTTTTGATACTGTTCGCAAATATTTTTTATATAAGGGCTATAAGGTTACTTATATTCAAAATTTTACAGATATTGATGATAAAATTATCAATCGGGCTAATGAAGAAGGCGAAGATGCTTTGGCTTTAGCTCAAAAATATATTCAGGAATATTTTCAGGATGCTGATGCCTTGAATGTTATGCGGGCGGAAGTGCATCCCAAGGTTTCCGAGCATCTGCCGGAAATTATTTCCATGGTCAGCACTCTGGTGGAAAAGGGTCATGCTTATGTTGTGGACGGAGATGTTTATTACAGCATTGAAAGCTTTCCGGAATATGGCAAGCTGTCCGGGCGTTCTCTGGAGGATATGCAGTCTGGAGCCAGAGTGGAAATTAACCAGAAGAAAAAGCATCCCATGGATTTTGTTTTATGGAAAGCGGCTAAACCGGGCGAACCTGCCTGGGAAAGTCCCTGGGGTTTGGGTCGTCCCGGCTGGCATATTGAATGTTCGGCCATGTCCCTGAAATATTTGGGAACGGATTTTGATATTCATGGCGGCGGTTATGATTTAATTTTCCCGCATCACGAAAATGAAATTGCTCAATCTGAAGCTGCTACCGGAGCAAATTTTGTTCGCTATTGGATGCACAATGGCTTTATTACTGTTAATCAGGAAAAAATGTCCAAGTCTCTGGGGAACTTTTTTATTGTACGGGATATTATAGACAAGTTTGCTCCGGAAGCAGTTCGTTTCTTCCTTCTTTCCACTCATTACCGCAGCCCCCTGGACTTTGATGATCAAAAGCTGAAAGAAGCCACCAAAGCCCTGACCAGAATTAAAAACTCTTTGCGGGGCTTACAGGAAGCTTTACAGGGAGATTTAACTGATACGGTGGAAGCTTCCGATCAAAGTTTCCGGGATCGGCTGGCAGAATTTAAAGCTGACTTTGAAAAGGCCATGGATGATGATTTTAATACTGCTTTGGCCATTGGAGTCTGGTTTGAAATGGTTGGAGCGGTTAATGCCTATCTGGGGAATGGTGGCCGTAATCAGCAGGTTTTAACTGAAGCCTGGTCAATTTTTGAAGTCTTTAACTTTGTTTTAAGCCTGTTCAAGGTTGACTCTGAACGGCATTTGATTTTGGAAGAAGCAGCTGCCGCTGCTGATGATGGCTTGCTGGAAGGGCTGATGGCTTTGTTAATCGAAGTGCGGCAGGAAGCCCGCAGCCGCAAGGATTACGCCTGTTCGGATAAAATTCGGGATCGGCTGGCGGAATTGGGACTTACTCTGGAAGATACTCCCAAGGGAGCCAGATGGAAAAAACAAGACTGAAAATAAGCAGCCGAGGTAAATTTTGTTGGATAATTTAAGCAAAGAACAAAAGGAACACCTGTCCTCTTTGGATTTGGCTTATTTGGGTGATGCCGTTTATGAACTAATGGTCAGAAAGCATTTACTGGCTCAGGGCTTTCTGGGCAATAAGGCTTTGCATAAACAAGCAGTGCGGTATGTTTGTGCTGACACTCAGGCCAAAGCCCTGCGTTTTTTGGAATCGGAATTGGAAACGGAAGAAGCGGCAATAGCCAAACGGGGACGCAATGCCAAAAACGGGCATAGTCCCCGTTCGGCTTCTGTAACTGCTTATCGCTGGAGTACCGGTTTGGAAGCTTTGGTTGGCTATTTGTTTTTGGAAAACCGTTTGGAGCGTTTGGAAGCATTGATGAAGCAAATTTTTCAATGGGTGGAAAATGGAGGAATGAATGAAAGTGGAGAATAAAAAAGGCCGTACTGCCAGATTGACTGCCCCGGCAAACAGGAGTCTCGGAGCGGATCACAGCAAAAGAACAGCCGGAAACCATCAAAATGCAGCTTTCAGAGCCGAGCAGGATTGCCAGAATATGGAGCGAAATTTTAAGCCGGATAAAAATCTGGAAAAAAGAAAAGAAGATCTTCTGCTGGGGCGTAACCCGGTGCGGGAGGCCTTGAAATCCGGGCGTTCCTTAAACCGGATTCTGCTGGCTGAGGAAAGCCGGGGCAATATTTTAAAAGAACTGGTTGGTTTGGCCAAAGTAGCTCATATTCCCATGCAGTGGGTGGAAAAAGAAAAACTGGATCGGCTGACCGGCGGAGCCAATCATCAGGGAATTGTGGCCTATGCTGCTGCTCAAAATTATTGGGAATTAAAAGATTTGCTGGCTCAGGCCGGCGAAAAGCCTTTTCTGCTGGTTTTGGACGAAATCAATGATCCGCACAATCTGGGAGCAATTTTGCGTTCTGCTGAAGCCTGCGGGGTTAAAGGAGCCATCATTCCCAAAAGGCGGGCGGCTTCGCTGAATTCAACCGTTCTGAAAACCTCGGCTGGAGCTGCGGAATATGTGCCGGTGGCCAGGGTAGCTAATTTGGCTTCTGCTCTGGATTGGCTGAAAAAACAGGGTCTTTGGGTAGTTGGGGCGGATATGGGCGGCCAGATGTTTTGGCAGTCCAAACTGGATTTGCCTTTGGCAGTGGTTATTGGCGGAGAAGGCAGGGGACTTAGCCGCTTAGTTAAAGAAAAATGTGATCTGCTGGTGCAGATTCCCATGCTGGGACAAGTGGAAAGTTTGAATGCTTCTGTGGCGGCTGGGGTTTTATTGTATGAGGTAGTTCGGCAAAATTCTTCAATATTAAGTCAGCAAAAAATGAATCCCTTGCCACCTCACCTGGGGTAAAGTTAAGTGGAGTATATAAATGGACGAGTATTTGGTGGTGGACGGCTATAATGTAATTTATGCCTGGCCGCAGCTGGAAAAATTAAAATTGGAAAATTTAAGTCATGCCCGGGATAAGCTGTTGGATTACTTAACCGAATATGCTGCTCTTACCGGCCGCAAGGTGATCCTGGTTTTTGATGCTCATCAGGTTCCCTGGAATGCCCGTTCTTCAGAAATGATTAACGGAGTGGAAGTTATTTACAGCCAAAAAGGAGAAACAGCGGATAGTGTTATCGAAAAAATGGTAGGCTCTCTTTCTAAAAAAGGAAAGGTTTTTGTAACTACTTTGGATGGGGACGAACAATTTGTGGTTTTTGGTCAGGGAGCCTATCGGGTTACTCCCCAGGAGCTTTGGGAACGCTTGAAGCAGTTGAAAAAAGAAACTCAGGAAAAAAATTGCTCCTCTTCACCAGTGGACAATTATCTGGAAAATCGCCTGGGAGGAGATTTGCGGCAGCTTTTTGAATCCTGGCGAAGATCCTGAATGGTGTGGACAGGAATGAACAACTAGGATTTTCTGGTAATTTATTTAACTTGACGCTGCTTTGAATGGTAAGCTATAATAAGCATGAGGCCAAAATCCGTTGATTTTAAACCGGCCTGACCAGACTCGTTTTCGACAATTATTGCTTAATTGTCTGGAGGGAGGATTTATCAGATGAATAATGCTCAAAAAGTAGAAAATCTAACCATTATGCCGGATGAAGAAATCGTAGGTCTGGCTCGGGAAGGCGATGATCAGGCTCAGGAATATTTAATCAATAAATATAAAAATTTCGTCAGAGCCAAAGCACGATCTTATTTCCTGATTGGGGCAGATCGAGAGGATATTATTCAGGAAGGAATGATTGGACTTTACAAAGCCATCAGGGATTTTCGACTGGACAAGCTTTCTTCTTTTAGAGCCTTCGCTGAATTATGTATCACCCGCCAGATTATTACAGCCATTAAAACAGCTACCCGTCAGAAACATATTCCCCTGAATTCTTATGTTTCTTTGAATAAGCCCATTTATGATGAGGATTCCGATCGCACTTTGCTGGATGTTATTTCCGGAACCCGCATTACCGATCCGGAAGAACTGATTATCAGCAGAGAAGAATTTTCCGATATTGAGGAAAAAATGGGAGAAATCCTGAGTTCTCTGGAATGGAAAGTTTTAATGTCCTATCTGGAAGGCAAGTCTTATCAGGAAATTGCTCAGGAACTGGATCGCCATGTTAAATCCATTGACAATGCCCTGCAAAGAGTTAAAAGGAAACTGGAAAGGTATTTGGAAAAACGAGAGTAACTGACTGATTAACAAATAAAAATTTTTATAATTTTTCCGATAAATTTCCACTGAAAAGTGTTGACAGACTCCTGGTTTTATGCTATCATCGTAATTGCGTTGACGGTGATGCCGGTGTAGCTCAATTGGCAGAGCAGCTGATTTGTAATCAGCAGGTTGCGGGTTCGAGTCCCATCACCGGCACCAGGAAAGTAGAATATGGAGGGGTTCCCGAGCGGCCAAAGGGAGCAGACTGTAAATCTGCCGGTGATACCTTCGCAGGTTCGAATCCTGCCCCCTCCACCATTTCCATCACTTGTCGCGGGGTGGAGCAGCTGGCAGCTCGTCGGGCTCATAACCCGAAGGTCGCAGGTTCAAATCCTGCCCCCGCAACCAATAAAAAATGCCGTTATAGCTCAGCAGGTAGAGCGCATCCTTGGTAAGGATGAGGTCACCAGTTCAAATCTGGTTAACGGCTCCATATATGGCGGTGTAGCTCAGTTGGTCAGAGCACACGGTTCATACCCGTGGTGTCCGGGGTTCAAATCCCTGCGCCGCTACCAATAAAACTGGAAATTGTTCCGGTTTTTTTATTTGCTTTTAGATTGTTCCTGGTGTATAGTAAAACATAAGAACTTCAAAAGAACTTCAAAAAATCAGGGAGGTATTTCCTATGGCTTGCTTTATAGCTCCGTTGGTTGAAGCGGTGGCAGTTTCTGTGGTAAAAAAACAGGTAGAGAAACGGGAAAAAAATCCACAATCTTCTTTTAGTCAGAAGCTTGGCTGGCTGAATAAAATGTTGTGGGGCGGAAGCTTTTTATTATTGGCAGAACATATTTGGCATGGAGAAATAGTTGTGACACCTCCTTTTTTAACCGCCATGAGCAGTACGGCAGGTATTCAAATTATGCTAAAGGAAATAGCCGTCAATGGGGTGAGTATGGCTGCGGTTGTAACTGCTGCCTGGGGTGTTATGCTTTTAGCCTCCAAGTATTTGGAGCGTCAAAAAATTAAGAAAGCTGTTCAGGAATAATGTGTTTGGTCTTAACTGCTCTGGCAGCAATTATCGCTACTTTTTTTCACTATAAATCCGGCAAACTGGTTTTTGGTACTTTGGCTTTGATTTATTGGGGAGCAACCTTAATGTGGCTGGTAGATGGCTTTTTTGCTCTGTCAGCAGGTGAAGCTTTTTGTACTTTCAGCTTGAGCGAAACTGTTTTAGGGTTTATAGTTATTGCTTTGGGAATAGCGGCCTGGGCAATTCTGTCTTTAGCTCAAAAAAGAATTCGAAAGCTTGATTAAAAAATCTGCTCTGCTTTGAACAAAAGCAGAGTTATTTTTGTTTTGTATCTTTCTTCATACCAAATTGATGCTATAATTATTTCTGAGATTTAAATAATTCCTTGCAATTATTGAAACAATCGTTTATAATGAACAGAACAGTCTAAAGCTGTAATAATACGCACGCTGGAGGATCAGGATAAGGGTGTTTTCTGAACGGAAAATCTTGTCTTTAGCTGAATCCGGCGGAGGAAAAACCTGGGAGGTAAAATATGGGCGTTATTTCCATGAAACAACTGTTGGAAGCTGGAGTACATTTTGGACACCAGACCCGGCGTTGGAATCCCAAAATGGGTAAGTATATCTTTACCGATCGTAATGGGATTTACATTATTGACCTGCAAAAAACTGTACGCAAAGTTGATGAAGCTTATAATTTTATCAGAAGCGTTGCTATGAACGGAGACTCTGTTTTGTTTGTCGGCACTAAAAAACAGGCTCAGGAATCTGTTCGGGACGAAGCTCAAAGATGCGAAATGTTCTATGTCAACCAGCGTTGGCTGGGCGGTATGCTGACCAACTTTCAGACTATTCGTCGCCGGATTGATCGCTTGCATGAACTGGAAAAAATGGCTGAAGATGGACGCATGAGCCTGCTGCCCAAAAAAGAAGTTGCTCAATTACTGCATGAAAAAGAACGCCTGGATAAGTTTTTGGGCGGAATTAAAAATATGCGGAAACTGCCGGGAGCTTTGTTTGTCATTGACCCCAGAAAAGAACGCATTGCTGTAGCTGAAGCCCGCAAATTAAATATCCCGATTGTAGCTATTGTTGACACCAACTGCGATCCGGATGAAGTTGATTATGTCATTCCCGGTAATGATGATGCTATTCGAGCCGTCCGCCTTTTGACCGGCAAAATGGCTGATGCTGTTTTGGAAGGCAAACAGGGTGAACAAATTCAGGAAGAAGAACCGGTCGTCGAAGAAGTTGCTGAATAAGGCTTGGAATAGAAGGGCAGGAATCTTCCCACCAAGGAAGCTTTTCTGCCTTTTTTGGCCGTTATAAATTAAAATTTTACTAAGGAGATGATCTATTATGGCTGAAATAAGTGCCAAAATGGTAAAAGAATTAAGAGAAATGACTGGAGCCGGCATGATGGACTGCAAAAAAGCTCTGGCTGCTGTAGACGGTGATTTGCAAAAGGCCGTTGACCATCTGCGGGAAACCGGTAAGGCTGCTGCTGCCAAAAAAGCCAGCCGAGTTGCCACCGAAGGTCTGGTTGAATCCTATATTCACGGTATCGGTCGGATTGGGGTTTTGCTGGAACTGAACTGCGAAACCGATTTTGTAGCCAAAACTGACGAATTTAAATCCCTGGCCAGAGATTTGGCCATGCAGGTGGCTGCCTCCAAACCGGAATATGTTCGAATCGAAGAAGTTCCGGCTGATGTCGTAGAAAAAGAAAAAGAAATTTTGGCCGCTCAGGCAGCTAATGAAGGTAAACCGGAAAAAATTATCGCCAAAATGGTTCAGGGACGGATTGAAAAATTCTATAAAGAAATTTGCCTGATGGAACAGCCTTTTATTAAAAATCCGGATGTTACCGTTAAAGAATTATTAACCGAAAAAATCGGCAAAATTGGAGAAAATATCTCCGTTCGTCGTTTTGTGCGTTATGAACTTGGCGAAGGACTGCAAAAAAGAGAAGATGATTTTGCTTCTGAAGTAGCCAAAATGTCTCAGAAATAAACTTTTAGAAACTTTTAGAGAGGGTGCAGTTTCCCATGGTAATTCCCAGATATCGCAGGGTAGTTTTAAAATTAAGCGGTGAGGCTTTGGCTGGAGACAAGGGCTATGGCATTGATCCGGCAGTGGTTTCCTCCATTGCCTCTGAGGTCAAAAAAATTGTCAGCAATAATGTGCAGGTAGCTATTGTGGTAGGCGGCGGCAATATCTGGAGAGGCGTAGCCGGTTCCACTCAGGGAATGGATCGAACTACCGCCGACTATATGGGAATGTTGGCCACCGTAATCAATTCCATGGCTTTGCAGGATGGTCTGTCCAAGCAGGGCATGGATACCAGAGTGCAGACTGCCATTGAAATGCGGGAAGTAGCTGAACCGTATATTCGTTTGCGGGCTATTCGGCATTTGGAAAAAGGTCGGGTTGTCATTTTTGCTGCCGGTACCGGTAATCCCTATTTTTCTACTGACACCACGGCAGCCTTGAGGGCGGCTGAAATTGAGGCGGAAATTATTCTGATGGCCAAAACCGTAGACGGGGTTTATGACAGCGATCCCAAAAAAAATCCGGAAGCGGAAAAGTTTGACAGGCTTACTTACATTGAAGTGCTGAACAGAGGACTAACAGTTATGGATACCACTGCCATATCTTTGTGTATGGATAATAAAATCCCTCTGCTGGTATTTAATCTGAATCAGTCTGGCAATATTATGAAAGCTATTATGGGCGAAACTATTGGTACTTATATCGGAAGTTAAAAATCAAGCTGCCAAAAGTATCGGTTTTGCTGACGGAGGTTGATAATATATGGTTAAAAAAGTTATTGCAGAAACCGAAGAACATATGCAAAAAAGCGTGGAAGCATTAAAAAAAGATTTGGCTTCTTTACGGGCTGGAAGAGCTACCCCGGCTTTATTGGATAAAATTACCGTAGATTATTATGGAACTCCATCTCCTCTTAATCAGGTTGCCAATATTTCAGTTCCGGAAGCCCGTCTTTTGGTCATTCAGCCCTGGGATAAAAAAATGATTGGCGATATTGAAAAAGCCATTCAAAAATCGGATCTGGGTATCAATCCAACCAATGATGGAACTGTGATCCGTTTGGCTGTTCCTCAATTAACCGAAGAAAGACGCAAAGAATTGGTTAAACTGGCTAAAAAGAAAGCGGAAGAAAGTCGGGTAGCTATTCGCAATCTGCGGCGGGATACCAATGAACAGATTAAGTCTTTGGAGAAAAAATCCGAAATTTCTGAGGATGAAATGCACAATAGTCAGGATCAATGCCAAAAACTGACTGATAAATACATTAAAGAAGTGGATAAAGTTTTTGCTGAAAAAGAAAAAGAAATTATGACGGTTTAAAGCTTGCTTAAAACAAACTGCATTCTTTCTTTAAGTTACGAATTGCTCACGGGCAAAAAAACATGTGCTTCAGCACTGGGGATGAAGCCCGCCTTGCTTTCTGACCGTGCCGAAGCACAGTTTGTATAAAAGTAAAAATGGCACAGCCATCAACGCTGATGTCAATGTAAGTGCCAGCATACTTCGTAAAAGTAAGCAGAATTTCGACTGCGAAAAACTGTGTATTGGGCTTTTGGCGAGTCCTCGAAGAATAAGAATTGCTTAAACACTTCTTCCGAATCCCCGCTGCTTCAGCAGAGTGGGAGCGTCAAATGAGGAATTGAGCATGGAAAACTTTGCTAAAATCAATCTTTACTACGATTTTTATGGAGCTTTGTTGACTAAACGCCAGCAGCAACTGCTTGAACTTTATTATGGTGAAAACTGGTCTTTGTCAGAAATCAGTCAGGAAATGCAGATTAGCCGGCAGGCGGTTTATGATACTTTAAAGCGAACTGTCCAAGCCCTGCAAAAATACGAAGCCAAACTGGGACTGGTTGTCAAAGCTCAACAGCAGCAGGCTTTATTAAAAAAAGCTTTGGATTTGCTGAAAGATGATTATCAGGAAGTTTCCACCCTAATCTGGCAGGTTTTAGAAAACGACTGATCCTTCCCCTGGAAAAAACTCTGAACAGCCAAAAGATTTTTATAGGAGGAACCCTAAATGGTCTTTTCCGGATTAGCCGAAAAATTACAGGATACCTTCAAAAAACTGAGAAATAAAGGCAAATTAACTGAAGCTGATGTTGATGAAGCTTTAAAGGAGATTCGCCGAGCCCTGCTGGATGCTGATGTTAATTTTAAGGTAGTTAAGACTTTTCAGCAAAATGTCAGGGAAAAAGCCATTGGCAATAATATTTTAACCAGCCTGTCCCCCGGACAGCAGGTTATTAAAGTTGTCCATGACGAACTGGCCGAATTGATGGGCAGCGTTCAAAACAAAATCAATATTTCCTCCAGACCGCCTACTGTCTTAATGATGGTTGGTTTGCAGGGAAGCGGCAAAACCACCACTTCCGCCAAATTAGCCGCTCTTTTGCAAAAAGATGGCAAAAGCCCCCTGCTGGTGGCAGCCGATATTTATCGTCCAGCCGCCATTAAACAACTGCAGGTTTTGGGCGAACAGCTCAAGATCCCTGTTTTCTCCATGGGTGATAAACAAACTCCGGTCAATATTGCCAAAGGAGCTTTGGAATATGCCCAAAGCAACGGGCAGGATATAGTTATTATTGATACCGCAGGCCGTCTGCACATAGATGAAGAGCTGATGGAAGAACTGATCGCCGTTAAATCCACCGTTAAACCCCATGAAATTTTATTGGTGGTCGATTCCATGACCGGCCAGGTGGCAGTAGATGTTGCCGAAACCTTTAATCAGAAACTGGGTCTGGACGGAGTTATTTTAACCAAGCTGGACGGGGACACCAGAGGCGGAGCAGCTTTATCCATTCGAGCTGTGACCAGTTGTCCGATTAAATATATTGGTACGGGAGAAAAACTGAATGCTTTGGAAGTTTTCCATCCGAATCGCATGGCTGACCGAATTTTGGGTATGGGGGATGTTATGACCCTTATTGAAAAAGCCCAGGAAGCCTTTGATGCTGAACAGGTGGAAAAGCTGAATCAAAAAATTCGGGCGGCTGATTTTTCCCTGGACGATTTTTTGGCTCAGTTACAGGAAGTCAAAAAAATGGGATCCATAAGCCAGCTTTTAGGCATGATTCCCGGTCTGGGTTCCGTGAAAAAACTTAAAGATTTGGAAAGCTTTGACGAAAAAGAACTGGTTTATGTTGAAGCCATTATTAAGTCCATGACCCCCTGGGAAAGAGAACATTCCCACGAAATCAGCGGCAGCCGCAAAAAAAGAATTGCCCTGGGCAGCGGCACTTCGGTGCAGTCGGTAAATAAGCTGCTCAAGCAATTTGAGCAAACCCGCAAAATGATTAAGCAAATCATGGAAATGGAAGGTCTGGACAAAAAGTCCCGCAAAGTCAAAAAACAGGGCTTGGAACAATTTATGCAGCAGCATCCCCCCAAACCCAGAAAAAAAGTTCATCGCAAGAAAGTCAAATTTTAATATATTTTTTAAGGAGCTGAACCTCATGGTTAAAATTCGTTTAAAAAGAATGGGTGCCAAGAAAAAACCTTTTTACAGAATCGTTGTAGCTGATTCGCATTGTGCCAGAGATGGCCGTTTTATTGAAGAATTAGGCTATTATGATCCTTTAAAACAACCGTCAGAAATTAAAGTTAATGCGGAAAGATCTGCCTATTGGATGTCTCAGGGAGCTCAATTAACCGACACTGTGCGTGGCTTATTCAAAAAATCCGGCATCATCCAATAAAACCGGCAAGCTGGGGAGGACAAAGCAACAATGAAAGCTATTGTTGAAGTTTTGGTAAAATCTCTGGTAGACAAACCAGAGGAGGTTCAGGTTATTGTTAATGAAACCGACCGCAATTATTTTATCGAACTGAAAGTAGCCTCGGAAGATATGGGCAAAGTGATCGGCAAACAGGGACGGGTGGCCAAAGCACTGCGAACCGTAGTCAAGGCGGCCTCTGTAAAAAAAAGAAAAAAAGTTACTCTGGATATAGTTTAAACGCCACTATAAAGTTGGGCGATAAACCCACTGCCTGAAGGCAGTGAGTTAAAAGCCCGCTTCCTTTCAATAATGACTTTTCAAAGAGGGGATTCCAAATTATTGTTGTCTTGCGTAATCGGCAATTCTTTGGGATACTCTCTTTATTTATAAATTGCTCACGGGCAAAAACCCCATGTGCTTCAGCGGCCTGGGAGCGTCAATTATAAGTTTGGAGCTGAAAATGTCCTGCCTTCAGACGGTGGGATATAAACAGTCAGTGCAAATAACTGGTAACAGATGGAAAATTGCATATTAAACAAATGCGTTAACACCTTGGAAGCCCATTGCCTTTGGGTGATGGATAGTTCACTTTCAATTCAGGAGGTATTTTCAGGTGCAGGAAATTCATGTAATTCAACCGGTCAAAATAATTGTTAAGGTTACGGAAAACTATCGAAAAAAAACCATTGCTGAAATTCAGTCTGCTTTGGAAATCATTGATAATCAAATGCAGCAAATGGAATTTCAAAGCCGCCGTATGCTTAACGAGCTGGAAAAAAAGAATCCGGGTGGTCTGGCTGCCGCTCGCCAGCATTTGGAAAGAGAAAGAGCCATTAACCAGGATTCCCGGCAAAAGCTGCTGGATAAAATAAAATCCGTACAGGAAATGCCTTTGGGACAGGAAATTATGCAAGGCCAAATGGAAGGTCTGCTGCAAATTGCTGTAGGTGATTATCTGGATCCTCTTAATCCGGGGCGGGAAATAGTTTTGGAAGATGGTCAGGTGGTCGCTATTCGTCCTTCGCTTCCGACAACAGATAAATCAGGAGACAAATAATTATGGAACAATATATTACAATTGGCAAAATTACCTCTACCCATGGCTGTCGAGGTGAATTTAAAATTTATCCGCTGACCGACTTTCCGGAACGATTTTTTGAACAACCCCAGATTTTGCTTTGGAAAAACAATCAGCATCAAAAGCTGGAGCTGTCCAAAGCTCGCTGGCACAAACAACAGATTATCGCCGCTTCTCCCCAAATCACCGATCTGGATCAGGCAGCTTTGCTCAAAGGCTCTTTAATTCAGATTCCCAGAGAAGAAGTCAAAAAACTGCCGAGGGATCATTTTTATCTTTTTGAGATCGTCGGTTTGCAGGCTTATGATTTGGAAAAGGGTTTTTTGGGAACCATAACCGAAGTTATTCAAACGGCAGCCAATGATGTATATGTTATTCAACCCCCGGAAGGCAGGCCAGTTTTAATTCCAGCCCTGAAAAAAGTGGTACAGAAGGTTGATCTGGAAGCAGGCAGAATGGATATAATTTTGCCGGAGGTAGAAAATGCGAATTGATATTCTAACTCTTTTTCCGGAAATGTTTACGGGGCCTTTAACCGTCAGTATGCTGAAAAGGGCTCAGGATAAAGGGCTGGCCGAAATCTCTTTGCTGAATATTCGAGATTATGCCAGCAATAAACACAAAATGGCCGATGATGTTCCCTATGGCGGCGGAGCAGGCATGGTTATGCTGGCTCAGCCGGTTCTGGCTGCCATTATGCAGGCTCGTTCCTTTTTGCCCCAAACTCCCGCCCGAACCATTTATCTTTCCCCCGCCGGCCGTCCTCTCACTCAGGCTCTGGTGCAGGAATTGGCTCAGGAACAGCACTTAATTCTGGTCTGCGGTCATTATGAAGGAATTGATCAACGCATTATTGATCAGGAAATTGATGAAGAAATCTCCATTGGCGATTATGTCCTGACCGGCGGAGAACTTCCGGCTATGATTTTAACGGATGCAGTGGTCAGGCTGATTCCCGGTGTTTTGGGCGAATTTGCTTCCACTGAGGAAGAATCCTTCAGTGAAGGATTGCTGGAATATCCGCAATATACCCGACCCCGCAATCTGGAGGGTCTGACCGTACCGGAAATTTTATTTAATGGACATCATCAAAAAATTCGGCTTTGGCGGCGGCGGCAGTCCCTGCTGAAAACCCTGCAAAACAGACCGGAAATGTTGCTTTCAGCTCCTTTGACTGAGGAAGACAAATATTTATTAAAGGAAATCGTTCTGTTTCTGGAAGGCTTGAACTTGCCGCACACCCTGGATAAAAAGAAAAAAAAGAAAAATCAAGGAGGGAAAAATATGCGTGCAGAAGCTATTTTTACCGGAACTGAATTATTGCTGGGTCAATCTCTGAACACCAACTGCCAGCTTTTGCAGCAGGAATTGGCTGAATTGGGCATTGACCTGCATTTTCAAATTACAGTTGGAGATAACCTGAATAGCTGTGTCGAAGCTTTGCGGCAGGCAATGGCTCGTGCCGACTTAATTATTATGGGAGGCGGTCTGGGGCCGACTGAAGATGATTTATCCAGAGAATCTCTGGCTCAGGCCGTGGGAGTGGAACTCGTTCGTGATGAAAGGGCTTTTCAAATTATGAGCCGCTATTTTCGGGAAAGAGGACTGAAAATTGCCACCAACAACGAAAGGCAGGCTTTAATCCCCATCGGCGGCGAGGCTTTGGATAACCCCATTGGCACTGCTCCCGGAGTTTGGCTGAAGACTGTCTGGAATGGTCAGAATAAAATTTTTGCTCTGCTGCCCGGACCACCCAGAGAATTTAAAAAAATGCTGCATGAAGTTCTGCGTCCCCGCCTGGAACAGGTTTTGGGAAAAAACCGCTCCAAGCTGGCTTATAAAATTTTACGCTTTTGCGGGATTGGCGAATCTGCTTTGGATGAAACATTAAGCGATTTACTTAAAAGCTCCAACCCAACTGTAGCCCCCACTGCCAAAAAATTTGAAGTGCATCTGCGGATAGCCGCCAAAGCCAGAGAAGAAGCTCAAATTCACCAAATGATTGCGGAAATGGAAAACAAAATTCGGCAAAGAGCAGGTCAATATATTTATGGCACTGACGAGCAGACTCTGCCCCAGGTGATTGGTCAGATTTTGCAGCAGAAAAAATTAACCCTGAGCTTGCAGGAAGACTTTACCGGCGGTCTTGTTGCTTCTCAATTAGCAATTTTGCCGGAAGCCTCCGATTTTTGGCGGGGTGGAATTATTAAAGCCCCTCAACCGATAAGTCCAGCCGATTTGCAATTAAGTATTGGCAGCGGAGAATTTCTGCAAAAATCCGGTGATTCTCTGGTTTACCACTTTGCTTTAACCCTGCAAAACTCAACTGACAGCAAAACCGAACTGCTGAAAGTCTGGGGATCCAATCTTAATTCAGTCATTGATTCTGCTGCCACCAGAACTCTGGTTTGGCTGTGGCAATATTTAGTTAACATGTGAACTACTCCGACTTATAGAAGTCGGAGCTTCTTGCTTCAACCACTACTGCCTGGCTAACATAATCGTTAGCTCAAGTCTTACACAATGTCCACAAGCGTTAGGTTCGGCTGATTCCCAGCCTACCATTTATATTATGACTATAACACTATAAATAACAAAAGTCAAGAAAACGCCGTGTTTATCGCAATTCATCCCGCCACCTATAGAGGTGGGGGATTTCTTGCTCACGGCGTGTTAAAGAAACCAGCCGATCAACGGTTCTCTTTTTTTAATTTATATTTTTTAAACAGGACTTGTCCGACCCCGGCCAAACCACAGGCCAAAATAACCAACACCACATTAAACTGCCCCCACAAGGCTACCGGAACTGCCGCAAACAACAAAACCAGAGGCAGGACTTCTTTTTGTTTAAACACAATTTTGACCATTTTGTAAACCATATTAACCAAAAAGGCTCCTACTGCTGCCTGCATTCCGCTTAAAAACAAACGCACCAGTCGATTCTCCTGAAAGTTCCGGTAGCCCATGGCAATAACAGACATAATTAAAAGAGGAGGCAGGACAGTAGCCAAAACAGTCAGCAAAGCTCCCACCGCTCCAGCCACCCGATAACCAATCATAATAGAAACATTAACTGCCATAACTCCGGGAGAGGCCTGAGCAATCGCCACCATATCCAGCATTTCCTGTTCTTCAATCCATCCCAAATCCTCAACAAACTTTCTTTGCAGCAGAGGAACAATTACCGCTCCTCCTCCCACCGTAAAAGCTGAAATACAAAAAGTGGAAGTGAACAATTTTCGCAGCTTCAGCCAATCAGTCATTTTAATCCCCCATCAAAACCAAGCCTGATACTGTGAACTACTCCGACTTACAGAAG
>JAZRXK010000031.1:0-11123 GCA_045600185.1 Desulfocucumaceae bacterium
CCCACACGGGGAGCGTGGATTGAAATAATTGTGGCTGAGTAAATCAGCCAGGACATATAGGTCGCTCCCCACACGGGGAGCGTGGATTGAAATGTCTTCTACTTGTTCTGGATTGTTCATATCTTCTTGTCGCTCCCCACACGGGGAGCGTGGATTGAAATCTGTGCTTTCAGGTGGTCTGCACAAGTATGCTATCGTCGCTCCCCACACGGGGAGCGTGGATTGAAATGAGACAACGACTAAGTTAATGCAGCATCAAGCTGTCGCTCCCCACACGGGGAGCGTGGATTGAAATTTGTAAAAGTACTTCGTAGTATAATTCTTTGGCGGTCGCTCCCCACACGGGGAGCGTGGATTGAAATCCAACAAATCCCAAAATAACAATTACGCAAATCGCGTCGCTCCCCACACGGGGAGCGTGGATTGAAATGGTTTAGTAACCCAAAAAGTGACAAATGCCGTAAGTCGCTCCCCACACGGGGAGCGTGGATTGAAAGAAATCGGATTGTCAGGTCGGCCAGCCAAAACTTATTAAAATTGGAAAAGACGGAAATAGCAATAAGCAAAAATCCATTATTACAGTTTATTTCGATGTCCGTCGCTTTTCCATACGGGAATCGCGGATTGGAATGCGGTCGGTTATGTTGAGTTCTTTTTTCAAAGCTTTCGTTAGAATGGCGGAAACATTGATTTTAGCCTCTTTAGCTGCCATATCTAACCAGGAAGGCAAGGAAACATTGCGTCTTACTGTGCGTAAATCGTTTTTGCGTTTGTATTCAGCAAAATCAACATCGACCAAAGTTATAATGTCAGATTCCTGTTCTTTTACAATGCTGCTTGGGGATGACGGCTGGGGAATTATTTTTTTGTCTTTTTCCATATCAATTCCCATAAGACCGATTGCATCTCTGGCCATACCAATAGCATCCGCATAATCGACCCCCTGGGTATTGATATTAAAATCAGGAATAAAAACCACGATATAGTCCTTCCCCTGGTTCATAATAATAGGATAAACTGCTTTCATAATAAGACTCCTCCTCGTATGGGTAGTTTTATTTCAATTTCGGCCGCCTGATAATTGCTTTGGCCAGTTTTTCATCTGTTTATCAGGTCTTTAGTTTTTATAAAATCTCTTGTGATGCGGAAAACTACTCCTTTATTTTTCCCTTTCTGAGTCAGCATTGTAACTCAATGTACTTTTGTGATGGGTGGTTGACAGGTCGTCTTTTGATATTATACATCAATATTGTGTATGTATCAATACTTTTTGTAAAAAAGATGAAAATAAAAAGCAACACGGAGCGTGGATTGAAAGCGTTGACAAATCCCGGAATAAAGCCTATAATAAATGACAGGAGCAAGAAAAAATTTTATAAAAAGGAGCGATCCTGAAGATGGCTTTGGAAGTAAATTTAGATAATTTTGAAGCGGAAGTCTTAAAATCAGATCTGCCGGTTGTTGTGGATTTCTGGGCTCCCTGGTGCGGACCCTGCCGCAGTTTGGGACCGATTCTGGAAGAATTGGCCGAAGAATACGCCGGTCAAATTAAAGTGGCTAAAGTTAATGTAGATCATAACCAGGATTTGGCTCAGCGTTTTGGAGTAATGAGTATTCCGACCCTGCTGTTTATTAAAAATGGCGATCTGGTAGAACAAAGCGTTGGCCTGCTGCCCAAACCGGTTCTGAAAAGTAAGTTTGATAATTTAAAATAAACTGAGACGCCAAAAGGAAATTCATTCCTTTTGGTTTTTTTTGCCTTGACAAATAAAATAATTTTTGTCATAATCAATAGGAATAATTACTATCTACAAATAAATGTCTTTAAAAGGGAGGAAAATTTGGATAAACAGGAAGCTATTCAACAGTTGAAAAGTATGGGGCTGCGAATTACTCCCCAACGCCAGGAAATCCTGGAAATCCTGTTGCAGGAATGTCACCAGTCAGCCGAAGAAATCCACCAGAAGGTTCGGCATAAATTTCCCCATATCAGTCTGGACACCGTTTACCGCAATTTGAATAAGTTGAATGAACTGGGTTTTTTAAGCTCAATCCAATTACAGGATCACAAAATGCGTTATGAATTTAATAGCCCCAGCAAGCACCACCATCATTTAATTTGTTTGAGCTGTGGCAAAAGGGAAAATTTGAATTTTTGCCCCTTGAGTTATCTGAACTCACAACAATTAAATAATTTTACAATTAAAAGTCATCAATTTGAACTTTTTGGTTACTGCGATAAATGTCGGCATTAGTTCTTACAAAAGGAATCATATTGTCAACTACCCACCCACTAAAGTGAGTGGGCTTGTAACTGCCTGGTCGTGGTAACGGCTTACGCCTCCGACCTTTAAACCCCAAAACAGATTTAAAAAGGCTCCTCCCACCCCTCTCAAGAGAAGTGGGTTTCCGCCTACGACAAACGAAAGGATTTTGTTTATGAAAAAGATCTTAATTATTGCCTGTTTGGCCTTAATGTTGCTGGGAGCTGCCGCCTGCGGCAACCAGCAGGAAGAAAGCAAACAGAAAGAAAGCAGAGATCCTGATAAACTGCAAGTTATGACCAGTATATACCCGGTTTATGATTTTACCTGTAAAGTGGCCGGAGATGCCGCTGAGGTTCAGTGCCTGTTGCCAGCCGGTTCGGATAGTCATTATTGGGAACCAACTTCGCAGGATTTAATCAATATTAACCAATGTCAGGTTTTGCTTTATTGCGGAAACTCCATGGAAACCTGGATTGACAGTATTTTGCCCAATATTGATACCAAAGCCATTCAGGCTAAAGCGGTGGGACAAGGCATTAAATTGCGGCGGGAAGCCGGAGAATCTCAGGATTCTGCTGAAATGCACACTGATCCGCATATCTGGTTAAACCCCAATAATGCCATGATTATGGTGGGAAATATCTGTCAGATTTTGCAGGCCTGTGATTCGGACAATGCTAAAATTTATCAGAAAAATGCTGATGCCTGTTTGGAGGAACTGAAAGAACTCGATCTGGAATATCAGCAGGCTTTAAGTCAGACTGACAAAAAAGAATTTGTAGTTTCTCACAATGCTTTTGGGTATCTGGCCGATCAATATGATTTAGTTCAAATTCCCATTAAAGGGCTTTCCAATGAGGCTGAGCCTACTCCGGATCGCATTGCGAAAGTTGTCAGCCTGATGCAGCAAAAGGATCTGCATTATGTATTTTGTGAATCACAGTCCCCGGACAAGGTTTGTGAAACCATTGCTCAGGACACCAATTCTAAAATTGAAGTTTTATATACCTTTGATTCCCTGACCCAAAAACAACTGGAAGCCGGGGAGGACTATTTTTCCATTATGCGGTATAATCTGAAAAAATTGAAATCAGCTTTGGGAACTGAGGAGAACAGAAAGAATGGATAATCTGAATCAGACGGTGGTCGAAGTGGAAAATGTCAGTTTTACTTATGGCTGTCATCCGGTTTTTAACAATATTTCTTTAACTGTCAAACAAGGCGAATCTGTAGGACTTACCGGCCCCAATGGAGCCGGTAAAACCACTTTGCTCAAGCTGATTACCGGACAGCTTCGCCCCCAAAAAGGAAAAATCAGTCTGTTGGGGCATATGGCTGGCTGCCGAAAAACTCGCTCGTTTTTTTCTTATCTGTCCCAAAGAGCTACTCATTTTAATCCATCGTTTCCGGCTTCCGTGCGGGAAGTGGTTTTATCCGGCTTGACTGCCAGCAAAGGATTGTTTCGCCTTTATAGCCGAACGGATCGCAAAAGAGTGGAAGAATGTTTGAAAATGGTGGGTCTGAAAGATAAAGCCAGAGAACCGATCTGGTCCCTGTCCGGCGGTCAGCAGCAAAGAATTTTTATGGCCAGAGCCTTAATGAATCGGCCACAGCTGGTTATTCTGGATGAGCCAACTGTGGGTCTGGATATAGTTTCCAAAGAGGACTTAAAGAATCTGCTGTCCGAATTAAATCAGAAAAATGGGGTAACTTTTTTGATTGTTTCGCATGAACAGGATTGGCTGAATCAGGTGATTAACCGAAAAATTTGTTTGCACAAGCATCTTTGTTCCTGTTGTGATCAAAATAATTTCAGTCGGAATGGTTTAGGTTGCTTTGGTAACTAGAGGGAGGACAAAATGGAGAATGTCTTGGGGATATTGCAATATCCTTTCATGCTCAGAGCTTTGCTGGCCGGAGTGCTGGTAGGGTTAATTTGTCCTTTGGTGGGTCTGTTTATCTGTTTAAGAAGAATGTCCATGATTGCGGATGCCCTTTCTCATGTCTGTCTTTCCGGGGTGGCCGCCGGACTTTTGAGCGGAGCCAATCCGGTCTTGATGGCTTCGGTTTTTGCTGTAGCCGGAGCTGTCATTTTGGATCGCCTGCGGAAATTTTATGCCAATTATTCTGAAATTTCCATTGCCATTGTGCTGTCCACGGGGGTAGCTCTGGCCGCTATTTTAATGAGTCTGGGCAGCGGCCTGAGTTCCAATTTTACTTCCTATCTGTTTGGCAGCATTGTTTCGGTAAGCTTTGAGGATATTGAAATTATTCTGGGCATGGGTCTTTTGATTTTGCTGTTGATCTTTTTGCTCTATAAAGAATTATTTTTAATTGCCTTTGATGAGGAAGGAGCCAGAATTGCCAGAGTTCCGGTGAATTTAATCAATATTATTTTTACCGCCCTGACTGCTTTAACCATTGCGGTAGCCATGCGGATTGTGGGAATTTTACTGGTTTCCTCCCTGATGATTTTGCCGGTGGCGACAGCTTTGCAGTTAGCCAGAAATTTTAAAGCAGCTTTGGGGCTGGGGGTTTTATTCAGCGAAATTGCGGTTATTGTTGGTTTGTTTATGTCTTTCTATTTGAATTTGGCTCCCGGCGGGACTATGATTTTAACTTCAGTAATAGTTTTAATTGGGGTTTTGCTTTTTAAAGGCTTCAACCGGGAAAAAACGAGGTGAAAAATTCTTGTTTGTTCATTTGCATTTGCATACTGAATTCAGTCTGCTGGACGGAGCAGCCCGCATCAAAGAAGTAGTCAAGGCGGCTAAAAATCTGAATATGCCGGCTCTGGCCATTACCGATCATGGCTGTATGTTTGGAATTGTGGATTTTTACCGAGCCTGCCTGAAAGAAGAAATCAAGCCCATTTTGGGCTGTGAAGTTTATGTGGCTCCCAAAACCATGCAGGATAAAGACAGCAAAAATATGTATCATCTGGTTTTGCTGGCAGAAAACCAGATTGGTTATTGCAATTTGCTTGAAATTGTTTCAACTGCCTATGTTCAGGGGTTTTATTATAAGCCTCGAACCGACAAGGAATTTTTGCGGACGCACAGTCAGGGACTTATTGCTCTTTCGGCCTGCATTGCCGGAGAAGTTCCTGCCGCCTTGATTCAAGATGATTATGAAAAAGCCAGAAATGCCGCTTTGGAAATGCAGGAGATTTTCGGAGTCGGCAATTTCTTTTTAGAGGTGCAAAATCATGCCACCCCGGAAAAAGATTTTCCGGAACAAAGAGTCGCCAACCGGGGATTATGGAAATTGCATCAGGAAACCGGAATTCCCATGGTGGCCACCAATGATGTGCATTATGTATATCGGGAATGGGCGGAAATGCAGGATATTTTAATGTGTATTCAGATGGGCAAAACCTTTAATGATCCGGAACGCATGAAATTTGAATCTACTCAGCTTTATTTGAAAAGTGAAGAAGAAATGACTCTGGCTTTGGGCGAGTATCCGGAAGCTTTGGCTAATACCTGGGAAATTGCTCAACGCTGTCAGGTGGAATTGACCTTTGGGGCTTTTCATTTACCGGAATTTCTTGTTCCGGAAGGATATACTCTGGACAGTTATTTGCGGCATAAATGTGAAGAAGGTTTGGTGGAACGCTATGGTCAGGGGACGGAGGAAATCTGGCATAGAATGGATTATGAGCTGGGAGTTATTAAAAAAATGGGCTATTCTGCCTATTTTTTAATTGTCTGGGACTTTATTCATTTTGCCAAAAGTCAGGGTATTCCCGTTGGGCCGGGTCGTGGTTCGGCGGCTGGCAGCATTGTCGCCTATTTATTGGGCATAACTGATTTGGATCCGCTGAAATATGATTTGCTTTTTGAACGCTTTCTGAATCCGGAAAGGGTTTCCATGCCGGATATTGATGTGGATATTTGCTATGAGCGACGGGGCGAGGTTATTCAGTATGTAACCGGGAAATATGGAGCGGACAAGGTTTCCCAGATTGCCGCTTTTGGTACCATGGCCGCCAGAGGAGCCATTCGGGATGTGGGACGGGTTCTGGATATGCCTTACAGTGAAGTGGATCAAATTTCCAAACTAATTCCCATGGAACTGCATATTACTATTCAAAAGGCTTTGGAAAACTCCTCCGAGCTGAGGGGAATGTATGATGAAGATCCTCAAATCCGAAAATTGATTGATACAGCGATTTTGATTGAAGGTATGCCTCGTCATGTTTCCACTCATGCAGCGGGAGTGGTCATTACCAATAAGCCTCTGACCCATTATATACCGCTTTATAAAGCCAGCAACGGTCCTTTAACCACGCAGTTTGCCAAAGACCAGGTGGAAGATCTGGGATTGCTGAAAATGGATCTGCTGGGACTTAGAACCCTGACAGTTATTGCGGACTGCCTGAAGCTGATTAAGAAAAATTTTGATTTGGATCTGGATTTGGAACATATTCCTCTGGACGACACTGAATCCTATCAAATGCTTTGTCGGGGGGAAGGCGTGGGTGTGTTTCAGTTGGAAAGCAGTGGAATGCGTAATTTGCTGAAGGATCTGCGGCCGGAGGTTTTTGAGGATTTAATTGCTTTGGTGGCTATTTTTCGTCCGGGTCCCCTGGGCAGCGGAATGGTGGACGACTTTATTAAAAATAAGCATGGCCTGCAAAAAGTTACTTATTTACATCCGCTTTTGGAACCAATTCTCAAAGATACCTATGGCATGATTTTATATCAGGAACAGGTTATGCGAATTTCTTCCGATTTAGCCGGTTTTACCCTGGGAGAGGCCGATATGCTGCGGCGGGCTATGGGCAAGAAAAAACCGGAAATTATTGCCGGCTTACGCAAACAATTTGTCGATGGAGCTGTGGCTAATCAGGTGGAAGAACAAATTGCCGGTCAGATTTTTGATTTAATGGAATATTTTGCCGGGTATGGCTTTAATAAAAGTCACAGTGCAGCCTATGCTTTGGTTTCCTATCAAACCGCCTATTTAAAAGCTCACTATCCAGTGGAATTTATGGCGGCTCTGTTAACCTCGGTTCGGGATAATACGGATAAAGTTATTGCTTATATTGAAGAATGTCGTCGTATGGGTATTGAAGTTTTGCCTCCGGATATTAACGAAAGCATGGAAAGCTTTACGGCGGTAGGCGGAAAAATTCGTTTTGGTCTGGCGGCTATTAAAAATGTGGGTTTTGCGGCAGTTGAACTGCTCATTAAGCAAAGGGAAGAAAATGGATTATATAAAAGCTTTGGGGATTTTTGCTGTAATCTGGATACCAGAGCCATAAATAAACGAATAGTGGAAAATTTAATTAAAGCCGGTTCTTTTGCTTCTTTGGGTCATGGACGGAATCAGCTTTTGCAGGTTTTGGATCAGGGGCTGAATCTGGCTCAGAAAAAACAGAAGGAGCGGCAGAGCGGTCAGCTTTCTTTGTTTGATTTTTGGGAAACAGAAGAAGATGAGGTTTTGGAAATACCTTCGGTGCGGGAATATTCCCAGGCGGAGCTGTTGCAGTTGGAAAAAGAAGCTTTGGGCTTGTATATTTCCGGGCATCCGCTGGAAGAATACCGGCAGATTTTAGCTTCCAGTCAGGCCATTCCCATTATTGAATTAAAGGATAATTTGTTGTCAGAAACAGTTCGGGTAGGCGGCACTTTCCAGACTATTAAGCAGCTCACTACCAAAAAAGGTGATCCCATGGCTTTTGCTCAGTTGGAGGATTTAACCGGAAGCTTGGAAATTGTGATTTTCCCCAAGGTTTTTCAAAAATATCAGCGAATTTTGAAAACAGATCAGCCGATTTTGCTGGAAGGGAAAATCAACTTTAATGGAGAAGATGATCTTAAAATTGTGGCCGAAAAAATTCAGCTTTTGGAAAACAAAGATGGTACAAAAAAAATAGAACTGTATATTAAAATTGACGGTTTAAGCCAATTTGAATTGGGGCAGGTGAAAATTTTACTGCGAAATTATTCCGGCAAGGTTCCGGTGCTGCTTTATGATCAGGAAAGACACAAATTATTCCGAACCAGTCAGGAATATTGGGTGGATTTAAATGATTCTCTGCTTAATAAGCTGGAGACAATAGCAGGCAAGGCTAATGTGCGAGTTAAAGAGGAACACTGAAAAGGAGGAAATTATGCAAAAAATTGGAGTTTTGACCAGCGGAGGAGATTCCTCCGGCATGAATGCCGCTATTAGAGCCGTAGTTCGCAAAGCTATTTATCATGGTCTGGAAGTTATCGGCATTAAACGGGGATATAGCGGAATTATTGAAGGGGAAGTTATACCCATGAATCTGGGTTCGGTAGCCGATATTGTGCATCGGGGAGGAACCATGCTGCGAACTGCCCGCTCGGAGGAATTTAAAACTCCGGAAGGGCGGAAAAAAGCCTATGAAAATTTAAAAAGATTTGGTGTGCAGGGTTTGGTGGTTATTGGCGGAGATGGCTCCATGCGGGGAGCAATCGCTCTGCATAAGGAATATAATCTGCCCATTGTTGTAATTCCGGCCACCATTGATAATGATTTGGCCGGAACCGATTATTCCATTGGATTTGATACAGCGGTAAACTGTGTTGTGGAAGCGATCAACCGGATTCGGGATACAGCTACTTCCCATGAAAGAACCTTTGTGATTGAGGTAATGGGCAGAAATTCAGGCAGTATTGCTTTATATTCCGGTCTGGCTTCCGGAGCGGAAAGCATTATTATTCCGGAAAGACCCTGGAATGTGGAAGAAATCTGCCGCAAATTAACTCGGGGTCATCAAAGAGGTAAGCTGCACAGCATTATTATTACGGCTGAAGGAGCAACTAAAGGAATGGAGCTTGGCAAGCAGATTCAGACCTGCTCCGGCTTTGATACCAAGGTAACGGTTTTGGGGCATATCCAAAGAGGTGGAATGCCTACGGCTTCCGACCGGATTTTGGCCAGTCTTTTGGGTGCCAAAGCGGTGGAAATGTTAATGAATAATGTTACTCTGGCCATGGTTGGCGAAGTGAACGGACAAATTCGGGTTTCTTCGCTGGATGATGTTTTAAGCCGGAAAAAAACTCTGCCTTTGGAATTGCTGGAGATGGTGGATATTTTATCTATTTAGCAGGGAGGCATTGATTTTTGCGTAAAACCAAAATTGTGGCTACCATAGGACCGGCCTGTTGCCGGGAAGAGCTTTTAATGCAAATGATTCAGGCTGGATTGGACGTGGCTCGCCTGAACTTTTCGCATGGCACTCATGCGGAACATGGAATGTTGATGGCCAGGGTGCGGCAGGCGGCTCAAAAAGTCGGAAAAGCAGTAGCTTTGATGCTGGACACCAAAGGTCCGGAAATTCGCCTGGGAATTTTGTCCAAAGGTCAGGTGAGCTTGCAGGCCGGTCAGGAAATTTTTCTGACTCCGGAGAACATTGAAGGTAATGATTGGGAATTGCCCATTACTTATGCAGGTTTAGCTCAAAAAATGCAGGTCGGGGATCGGATTTTATTGGCAGACGGGTTGATTGAACTTCGGGTTTTGCAAATTCAGAAGGCCAGGATTCTCTGTCGGGTGCAAAATAATGGAAAAGTCAGCTCCCGTCAGGGGGTTAATGTGCCGGGAGTACGACTGGAGCTTCCGGCGATCAGCGAGCAGGATCGAGAGGATCTGCGGTTTGGAGCTGAACAGAAGGTGGATTTTGTGGCGGCTTCCTTTACCAGAAAGGCGGAGGATATTCGGGAGATTCGGGAATTTTTGCGAAGTCAGGGCAGTTCGGCTCAGATTATTGCTAAAATAGAAAATCAGGAAGGTTTGGATAATCTGGAAGATATTTTGGCAGAGGCGGACGGAATTATGATTGCCAGAGGTGATTTGGGGGTGGAAATTCCTCCGGAAGAAATTCCTCCTTTGCAAAAGCTGCTGGTCAATCAGGCCAGACGCAGGGGAAAAATGGCTATTGTAGCCACGCAAATGCTGGAATCCATGCTGAATCAGCCTCGACCGACCAGAGCTGAAGCCAGTGATGTAGCCAATGCGGTTTTTGAACAGACTGATGCAGTTATGCTGTCAGGGGAAACGGCTTTGGGACAATTTCCTCTGGAGGCCATTCAAACTATAGCCAAAATTATCGTTCAGGCTGAAAAGGTGGAGGAAAAACCACTTCCGGCTCAGACCGGCAGCCTGACCGATGCGGTAAGCCATGCGGCCTGTACCATGGCTCAGGACTTACAGGCCAAAGCTATTATTTCGGTCACTAAAAGCGGTTATACTGCTCGTCTGATCAGCAAATATCGGCCTCATTCCCTGATTGTGGCGGCTACTCCCTCGGCAATAGTCGAACGGCAGTTAAATCTGGTTTGGGGAGTTTATCCTCTGTTAATACCTGAACCGCAAAATCTGCTGGCAGAGGCGGAAAAAGCGGCAGGTCAGGCCGGCTTTGTCAAGCCGGGAGATTTGGCGGTTATTACTGCCGGAAGTCCTCAGAGCCAGCAAACCAATTTTATTCAGTTATGCCGGATTGAAGCCTGAAAACAATGGTTTTGAACAAAAAATCCTTTGTCTTGGGACAGGGGATTTTTATTTGATTCAGGACGGCTGATTTTTGGCAGGTCAACTACCCACCCACTAAAGTAAGTGGGTTTCCGTGCCTAAAAATTTTTGTGAAAAAAAATTTGATTTTGCAGGAAAAGTGTGCTATGCTTGGTATATATACATATTAGCGGGAATTGCTCTGCTTTTTTCGCCTGCAAGAGCTTGAAAAAATGGAAGGTTCCTGAGGATATGCAATAAATTACCTGATATGGGTGATAATGGATGATAAAGCAAATAGTATATAGATCAATCAATCAATCAATCAATCAATCAATCAATCAATCAATCAATCAATCAATCAATCAA
>JAZRXK010000032.1:0-15816 GCA_045600185.1 Desulfocucumaceae bacterium
ATTGATTGATTTAGATACTTTTTGCTTTATCATCCATTATCACCCATATCAGGTAATTTATTGCATATCCTCAGGAACCTTCCATTTTTCAGCCTCTTGCAGACGAAAAAAGCAGAACTATTCCCGCTAATATGTATATATACCAAGCATAGCACACTTTTCCTGCAAAATCAAATTTTTTTTCACAAAATATTTCGGCGGCGGAGCCTCGGGATTCTTCCGTTTTGTTTACCGTCTGGCAATCCACTTTTCCTTATTTGAGGGATTGACTTTTAATAGTTAGTCTTTCGTATTATACATATATAATACCTTATATCGCCATATTATGCAATAGTTTAACATGCCGGCTTCCGCACTTTGGATATTGCAGAAGAAAAGTGGATTGGCACGGAAGAAATGGGAAATTTGGTAATTCAGGCTTTGCTGGAATAGGAATAATATTCCTCCCATAATAAGCATATAATAGCTCAGGGGAATTTATGGGAGGTGCTGGAATGGCAAGAAAAAGACAAAAAATCAACCCCAAATTATTTGCCCCCTCAGCCGGAATGGGAGTTTTGGCCGGTGAATTGCTGCGTCAACTGACCGGATCGCAATTCCTTGTTCTGCTTTTGGCGGTCTGGCTGTGGGGCATGAGTCGCAATCCTTACAGCGGCTTATTGCTTTTGCTGGGAGTTTTTTGGTTGGGTGCAGTAATTTTGGAATATGGCTTAAAAAGAATTTACAAAAAAATCTGCTTAACCGGTTATAATGTCGAATATTCTCTGAAAAGTGGTGAAGCAATTCCTCGTCTGGCCTTAAAAGAGGGGGACGAGCTTTTTTTAAAAGCCGGTGAAATTGTTCCGGCTGAGCTGGAAATTGTGGAAAGTCATAATTTGTACTGGCAGGAAGGAAATAATTCCTTTAGTTGGGCTGATAAACGAATTATTGCAGCCGGAGGAATTATTTTATCCGGGCAGCTTTGGGGCAGGATCAAAAAAACGGAAATTCCCAATAAAAAAGAATGGAATAAAAAATATCGCCAGGCTTTGGAAAAGCTGCAAGCTCCTTATCACTGGCAAATCAATTTAATTGCGGCCTTGCTTTTGCTGCTTTTGTTTTTGCTGGCTGAACCGACTCGTTTATTTGGGTCGCTGGCCATGATTTTGGCTTTGGGCGGGATGCTGGGGGCGGACTTTTTTCCCCTCCGTCTTTATTTGCTTAAGGCTTATTGGGGTTGGAAAAAAAACGGCCTGCTGCCGGAAAGCCTGAATTCCCTGGCCAAGCCGGAAATTCTGGCTTTTAATTTTAACGGATCTTTAACTTCGCCGGATTTACAGGTCAAGGAAGCTTTAATTGGCAAAAACTTAATTCGCTTTACGGGTCAGGGCTTTTCTCCACAGGGAAGTATAAATAAAGAAAAAATTGGCTGGACAGAAATTTTATTCTTTAAAACGGCTGCTTTGTGTAATAATGCTCATTTATTTAAAGGAGATATTCCCATTGAAGGTCATTTTCGGGTTGGGGAAAATTGGCAGATTGCCGGAGAACCTCTGGAAGGGGCTTTACTGGTTATGGCTGCCAGAGCCGGAATCTGGCGGGAAAGTCTGGAAAAGAAGGAAGATCGCTTGGATGAATTGCCTTTTACCGGTTTTCGCCGTCGTATGTCGGTTTTATATCAAAATGAACAGAATATCTGGCTTTATTCCAAAGGAGCCGTTGACAGTATTTTATCTTGCTGTACCCGGCTGCCGCAGGAGGATCAGCCTTTTACTGAGGAGCAAAAGCAGGACTGGCGGGAGCAGGCTCTTAAATGGAATCGGGAAGGCTATCGGGTTATTGCCTTGGCCGCCAAAGAAATTCAAATCCCAACTGAATTAGATAATTGGGAAGAATTAGAAAATAATCTAATCTTTTTGGGGTTGGCAGCTTTGCAGGTTAGCTTGCAGCCGGAAGCAGTCAAAGTCATTCGTCAATTAAAAGCAGCGGGAATCCGTCCCTTATTGCTGACTGGCGAAAGTCAGGAGCTGGTGGAAGCCTTGACTTTGCCTTTGGGATTGGGGCGGGGTAATCTCAAGGCTTTAAGCGGTAAAGTTTTAACAAATTGCTCGGAACGGCTTTTAAAGCAAAGGCTGCCTTATTGTGAAATAGTAGCTGAAGCCAATCCGGCTGAAAAAGCCAAAATTTTGGAGCTGTCCAAGGTGAATAATTGCTGGCTGGTGGGAGAAGGTATTTCGGAAATGGCGGCGGCGGCTCAAAGCAGCTTTGCCTGCAGTCCGACACCCCAGGGAGCTTTTGCTTTTCTGGAATGGTCTTCTCTGCTGAATTTAAGTCACAGATTACAGACTTTGCAGCAAAAAACAGCGGATATTTTCAGCTATCGTTTAACCGGTCTTCTGGTTTTGTGGGGCATGACTCTGCTTTCCGGAGTGGGACAGGCTTTGTTAAGTTTTTGGCAATTATTGCTTCTGGGGTTGGGTTGGACTGCTTTAAGTTTGAGCGGTTTTTGGGGAGCTGCGGATCCTGGCCGCTTTGCATGGGGCAGGCAAAAGGAGCTTTGGGCTTTGGGTTTGCTGACTCTTCTGCTCGGAAGTCTGCTTTGGCTGGGAGACAAAAATTATTTGAATTGCCTGCTGTTTCAGGGTATGCTTTGCGGTGGTCTGGGTTTGGCTTTTTTTTATTTTAGCTTATTTAAAGGCCGGGGTTTTTATTGGCTTTTGGTGCAGATTGGCCTCAGTCTGTTGCCTTTCTGGCAAAGCTTTTGCCGAATTCAGGTTTTTCCGCTGAAATATTGGCTGTTGATTTATGGCTTGTTTTTTTTGCCTTTTGCTTTAAAAGAACTGATTGGGTTAATCAAAAAGGCCTTTTGGCGAAAAGTTACTTATTTTAAAATTTGAAAAAGGAATTTTGATTTAAACGGGGAATTTGGAAGTTCAGGGTGAGTGACAGCACCTGCAGATTTATGATTTGGGAGCGTAAAACCCGCAGCTTTCAGGCAGTGGGAGAAATTCGCTAATGCAGATGTAAGCAGTGCTTTCACACTGTAAAAGCCCATTGCCTTCAGGTGATGGTTAGTGCATAGACCTGAGCTTTCGTCCAGGTTAAACGAAAGGATTATATTTATGAAATTTGCCAAATATCATGGGCTGGGTAATGATTTTATTGTGTTGGACAGCGTGACAGAAAAATATTTGCCTGTTCAGGCGGAAGCCTTGTCCAAACTGGCCAGGGATCTTTGTAATCGCCGTTGGGGAATTGGAGCGGACGGCCTGTTGATTTTGCGTACTTCTGTTCAGGCTGATTTTTTTATGCAAATTATAAATTCCGATGGCAGTGAGGCTCAAATGTGCGGTAATGGAATTCGCTGTCTGGTTCGCTATATTCACGAAAATGGTTTAAGCCGGAAAAAAGTTTTGCGGATTGAAACATTATCAGGTTTGAAAATAATAGAAATTTTAAAGGCTGACGATGAATATTTAATTCGGGTGGACATGGGAGAACCGGTTTTGGCCTGTTCCCAAATTCCCATGCAGGGCGAAGGAGAAAGGGTGATTGGCCGGGAATTAAGCCTGCCGGGCGGAGAAAAATTTGTGGTGACTGCGGTTTCCATGGGCAATCCTCATTGTGTGATTTTTACCACTGATTTGGAAGTCATTCCCCTGGAAACCTGGGGATCTGCTCTGGAAAATCACCCTGCTTTTCCCGAAAAAACCAATGTGGAATGGGTGGAAGTTCAGGATCGCCAGCATTTAAAAATGAGAGTTTGGGAAAGAGGAGCCGCCGAAACTCCCGCTTGTGGAACCGGAGCCTGTGCTTCTCTGGTGGCAGCCTGCCTGAATAACCTTTCTGATAGTAAAGCTGAGGTGGAGCTGGCCGGAGGCAAGCTTCAAATTACCTGGGAAAAAAATAATCGGGTTTATATGGAAGGATCTGCTCAAAAAGTATTTACGGGAGAGATTTTTCTTGATAAAATGAAGTTTCAGGAGTAAAAGGAGGTTTATTCATGATTAAGTTTGAAGAAGCCAAACGAGTTAAAAATTTGCCGGCTTATCTGTTTGCCCGGATCGAAAAAATAATGGAGCAAAAACGGGCAGAAGGAGCCGATATTATCAGTCTGGGCATTGGAGATCCGGATCGTCCAACCCCTCAGAATGTTATTAAAGCTTTGGAAAAAGAAGCCAGTAATCCGATCAACCATCAGTATCCTTCTTCCGTAGGTATGTTGAGCTTTCGGCAGGTAGTGGCCGACTGGTATAAAAAACGCTTTGGAGTGAATCTGGATCCTAAAAGCGAAGTGGTTAATTTAATCGGTTCCAAGGAAGGAATTGGTCATATTTCCTGGTGTTTTTTAGATCCGGACGATATTTCCCTGGTTCCGGATCCGGCTTATCCGGTTTATGAAGGCGGAACTATTCTGGCTGGAGCCAAGCCATATTATATGCCTTTGAAAGCGGAAAATGATTTTCTGCCAAAATTAGCAGATATTCCTGCTGATGTAGCTAAAGCTGCTAAAATCATGTTTTTGAATTATCCCAACAATCCCACCGGTGCCACAGCAACTCTGGAATTTTTCCAGGAAGCAGTAGCTTTTGCCAGGGAATATAATATTTTAATTTGCCATGACGCTCCCTACACGGAAATTGCTTTTGATGGTTTTAAGCCCATCAGCTTTTTGCAGACTCCCGGAGCCAAAGAAGTGGGCATTGAATTTCATTCAGTTTCCAAAACCTATAATATGACCGGTTGGCGAATTGGCTGGGCAGCAGGCAATGCTCAGGCCGTTGATGCTTTGGGACGCTTAAAATCCAATATCGACAGCGGACAATTTCAGGCTTTGCAGTATGCGGCCATGGAAGCCTTAACCGGCGATCAAAGCATTATTGCGGAAAACAATCGGGTTTATCAGGAACGACGGGACATTCTGGTGGATGGCTTAAATGCAATCGGCTGGAATCTGGCCAAACCCAAAGCTACCATTTATATTTGGGCTCCGGTTCCCAAAGGTTATACCTCGGAAACTTTTGCAGAACTGGTTCTGGATAAAGCCGGAGTGGTAATTACCCCCGGCAGTGGCTATGGTCCGGCCGGTGCCGGTTATTTCCGGATGTCCCTGACCTTACCTACCGAAAGATTAAGAGAAGCTATTGAAAGAATTAAAAATCTGGGTTCTTTTGAATTTTAGAATTATAGGAGGCAACATTCATGAAATTAGCTGACAGAGCAGCCGGAATCAGCCCTTCCCCGACTTTGGCCATTGATGCCAAGGCCAAACAAATGAAAGCCGCTGGCATTGATGTAATCAATTTTGGAGTTGGTGAACCTGATTTTGATACTCCTGAACATATTAAAGCCGCAGCCGTAGAAGCTCTGCAAAAAGGCATGACCAAATATACCCCTGCTTCCGGCACTTTGGCCTTAAAAGAAGCAGTGGTCAAAAAATTTAAGGAAGACAACGGTTTGGACTATGAAACCGCCAATATTGTAATTAACTGCGGAGCCAAACATTCTTTGTACAATACTTTCCAGGTTTTATGTCAGGCCGGGGATGAAGTGATTTTACCCTCTCCTTACTGGGTGAGTTATATTGAACAAATTAAATTGACCGGAGCCGTTCCGGTAATTGTTCCGGCCAAAGCCCAAAACGGCTTTAAAATTACACCGGAACAACTGGAAGCAGCAATTACTCCGAAAACCAGAGTATTCTTGCTGAACAGCCCCAGCAATCCGACCGGAGCGGTTTACAGCAAAGAAGAATTGCAGGCTTTAGGGGAAATTCTGGTTAAGCACCAGATTAGCATTATTTCGGACGAAATTTATGAAAAACTGGTTTATGATGGCAATAAACATATCAGCATTGCTTCTTTAAGCCCGGAATTAAAAGACTTGACTGTTGTAATCAATGGGGTTTCCAAGGCTTATGCAATGACCGGCTGGAGAATTGGTTATCTGGCGGCTCCGGCTCCGGTGGCCAAGGCTATTTCCAGTCTGCAAAGCCATTCCACCTCCAATCCGGCTTCTGTTTCTCAGGCGGCCAGCATAGCAGCCTTAACCGGGGATCAGACTCCTTTAAGCAAAATGCACCAGGCTTTTACCGAACGCCGTCAATATATTCTGGATCGCATTGCTGCCATTCCGGGTCTGGAATGTGCTGCACCGGGCGGAGCTTTTTATGTTTTCCCAGGCATGTCTTCTTATATCGGAAAATCCTATCAGGGAACGATAATCAATGGATCAGATGACCTGGCTGCTTTATTATTGGAAAAGGCCAATGTTGCTTTGGTACCGGGAATTGCCTTTGGTGATAACACCTGTTTCAGAATGTCCTATGCTACTTCCAAAGAAAATATTAAGACCGGTTTGGATCGACTGGAAGCTTTTCTGGCAGAAGTCAAGTAATATAATTATTTTTTGCCTGACTGGAGTTTTTTTCCGGCTCAAGTCAGGCGAAAAGTTTTTGGTGGTGAAAAAGCTTTGCCGAAAAGTATGACCGGCTATGGCCGGGGAGAAGCAGTTGGAGAAGGCAAAAAATTTGTGGTGGAACTGAAAACCGTTAACCATCGTTTTGGGGAAATTATGCTCAAAATTCCCAGAGGTATGCTGGCTTTGGAAGAAAAAGCTAAACGCTTTCTGCAAAGCGGTTTTGCCAGAGGACGAATGGATGTTTTTGTTAATGTGGAGGATCTGGGCGAAAAAAACACCTCAATTAAAATTGATCAGGAATTGGCTCGTTCCTTTTATCAGGCTTTGACTGCTTTGCAAAATGATTTGGGGCTGGCAGATAAAATTACTTTGGATCAGCTTTTGACTTTGCCTAATTTAATCAGCGTGGAAACTCCGGAAGAAGAAGCGGAGATCTTCTGGCCGTTTTTGCAGGAAGCTTTGCAGCAGGCCTTGCAGCAATTATTGGAAATGCGGGAAATTGAAGGCCGGAGCTTGCAGCAGGATTTATTATTGCGTTTGGCCAAAGTAAACGAGCTGGTCAAAATTATTGAAAAGCGTTCTCCGGAAGTCGTAATTGAATATCAGAAAAAGCTTGTCCAGCGTTTGGAAGAATGGCTGCAGGATGTCAGCCTGGATCAGGATCGCTTATTAAATGAAGTGGCTTTTTTTGCAGACAGATGCAGCATTACTGAAGAACTGGTACGCTTGTACAGCCATTTGGAGCAGGCTCGCCTGACCTTGCAAAAGTCTGAACCCATAGGTCGGAAAATGGATTTCCTGCTTCAGGAAATGAATCGGGAGATCAATACCATTGGTTCCAAAGCCTCTGACTTGAATATTGCTTCTACAGTGGTAGAAATTAAAAGTGAATTGGAAAAAATCAGAGAGCAAGTGCAAAATCTGGAATAAAAGGAGGGTGTGCTTTGGACATTAAGTTGATCAATATTGGATTTGGCAATATTGTAGCGGCAAATCGCATTGTGGCCATTGTAAGTCCGGAATCGGCACCAATCAAAAGAATTATTGGGGAAGCCAGAGATCGGGGCAAACTGATTGATGCCACCTATGGCCGCCGTACCAGAGCGGTAATTATTACTGACAGTGAACATTTAATTTTGTCAGCCGTTCAGCCGGAAACGGTGGCTAATCGTTTGAACAGCAAAGACAGCCAGAACACGGGCGAAACCGGAGATAATTAAAACACAATCAGGGAGGATTGCTGTTCAAGTAAGACAGCAGGCGAAAAATTATGTTATTGGTTTTATCTGGACCTTCGGCCAGCGGAAAAGGAACTCTGTGTCAAAAAATTCTGACACAGTTTCCGGAAATAAAATTGTCCATTTCTTTGACTACCCGTTCTCCTCGTGCCCACGAAAAGGATGGGGTGGATTATTATTTTGTCAGCCGGGAAAAATTTCAGGAAATGATTGCCAGCGGATCTTTGCTGGAATGGGCAGAAGTATATGGCGAATATTATGGAACTCCTCTGGGTTTGGTGAAAACCGCTTTAAACAGTTCTCAGGATGTAATTTTGGAAATTGATGTTCAGGGAGCCTTGCAAATTAAAAAACAATATCCGGAAGCAATTTTAATTTTTGTTATTCCGCCCAATAAAGAAGTTTTGGCTCAAAGAATGCTGGATCGCAAAACAGAGTCCCCGGAAAGTATCCGGAAACGCCTGAATTGGATTGCCCAGGAACTTACTTATGTACCTGGCTATGATTATGTTATTATCAATGATCTTTTAGCGGAAAGTGTTTTGAATTTTTCTTCAATTATCCGGGCGGAAAGATGTAAAACCGGAAGAATCAATCTGAATTGCTGGATGGAAAATCAGGGAAAGGAGAGTTCTCCTGCAGGGGGAACAGCCAAATAAAATGAATCGACCTCCTTTGGATCAATTATTACAACATATTGACTGCCGTTATACTTTGGTGGCTGTGGCTGCCAAACGAGCCAGACAGTTGACGGATATTCGCCGTCAGAAAAAAGATATGGAAATTCATGGGGTTTTAAAAGAAGTTTCGGAAGCTTTGTATGAAGTAATGGAAGATAAAATTTCTTATGTCTGCGTCCGTCAGCCGGAAGAATCGGAAAACGAAATGGAACAGATTTAACGCGCCGTGAGCAAGAAATCCCCCACCTCTATAGGTGGCGGGATGAATTGCGATAAACATCACGGAAATCAATTTTCAAATTTCAAAATGATCTGATACAACAATCTTGATTATTTTTGTCGACAAAACTTATCCAATAGATAAAAATCAGTAAAAAACAAACCTAAAATATCAAAAAGCAGGGTAATTTCATCGATGCAAATTACCCAAATTACAAAAATTGATTTCCGTGGCGATAAACACCGTTTTCTTGACTTTTTTTATTTATAGTGTTATAATCATAATATAGACTGAACGAAGGACTATGGTTACTTGCTGAAGCAGCTTGAAACTAAATATACAGTAGGGATGAAATAGCCCAAACTTATACGCCTGTGGACATTGTGTAAGACTTGAGCTAACGATTATGTTAGCCAGGCGGTAGTGATTGAAGCAGGAAGCTTCGACTTCTATAAGTCGGAGTAGTTCACGGGACAGACTCTTTCCCGCATTGTTCCCAATATTACTCCCGGAACCCCGGTCACTCCGTCCAGAAGCCTTTGTCCCTGCATTGTAACCGAATACGGCAAGGCGGACTTGCGAGGTAAAACCACCTGGCAGAGAGCAGAAATGTTGATTGAAATTGCTCATCCCGACTTCCGGGATGACTTAATAAAAGAAGCTGAACGACTTAAAATTTGGCGTTTAAGCAATAAACGCCAGGGAGGTGTTTTTTATGCAGAAACTGGCTCATCAGGTAAAACTGGCTTCCTTGAAGCTGGCCGCTTTGAGCAGTGAAACCAAAAATAAAGCTTTATCGGCCATTGCTTCCGCCCTTTTACGCCGCCAGGAAGAAATTATTCAAGCCAATCAAAAGGATCTGCAACGCAGCCAAAAAGAAAAAATTGCTTCTCCGCTTTTAAAACGATTGAAATTCGATGAAGCCAAAATCATGGATGCGGCGGAAGGATTGCAAAGTTTGATTTCCCTGCCGGATCCGGTGGGTAAAACTCAAATGGCTACCGAATTGGACAATAATTTGGAACTTTATCGGGTAAGCTGCCCCATTGGAGTAATTGGAGTTATTTTTGAATCTCGTCCGGATGCTCTGGTACAAATTTCCGCCCTGTGTCTGAAAAGCGGCAATGCGGTTCTGCTGAAAGGCGGTTCGGAAGCCATGGAAACCAACCGAATTTTGGCCGACCTGATTTTGGAAGCTACAGCCGAAGCAGGACTGGATTTTCCCTGGCTGGCCTTATTGGAAACCAGAGAAGATGTTTCCCAAATGCTGTCTCTGGATCAGGATATTGATTTAATTATTCCCAGAGGCTCCAATCAATTTGTACGCTATATTATGGATCACTCCCGGATTCCGGTTTTGGGTCATGCCGATGGCATTTGCCATTGCTATGTAGATGAACAGGCTGACCTGGAAATGGCCGTCAGAGTGGTAACAGACAGCAAAACTCAGTATGTGGCGGTTTGCAATGCCACCGAAACTTTGCTGGTGCATCAAAACATTGCGGCTGAATTTCTGCCTCACCTGCAGGAAACTCTGGAAGAAAAAAAGGTCTTTCTGAAGGGCTGCCCCAGAACGCAGGCCATTATTGATGTGGAACCGGCTGCGGAGGAAGATTGGAAAAGCGAATATCTGGACTATATTTTATCCATTAAAATTGTGGATTCTCTGGAACAGGCTGTTGAACATATCAATAACTATGGCTCCGGGCATACCGACTGCATTTTAACTGATAATACAGCTAACGCTCAATATTTCATGGATTATGTGGACAGCGGCAATGTCTTTTGGAACTGCTCCACCCGTTTCAGCGATGGTTTCCGCTATGGCTTTGGAGCGGAAGTAGGAATCAGCACCAATAAAATTCACGCCAGAGGCCCGGTTGGACTGGAAGGTCTGGTTATTTATAAATATAAGCTGATTGGCAAGGGGCAGATTGTAGCTGACTATTCGGAAGGCCGCAGACATTTTACCCACCAATCCTTAAATAAGGACTTTCCCCGCTGATCAATCAGGCTCCCTTCCCAAAGGAGGGAGCCTGATTTCATTATACTCCAATTCAGCAAAACTTGTCATTTCAGGTCTTTTCTTGTCAGGCAGGTCTTGAGAAAAAAGGCTTTTCCCGTTAAAATAAAAAAAGAATAATCTTTAAGGGAGATTTGAAAAATGAGCTGGTTTTTTTCTGCTGATTTAAGCATTGATTTGGGAAGCTCTGAAATTAGAATTTATCAACGAGGTAAAGGTTTGCTTTTAAAGGAAGCCAATGCTGTCTGGATCGCCAAAGATAAAGCCATAGCCTGGGGTTGGGAAGCTTATGAGCAGGAAGACTTGACGGAAGGGGAAATTTTTTGTCCCATTCAGAAAGGTCAGATTATTGACTTTGATTTAACCTGCAAAATGCTGCAAATTTTTTTCCGACGGGTTGGATTTAAAAAAATCAATTCCCGCAGCCGTTTGTTAATTCTGGTGCGGTACCAGCTCTCCAATTTGCAGAAACTGACTTTGAGCAGGATTTTTCGACATTTGGGTTTTCATCAAATTTATTTGGCGGCCAGTGTGATGGCTCTGGCTTTTGCCAATAACTCAGGAAGCAGTATGATCATTGATCTGGGACGGGAATGTACGGATCTGGCGGTTTTGGTGCCGAAAGGAATTGTCAGCGGTTATTCTCTGGACTGGGGCAGTCGTCAGTTGGATCAGGCTTTGCTGAATTATTTCCATGCCAGATATGCTCTGGAGTGGAATGAAAGAACGATGGAAAAGCTTAAGAAAGAACAAATCAGTTTTCTTGCCTGTCAGCCGGTTAAAGCATCAGGTCAGCAAATTGCCTGGGCAGAACTGATGCCCATTTTGCAGCAAAATTTGCAGCCTTTGGAGAATAAAATCAAAGAAATGATGCAGCATTTGGATCCGGAAGTATCTGGAGAGCTTTGGGGTAAAGGAGTGCTTTTGGCCGGACAGGGAGCTTTGCTAAATGGTCTGGAAGTTTATTTGAGGCAAAGAGTGAATTTAGCCGTAGTTCTGGCTGAAGAAATTAACTCTCTGAACGGTACGGATTATATATGGAATATCATTGATAATAAACCTGATCATGGTTTATTATCCAGTTGGTTACATTGGATAGAGTAATTGACAAAAGGAAAAGTAATTTTGATGTAGAATTAGAAAGCCATGTTTTTTCTGGGAAATGAAAGCGGGTGATGGAGTTTAAAACCAAGAAATGGATTCTTCTGTTTCCATTCCTGCTCCTTTTGCTTCTGGGCTGGAATCTGCCCGATGAACAGGTTAATTTTTTAAATGACCGGGCTTCTGAAATTACTGGAGGATCGCTTTTGACCGTACCCGGAGTTTTTAACGCCACCGGTCTTAGTGGACGGGGACAAATTGTAGCTTTGGCAGACAGTGGTCTGGATAAAGGCTCAATTAGCGATATTCATCCTGATTTGCAAAGTCAGGAAGGTCAAATGCCCAAGGTTATTGCTTTAAATTCCTGGGCAGGGCGGGATAAAGCTGATGATCCTGATGGACATGGAACCCATATGGCCTCTACCATTGCTGGAACTGGAGCCGAAAATGAGCAGTGGCGGGGCTTGGCTCCCGGAGCCAGTCTTTATTTTCAGGGGTTGTTGAATAATAAGGGAAAAATTGCTCTGCCAGAAGATTTAAGCGTTTTATTTAAGCCGGCTTATGAAGCTGGAGCCAGAATTCATGTGGATGCCTGGGGAACCTCCGGCAATTATTATAACAATCATGCCCGGCAGATTGATGCTTATATGCAGCATAATCGGGATTTTCTGGTAATTCTGGCTGCCGGCAATAATGGCTCCTGCAACGGAACCTTAACCTGTGAAGCCAACAGCAAAAATGCCCTGGTGGTGGGAGCTTCGGCCAGTGTGCGATTGGGTTTGGACGATACCTATCAAAGCAGTTCTGCCACGGCTGATTTTTCCAGTTGCGGACCTACGGTAGATGGACGGATTAAGCCGGAAATTCTGGCTCCCGGCACTTCGATTATTTCTGCTTCTTCCAGTTTGGTTAAAGGCAATTTAAGCAATTATCCTCAGTATACCAGTATGCAGGGCAGCAGTATGTCCGCTGCGGTTACAGCCGGTTCAACCGCCCTGCTGCGGGAGCTTCTGGCGGAAAGCTGGCATATGTCTTCGCCTTCAGCCGCTTTGCTGAAGGCTCTGCTGCTCGAAGGAGCCAGAACTGAGCAAGGCCCTTCCCAAAAGAACTTTGGAATTTTGGATTTGGCTGCCACAGCCATTGCCATTCAGGAAAATATGGTTTCGGCTGAGGAGGAAGGAGTCTTTTTGGAAGAAGGCCTGGTTCGCAATTATAATTATTGGGTCAACGATTCTCAGAAAGTTTTTAAAGCTACTCTGGTTTGGACAGATCCGGCTGGCCTTGATGGCCGGGAAAATTATTTAATCAATGATTTGGATCTGGTGGTTATTGCTCCGGACGGCAGCGAGTTAATGGGCAATCATTTTTTGGGAACCGGTCAAAAAGATAATGTCAATAATGTGGAACAGGTTTATATTCCTGCTCCGCAGACTGGAAAATATACTGTTCAGGTTCGGGGGGCTTCCCTTTATGACAGCAGTGCAGGCCAGCAGTTTGCTTTGGTTTATGGCCAGCTGCCAAATTCCGAATTGCTGACCGGTCAGGAAATCCGTTCTTCCCAGGATCTGGTGGTTTTAAACAGGGTTTTGCAAAATAATCAAGTTGCTTTGGAAAAGGGGTATCGTCAATATCAGGCCTCCCACCGAAGTTATATTTGGGGCAAAACCTGGAATCCAGCCGGAGCCGGACTTCGGATTAACAGTCAGGGAACTTTGTGGTATGAGGCTGCAAAGACAGATCAAATTGAAGGTTATCAGCAGGCAGCCGAAGCCAGCGTTAAAATTAACGGGGTGTCGGCTTCGCCGAAAGAAGAAGCCAAAATTCCCATAGGCACTGGTTTGCAGGCAGTTATTGATCCGTTGACTCAAACTTTACAAACTGCCAAAGCAGCTTATCAGGTTTATCAGGGCAAAGTCATCAGCACTGGGAGCAAGGAGCAAAAAAGTCTGGTTCTGGAAAACTATCCTAATAGTTTCAGGGTAGCGGATCAGGCAGTTTATCAAAATAATTATCATATAATAAAATCTGATCAATTTTTGAGTGCCTTCAGTTCTCCGGAAATTGGGGAATATCAGAATATCCTGGCCGGCATGGAAGTTTCTCTGGTACAAAATGCCTATAGTAAAGAAATTCAGGCTCTGCTTTTTGCCAGAGATACCATAATTGGCAATGTTCAGAGTATTCAGCAGGAAGGTCAGTTGATTATGCTGGATTCCGGCATGACTTATCAGGTGGAAGAAGGAGCTACTATTCTTCTGCATAACTGCCCGGCATCTTTAAATGAAATTAAACCGGGTTATATGGTCAGCCTGATGCTTTCCGGCGATAAAGTAGCCGGATTGGCCGCCTGGGGCAAAACCGCTTATGGCCAGATAATTTTCATCAGTGAAACGGATCGGGAAATTTACTTCCGGGATCTGGAAAAAGGAATGCAGATTTATAAAATGACGGACAAACCCAAGGTAATTCGCTGGGGAACGGAAGATATTCTGGCTTCTCTGCAAGGTTCCTCCAATCTTTGGGCTATGCTGATGTTTTCAGCAGATGGTCAGGCGGTGGAAACCATTAAAATTGCTGAAAAAGCCGGGGATATAAGCGGGTTTATTACTTCCCGGCAGAATGGAATAATCAATTTAACCGGCGGCGAGCAATTTTATTTCAGCAATTACACCAAATACCTGAAGAATAACTTTCCTGTTTTGCCAGTGGATTTTGTAGTTGGGGAAGACATTGACGCTTCAGTTTTATATACCAGCAATGGAGATAAGGTGGGAGCTGTTGTAAGCACTCAACAGGCAGATAATCTGAATCCGGAACTGAAATATCTGGCTTTGTATTTGAACAACTACTATACTGTTATTGGGCAGAGTGATGCTGATGCGGTTTATCTGTGGCGGGAAAATAATCTGGCGGTAACTTTAAGTCCCAATAAAGCCAATCATCAATTTTATTATAAATTTCAGCCGGATCCGGAGGAAATTTCGGCTCAACTGGTGGCAGTCCAGCGAAGTGACGGGGATGTCAATGGAGCCAACTTGGATTTGGAAAAAACGAAAAATCTGAACTTCAGCGATTTGCAGGACAGTTGGGGAGCTCAGGCTATCCAGGAGCTGGTGCAAAGAAAAGTTTTACAGGGTTACGAAGATGGTACCATTCGCCCCGAAGCTGATATTACCCGGCAGGAAATGGCGGTGATTCTGGCCAGGTGCTTTGGCTGGCAAAGCGAATATGGAGGAGGCAAGCTGGTTTCAGACGAAACTGAAATAGCTGCCTGGGCTTATGATTCAGTTTATCGTTGTTTAAAGCTGGGCATGATGAACTTATATTCTTCCATGACTTTCCGACCGAAGCAATATTTCAGCCGGGAAAATCTGGCGAACCTGGTGGGCAATTTGCGGCAGAACTTTGCCTTTGCCGGTTTGCAGGACGAAGGAATATCGGTGGCAAATTTTCGGGATTTAAACATTTTGCCGGAAGATGCAATGGATTTATACGGCATTTATCAGGGACGAGCTGATTGGGTGCAAAACAGGGAACAGCCAGTCAGCCGGGCTTTTGCCGCCGTAATTCTGGTGGAGATAATTCACGAGCTGGAAGCAGCTAATAATTAAAAAACAAACTGATCGCCTGTGGGACAAGCCTGCAGGCGATTTTTCATATCCGGAATATTACGAATGGAAAAAATATGTATAATTATTGAGGAAGGTAAGTTTAATCGCAGGAAATGTGAAAGAAAAAAACTGGGGACTGTAAAGTAAACATGAAAGAATCGCATCCCAAATAGTCAAAAAAATTTAAGCTGCCAACAACAATGCCAGTTTTCGTTTTTTTTGAAAGCTTTAAACCAGCACATTGGGCTTTGGTTTTACCATAACGATAAAAATTAACGATAAAAATTGTGTTGGTTATTGCATTTGGGACAATAAATTTGGTATGATTTTACCATGAGAACTCGTCTCCTTTTTTGGAGGTACCTGGTTTTGTGGTGAAACTATTGTACCAGAAAGGATGGCGAGTTTTCAATTTTCTGGCCTGCATTTTTATGGAAATGTTTATCGTTTATTTTTCGGTTATTGCCGGGGGAATTTCCGTTAAAAAGTATAAATTGCTGCTGTCCATTGGAATTTATCTGGCGGCTCAATTTTGCCTGAAATT
>JAZRXK010000033.1:0-8232 GCA_045600185.1 Desulfocucumaceae bacterium
CTGCCGACAGCCGTAGTTAAGCTCAATTATTCAAATAAAGAAGCAAACCAATGATCACTATGACCGCCAGGATTGCCGCTCCGATTTTCCAGGGGCTATAGGGGCGATCTCCGCTGACCTCGCCGGTTTCTCCATTGATAATATATTCATAATGCTTGTTATTAAACAGAAAGGCCGCTTTCCAGATGGGTAATAAAAGATGCTTGTACATAACATTATAATAATGAACATCCAGAGAATTTATTTCCGCATGGTCATAAGAATGTAAAATTTCTTTTCTGGCCATGGAACGCAATTCACTTGTCATAATTGTTTTGGCTTCCTCAAATCCAACATCAGCTCTGATGGAATAATGCTCAGCTGAAAAACCCGATAAATAAGAAGGATCATAAGGCAAGGTTTTGCTGGTGGTGCTGAAAGGCAGAATTTTTTTAATATTGGCATCCTCACTATGCTGTCTGGAAGCACAGACAGTTACATCATCAAAGAAACTTTGCACAGTTCCGCTGACCGGATGCCATTTGATTCTGGTTTTGCTATTGCCATTGGAATCCGTCACTGTATAATTATTGCCTCCCCGCCCCCGATAATGAGCTGTGGTTGCGGCATCATAAGTCCAGAAAGGCATATACATCCCTTTAAGACAGCCTTCCTGATAAGATCTTTTCAGTTTGGAAGGGGCAAACCAAAGCTTTTTCAGCCACTGCCGGAATTTTTCCTGAGCATCATACTGATCGATTTTAAAAGTAATAATTCCTTCCGGCGGAATTCCGCTGGATTGCCTGGAAGCAGCTACCTGGGATGAACCACACATGGGGCAGGTGGTGGCGGTGGCATAGGTATCCAAAATAATTTCCCCGCCACAGACCTGACAGGTAAAAGCATTGCTGCCGGCAAAAGATTCGGAATGGCTCTCCCTCTGATAATATTCCGTAAAATCATATTCCTTAATTTGGCGTTTAGCATTGGCTATGTTTTGTTCTCCGCCACAGGAAGAACATTTAAATTCCTGAGAATTGATGTCAAAAACCATGGTGCCGCCGCAATTAGGACAAATAAAATTTTGAATTTCCGGAACTGCCTGATTTCCTTCTGGCTCTGGCTCATTCTGCATTTCTTCTGCTTCAGAAGGAATATCAATTCGGGGTCTGCTGCTCAAAATTTACCTGCTTGCTAATCCAGCTCGTCTTTTAATTGAGCCAGACGATCCTCCACGGAACTGCCAGTCGGATTCTGTTGAGCTTTTAACTGAGCCAGGCGTTCCTCAACACTGGAGCCGGAAGAAGCTTGCTTGGCATACCTGGCTTCCAGCTCTCTTAGATCGCTGTCAGGTGCCAAATCATCATTGAGCTGAGCTGCGGCATTGGCCGCATCAATTCTTTTTTGTACAGCATCCATTAAACTATCCGCATTGCCAAAGTTGACATTACCCACTTTTTCATTGATTTTATTGATTTTTTCCTGCTGTTTGGCCACATTAAGCTGTCGTTTAAGATCCGCTAATTTAGCTTCTGATTTGCCAATATCCTCCATCAGGCGTTTGGTCATTTGCCGCATTTTTTCCGAGTTTTCCCTGGCCAGCTCATAAGCCTGTTCCAAATCAGTCAGTTTGGGATTCAAGCTTTCCACATGAGTCAGGAATTTGCGAGCATCATCATCATTGCCGGCTTTGACCGCAGCCACTGCATAGCCTTCATATTTGCTGATTTCAGCTTTCAATTCATCCAATTTGCGTTTGACACCGGTTTCCTCGGCTATAATTCCAGCGGTTTCAGCCTTAACCTGACTCAGGCTTTCCCTGGCATCACGCAGGTATTTTTCCAAAAGCTTGTCGGCGTTTTTTCCTTCCGCCTTACTTAGAACAGATTCAACCGAAGCACTCATAATATCCGCAAATCTGCTGAGCATACCCATATAATTTACCTCCTTCATACTTTTATTATATATTTACATATTCGCCAAATCCGGAATATTTTCCTTTGCAAAATGGTTAGATTTCAATTTGGTAAATTCTGGTTTTGATTTTCTGGAAAGCATAAATTATAATAAATAAAGTTATTTGAGAGGGGCTGGCTAATGCACAAAATTCATATTGTTACTGGCAAAGAAATGGGAGAAGTGGATCGAGCTGCCATGCAAGAATATGCTATTCCCGGAATTGTACTCATGGAAAATGCAGGAACTGCGGTAGTTCGAGAAATCGAAAACATACTGGGCTGTCTGGTTGGGAAAAAAATTCAGATTCTGGCGGGCAAGGGCAATAATGGCGGAGATGGTTTGGTAATTGCCCGACACCTGAAAAACAGAGGAGCCAAAGTACAGGTTTTTTTATTGGCCGATCCAAACAGTATTCAGGGAGATGCTCAGATTAACCTGAATATCTGGCAAAAACTTCAGGGAAAAACTGTCAGCCTGCAAACGGACGAGGAGCTTGTTTTCTGGCGGGAAAGCTGTGAACAGGCAGATTTGCTGATTGATGCCCTTTATGGCACTGGTTTTAAAGGAGAAATCAGGCTTTTTCCCCAGCAAGTTATAGAAATTATGAACCAGGCCGGAAAAAAAATTATTGCCGTGGATATTCCTTCCGGAGTTAATGCCTCCACCGGGCAGGTGGGAAAAACAGCGGTCAAGGCTGATTTAACCGTAACCTTTGCTTTGCCCAAAGTGGGTCTTTTGCTTTATCCGGGAGCTGATTACAGCGGAAAAATAATTGTAGCAGATATTTCCATTCCGGCGGAGCTGCTGCATTCTCAAGGCTGCTGGCTGCAAAAGGAACTAATCCGCCAATTGTTGCCGATCCGTCCCCAAAACGCTCACAAGGGCAATTTGGGGAAGGTTTTAATTGTGGCTGGTTCCCATGGTATGTTGGGAGCCGCCTGCCTCAGCTCTCTGGCCTGTGCCAGAGCCGGAGCCGGACTGGTAACTTTGGCTGTTCCACAATGGGTTCAAGTAGCTGCTTCCGTTAAATTAACGGAAATTATGACTCAGGCGTTACCTCAGACCGAAACCGGTTCTTTGGCTTTATCAGCCTGGCCGCTACTACAAAAGCTGCTGGTTAAAGCTCAAGTGGTTATTTTAGGCCCCGGCCTTTCATCTCACCCCCAAACCTCCGAACTTATCAGAAAAATTATTCAGGAGCTTCAGGTTCCGGCAGTACTTGACGCAGACGCTTTAAATGCTCTGGCCGGACATCTGGATATTTTGGAGAACAAACACGCTCCCCTGATTTTAACTCCGCATCAGGGAGAAATGGCTCGTTTGTTGGGTCAGCCCATTGGAGATACTCCTCTGGAAACTGCCCGTCAATTTGCCGCCCGCTGGCAGGTGGTTCTGGTTTTAAAAGGAGCTTCCACTATTATAGCCACTCCGGAACACTTTTATATTAACTCCACCGGCAATCCGGGCATGGCCACCGGAGGCAGCGGAGATGTTTTAAGCGGAATTATCGGCAGTTTGCTGGCTCAAGGATTAAGTCCAGAGCAGGCCGCCGCCAGCGGAGTCTGGCTGCATGGCCGCTCCGGTGATCTGGCCGCCCAAAGCAAAGGACAAATGGGCTTGCTGGCCGGAGATATAATTGACTCTTTGCCGGAAATTTTAAAGGAAATGGAAGATTTAAGCTTAATTTAAGCTTTTTCTGATAAACTGGAAAACACTCAGGCAAGACCAGTTCGCAAAGAATAAATGGGGGAGTTCTTTGCCAATGTAAGGCTGGTTGAGCCTTGGAATGAGCTGAAACAAAAAATTCTTCGTAAATTTGCCAGGAACAAGAACCGCCTGAATTTGCGGTTCTTGTTTTTTTATTTATCAAATCTGCGGCGTAACTCAATCACCCTGCCCAAAATTTGAACGGGTAAATTATGAATTTGCTGTTTGGTATAGAAAGTGGGCATACAGGCCGGATTATTGGGCAGCAGCAGCAGTCCTTCCGGGGTTTTGTGAATCCGCCTGACACTTATTTGAGTTCTTTGAATTAAAATAACCGCTATATCACCATTTTCACAATCATCCTGAGTTTGCACAATCAGCAAATCCTGATCGAAAAGCTGAGGCTCCATTTCCTGCCCTCGGAATTGCAGGGTAAAGCAATGACCCAAATGAGCAATTTGCAAAATCATTTCTTCATAAGACCAGATTTGGGATTCCTCAGACAATGGCTCTTGTCCGCTTTCCTCAGAAGGCAGGGAAAAATCTGAGGAACCTAACAAAAAATCCAGATTGCTTTGCAAAACCTCCGCCAAACGACAGATAACAGGCAGTTTGGGATTACGCAGATCCTTTTCATACCGATTGATAGTAGCCGAAGTAGTACCGATCAACTGTCCCAATGCCTTTTGACTTAAATTTTGGCTTGTTCTCAACTGCCGAATTTTTTGTCCAAGAGTCAAGATCTATCGCCTCCGAAGTATATTACCAAATTGGTAATTCAAAATAAACGAATCTATGCTTTTTATTGGAAAATATGCTTGACATTACCAAAAAAGTAATATATTATAAATAGAGTATTACCTGTTTGGTAATCTGACTAAATAACTATTCTTTAATTCTTCAGGAGGTCGATGCAAGCATGAACTTAGTCAAAAGTTGTCCAGTAGTCAAGGAATTTTTCCGAGAAACGGAACAGCGACTATATGCTTTGCCCATTTTAATAGAAAAATTAGGCGACGACCGGGAAAGATTGACCGAGCTTTTACAGGAAGGTTTAAGCGAACACAGCAAATGCCTGGTTCGTTTAAAACGAAGTGGTACCCGTCTCAGCTCGGAAGAAATTGTAGAAGCTTTGACCCAGGATCTGCAATCCAATATTGCCAGGGATGAATATGAAGTAGGCATTATGGAAAGAGCCTTGAAACTGATCCAAAGCGATCCCTATTACTATGTGGTTCCAGGTAAATATTTTGACCGCCTGAATGATGAAGATGTAGCAGAAAAAATCGGTTGTGATGCTTCAACCGTTTGGCGACATCGTAAACGATTGATTGCTTGTCTGGCAGTTCGTTTATATGGAACCATAGCCATTAACTGAAAAAAACTCACCAAAAAAGTCCAGTTCTATTCTTTATCAGGCTAAATTGTATTATAGCATACTTTTGCTTTAAGGAAAGCAAGTTTTTCTGAAAGGTTGTAAGTAAATTTGGAACAATTGGTCGAGAAGTCAAAAGGTTCAATTGAGAGGAAATCCTGCGGGTTTCCTCTCAACTGCATTTTTGAAAGTAAATCCAAATTTGCGAAATTATTGTTCTCGTTTTGCCTGAAATAAAGCAAAGCCAGATTCATGTGTCCAATTTTATCCAAAACCTTTTAATAAAGGCAAAATCCGCAAAATTTCCCGAAAATATTACAAAAGCGTATTGACTTTTCTTGGTATCAATGGTATGATCTAACTGGTTATTTTTAATTTAAATTTCAGGGAATATTTTTTAAGCCTTGGGAAAGGGATGAAAAGATGATGAAATCAACCGGTATTGTAAGAAAAGTAGACGAATTGGGACGAGTAGTTATTCCCATCGAACTGCGGCGTACTTTGGGAATTGACGAAAAGGACGCTTTGGAAATCTATGTGGACAACGAAAAAATCATTCTAAAAAAATACGAACCGGCTTGTGTTTTCTGCGGCAACGCCAGTGATGTACAAAACTATAAAGGCAAACTGGTTTGCAAGGAATGTGCTTTGGCCATGATTGAAACGGCCAAAGCCATGTAAAATCAACTGAATTGTAAATTGCTCACTGGCGAAAAAACATGTGCTTTAGCAGAGTGAGAGCGTCAATTGTATTGGATTTGGAGCATCTTCTTAATGTGAGGAAGAATTTTTTTTAAAAAGAACATAAAAACGATCTAATCTCAAAACACACTATATTGAAAAAACTGTTCATGAAGATAAAATCAGGCATTTATTCCGAACAGTTTTTTTATTTGTCCGTCCTCAAGCAAATTCAATTGTCTTAACTCCATAATTTACATTAAGGGAGCAAATATACGCAGCAGGGCATAATATCCCAGCCGCCAAAATGGAATATTTAAACATAATTCCAGGGAAATCTGCTGGCATAAGTTCATGGTTTGTTCAAAATCTTCCCGAATATCCTGCAAACAAGACATTTGATAAATCCAGACGGCACATTCAAAATGCAAATAAAGGCTGCGATAGTCCAAATTTATGGTTCCGACTATACCAATTTTATCATCAATCAGGAAAACCTTGGAATGAATAAAACCGGGAGTATATTCATAAATTTTCACCCCATTTTGAATCAAACGGGTATAATTGGAACGAGTCAAAGCATGAACATAAAATTTGTCGGAAATATGCGGGGTAATAATTCGAACATCCACTCCGCTTTTGGCTGCGTTAGTCAAAGCAGTCAGCATTTCGTTATCCAGAATCAAATAAGGGGTGGTAATCCAGATAAAATTATTGGCTCGATTGATTGCATTTAAATAAACTGTTTCGGCAACCATCTCTTCATCAACCGGAGTATCGGCATAAGGCAAAAGATAACCGCTTTCCTGATCTATTTGCGGCCAGAACTGCGGATAATAAATTTTATAGTTCTCAGTTTTCTGAGTCAAGTCTTCCCAGGTAGACAAAAACATCAAGCTGAAGCTCCAGGCTGCACTTCCCTGCACTCTAATACCGCTGTCTTTCCAATGTCCATATTTGACACAGGCGTTGATATATTCATCAGCCAGGTTAATGCCGCCGGTGTAAGCTGTATGCCCATCAATAACGACGATTTTACGATGATCCCGATAGTTCATCTTCATGGAAACAAAAGGAATTAACGGATTAAAAACCTGACATTCAATGCCCAAAGCCTGCAGTTTGCGTTCATAACGAAAGGGCAGAGTTAAAACTGAACCGAAATCATCATAAATAACCCGAATCTTAACCCCTTCCTGCACCTTTTGCATTAAAATTTCCAAAATACTGTTCCAAAACAATCCCTCCTCCACAATAAAAAATTCCAGGAAAATATAATTTCGAGCCTTTTTCAAGTCTTCCAGCAAGTCAGGAAACAAATGATCTCCCAGAGAATAATATTTAGCTGAACCATGCTGGCAAAGAGGAAAGACAGAATTATCCCATAAATAGGTGGCCTGTCGGGCAGCATGCAGATCAAGCTTTTCCAGGCTTTTCAAAGAATCAGTGGAGCTGTCAAAATAAGACAGCAGCTTACTGTAAGCCAGATTAAACTTGCGTCGGTTTTGACGAGTTACTCTTTTTTTGGCAAAAAGTAAAAAGAATAAGCCGCCAAAAACAGGAAAAAGTAAAATAGGAATAATCCAGGCCAGTTTATAAACTGGATTGCTGTTATTATTTAAAATCATAATCACGGCCAGAAGGCTTAAGAAGGTGAAGAAAATGTAAAAATAAAGAAAATAATTGCTGAATTGCCAGACTATTATAAATAAAACCAGAATCTGAATTAAGACAGCCGCTGCCAGAACAAAAATTCGACTGAGCAGCAGATTAAAAAATTTTTTCAATTTTATTTTCCCCCTTATCTATATGATTATATTATTTACTATACTCCAAAAAATAAAATTTTTCCAGACCGGTTTTGGGGGGCAAACAACTTCTCTTTTTGGTAATTTATGAATAAAATAATTATGAGGATACAAGTCCATGACCTGAAGGTCATGGACTGCTCAGTCGTATTAACGGATTGCACCTTTAACCTCGATTGGTGTTTGCAATATTGAAGAAATTTCGTCAACAACTATTCAAAAATATATTGAAAGTCAGGGTTAAGGACTGCTGCTTAAGGCTCCTCCCACAGCCTGAAAGCAGTGAATTTCCGCTCATGGCAAACGAAAGGACTAATTTATGAAAATATCAATCAACTGGTTTAGAAAATATTTCAGATCTCCGGTTTTTTCGGAAACAGCCAGACTTCTGGAACAAGTCGAAATAAAAAAAACGGAATGGCAGGAAGCCTGGCTGGGCTTCCGTCAATCCGGCATTGCTGACAATGATTATTGGATCTTTAACACGCTGTGAGCAAGAAATCCCCCACCTCTATAGGTGGCGGGATGAATTGCGATAAACACCACGGAAATCAATTTTCAAATTTCAAAGTGATTTGATACAACAATCTTGATTATTTTTGTCGACAAAACTTATCCAATAGATAAAAATCAGTAAAAAACAAACCTAAAATATCAAAAAGCAGGGTAATTTTATCGATGCAAATTACCCAAATTACAAAAATTGATTTCCGTGGATAAACA
>JAZRXK010000034.1:0-3256 GCA_045600185.1 Desulfocucumaceae bacterium
ATTGATTGATTGATTGATTGATTGATTGATTGATTGATTGATTGATTGATTGATTGATCTATATACTATTTGCTTTATCATCCATTATCACCCATATCAGGTAATTTATTGCATATCCTCAGGAGTCTTCCATTTTTCAGCCTCTTGCAGACGAAAAAAGCAGAACCATTCCCGCTAATATGTATATATACCAAGCATAGCACACTTTTCCTGCAAAATCAAATTTTTTTTCACCATTTTTTTTTCACCCCTGACGAACTCTCTTCCCAATAAGCTCGTAACGCATCATTGGCAAACCAACAATATGCAAATCGAGAGTTTTTTCACTGTACTTTTGTTTTCTGTTATGATATGTTATTATATGAAAAGACATTATTCTAAGGAGGCTAATTGATTTTGAGTACCGGTGTTGTATTAGATCTGTCCAAAGTAAAAAACAAAGATGAAATTCATGGCGTTCTGGCTACATTAGTCCAAATGGATATGCAAACGCCCTATGGCCTGGAAGAATTTATAAATGCAGCTTTGGAAAATACGGAGTTTTTGAAAGCTCAACTCCAGAAAATGGCATCTTATTATATTGATGTAGTGGGTTTACAGCTTCCGGAAGACTTTGAAATTGATTTTGATAAAGTTTGTAATACTCAGGTTTATCAAAAATTTTATCAGGAATTGTTTTCCAGGATCTTTAAAGAATGGACTGACAATAATGAAGTTTAAACAGGTTCCTTAAACCAGTCAGAAAGCAGGTGAATTTTAAGTGGAAATCGGCAAAGCATTGCGGGAAGCCAGGGAAGCCAGGCATTTATCTTTAGAGGAAGCTGAAGATAAACTGAAAATCCGCAGCCGCTACCTGAAAGCCCTGGAAGAGGAAAATTTTGATATTTTGCCCGAACGGGTTTATGCCAGAGGCTTTTTGAAAACTTATACTCAGTTTTTGGGGTTGGATACCGAAAATATTTTGCAGGAATTTGCAGCTTTGGAAGAAGAAAAAGTTCCGGAAGAAGCTCCCAAGGCTTCGGCCAGTTATGAGCAGACCTTTTCACTTCCTTCCAGGAAAAACTTATTTGGCATAATTATCGGCGGCCTGGTGATCATCATTTTAATCTGGTGGATTATTGTAGGTCTCAGCGTTTCCAAACAGGAACAACAGGCTGAACTTCCAAACACCGAAGTTACAGAAGACATTCCGGAAGCCCAACCCCAACCGGAAACCCAGCCGGAACAGAAAGAAGAAGAAGTTACTCCTCCTCCAGCTCCTGCCTATGATGGTTTGAAACTGACCCTGACCGCCAGGAGCTATGACTGCTGGATTTTGGTTACAACAGACGGACAAAAGGTTTTGGAAACTATTTTAAGTGATGGTGACAGCCAAAGCTTTACCGCAAAAGATTCCATTAAGGTACAAGCCGGATATGGCAAGGCTTTGCAGGTCACGCTCAACGATCAGGATCTGGGAACTTTTTCCCAAACCGATGTAGCTTCCAGAGAATTTTCCTTGAAGGATTTAAATCAAAATTAGTTATCAAAAGCTGCCGTAAAATCCCTGGCTTTAGCTGTAAATAGTATCAACAAACAAGCGATATTCAAATTCAATCGCTTGTTTTATTTTTTAAGGTTTTCTTCAGGTTTAACCTGCACGGAAAATCCGTAAAAATTCTGCTTTTTTAGTCTTTTTTCATAGCTGAGCAAGCATAAAATTTATTGAAAAAGAGAATTATAAAAGCATTACCAGATTTTCACCCTTCAAGCCGGAGAAGTTTGTTAACTTTACAGCAAGTATATTTTATCCATTATATATTTTAATCAATTTTAAAGGAGGTCGATTATGGCCAAAGCAACCGGAATTGTGCGGCGAATTGATGATCTGGGACGGGTGGTAATTCCCAAGGAAGTTCGCCGTAATTTACGCATCAGAGAAGGAGATCCTCTTGAAATATATGTTGACCGAGGCGGACAGATCATGCTGAAAAAATACAGCCCCATTTTGGAACTGGGCAAATTTTCCCAGGAATACGCCGAATCTTTATATGAAGCTTTGGGACATTTAGCCTTAATTACAGATAAAGATGAAATTGTAGCTGTTGCCGGCAAGACAGCCGAAAAATTTCAGCACAAAGCAATCAGTCCCCTGGTGGAAAAAATTATGGAAGACCGTCAGCTCCGAGAATTTTCAGAAGAAATTTTGCCCACCGTGGATGAAAGAATCACTTTTCCCAAAGCAATTATTGCTCCCATTATTGCCGCCGGAGATCCCATTGGCACGGTAATTATAGCAGCTCAGGCCAATGAATCCATGGGCAAACTGGAAAGCAAAATGGCTGAAACTGCGGCCGGCTTTTTGGCTCGTCAAATGGAACAATGATAAATAATGCTCCCCAATTAAGAGATTCGGAAAAACACCGGGTCTCTTTTTTCACTTTATCCAAGGCAGGTTAAACCTGTTTCTCTGTCGAATTTAATCATAATCAGCGAAACAGGAGGAGCAACCGATGGAATCGGACGAAACTTTGATCAAGCAATGTCTGAACGGCGATCAGGCGGCCTATGATTTTTTGGTTGAACGCTATCAACATAAAATTTACAACCTTACTTATCGCTACACTGGCAATCCAACTGACGCAGCTGACTTGACCCAGGAAACTTTTTTAAAAGCTTATCTGGCTTTGTCTGGCTTCCGCCGGGAATCCAGTTTTTCCACCTGGCTTTATCATATTGCGGTCAATATATGCCGGGATGAATACCGCAAGAAAAAACGCAAAAAAAATCTTTCTTTGGAAGAACTTCAGGAGCAAGGCAGTAATCCGGAAATTTTTATTTCCGAACAGGGCAATCCGGAGGAATCCATCCTCAGCTCTGATACTCAGCGTCTGGTGCAAAACTGTCTGAATCAGCTTTCCGAAGAACACCGCTTAATTTTGATTTTACGCGAAATCAAGGGCTTACCTTATGAAGAAATTTCCCAATGTCTGGGCTGCTCTTTGGGAACCATTAAGTCCCGCCTCAATCGAGCCCGCAAAGCTTTAAAACAAAAAATAGAAAATAACCCGGAACTTTCTGATATTTTAAACCGTCATGAATGTTAAAGAGAAGGTGGATTTTGTCAACTACCCATCTGCCTTTGTTACAGGCGAACCTGCTGATGTTACATCATGGGACGGCTGACAACGCCCCTGACATCTCAGATATACTGAGGTGCCACTGTATCCGGTACTTGACTGTCCTTTGCAAGATAGTTGATTCCCATGCGATACAG
>JAZRXK010000035.1:0-15545 GCA_045600185.1 Desulfocucumaceae bacterium
ATGCTCTGCCCGTATGGAATGACGGTGGTTACAAGTTCTATGCAGTAACCAAGATCCAGACGGGCTGGGGAGGCACTGATAAGAAGACTTATCAATTTATACCGAGTGCGGGTAATCTTGAAGAAATTTTTCCCGCTAACAACCCGCAGGTTGAAATGTATGTCCAGCTCGAGTACACAAACGGGAGAAACGAAACTGTTGTTGCAAACTATCAGATCGATCACAAGCTTATGCAAGACTATATTGGGTCAACAGATCCTAAAAAGTGTATTAATGTTACATTTTCAGGAAATATCAGAGATATGAAAGCCTGTGCCTTCTTCAAAGCGGGAGACTGCAACTTTAATCTTGTCAGTGAACAGATGAAACAGCCGACTGAACAATCTTCAGAAGATCAACCTGAACAGCAACCTGAACAATCTCCAGAAGAACAGCAGCCTGAACAGTCCCCGGAAAATTAACGCAGGTTGTTAAATAAATAGCAGGAAAGGAGCATTTGAGCATGGAAAACAAGGAATATGAAAGCCCCAAAATCACGGTTATTAGCCTGGAGCCGGACGCAAGCCTCATGGAGGATACAGATACTACGAGTTTACCGAGAGCGGGTACCAATCTTGGAAGCTTCGATGGGGATCTGATTTAAAGATCAGTTGTGCTTTGTTTAATTGCTGACATTAAAACCTATGTACCCGCAGCGGGAGGCATGGCCTCCCGTTGTCGGGAATGTCAGATCGAGGGCGGGCTCCGCAGGGCGGGACTCGCCCTTTCTGATCCCGTGTCCTGAATTGCCGGGAGCTTTGGCCAGATTATGTAATACATTAACTGTGCGGCTTTTTTAACTTGAGAAAATTGGTATTGCGTATTGAGAGAAAACAAGCTATAATCTCTCTATTGGAGGGATATTTATGTTTAAATTTTCAAAAATGATTAGTGCGGTTTGTTTGCTGGCTTTGCTGAGTATGGCTGTATTGAGTGGCTGCGGTAAGGACAGCCAAAAGAACAGTTCTCCTGGAGTCATGGGTAAAGATGTGGCGGCCATTGTCAATGGAGTGGAAATTTCCATGGATGATCTGAATAACTGTAAGGAGCAGTATAAAAAACAATATGCGGCCTGGGGTCTGGAGCTCACTGATGAAAGCTGGGAAGGATTAAAAGAAGAATGTCTGGATACCTTGATTGAAAACGAATTGCTCAAACAGGAGATGGAGAAAGCCGATCTGAAGGTGGATGTTGAGGGGGAATATAAATATTATGTCAGCAAGTATGGCGGGGAATTAGCTTTCAAAAAAGCTTTGCAGGAAAGCGGTTATACCAGGGAAGCTTTTCTGGCAGAGCTGGAAAAATCTTTGGTGCATGACACAATGTATGAACAAGTTACCAAGGACGCAGCCAAGCCTGATCAGGCTGAAATTGCCGCTTATTATGCGGACAATCAGGAACGATATAAGGAATATCAAACTCGTCATGTCCTGTTTTTAACCAGCAGTGAGGATGAAAAGCAAAGTGAAGCTGAAACTAAAGCTGATGCTCTGGCCAAAGCGAAAACGGTTATTTCCCGTTTGGATCAGGGGGAAGATATTGCCGAAATTGCCAAAAATAGTTCTGAAGATCCTGGCACTGCTCAAAATGGCGGTTATTTTGCTTTTACTTCGGAGGATTCAGTGGATCAGGCTTATATGGAAGCAACTTTTGCTTTGGAAGCAGGACAATATACCCACGAGCCGGTTTTATCTCAATATGGCTATCATATCATTAAACTGGAGGCTGTTGCTGAAAAACCTCTGGAAGAAGTACAGGAAGAAATCAGTTCTGCTTTATTAAATCAGAAGCAGGCCGAAGCTTTTACCAGCTATCAGGAAGACTTAAAATCCAAAGCTGAAATTGTGCGTTATGATGATCAAAAAGATGATGATTCCGCAAGTGTGCAGTCAGATGGAACCGAAAGCGAAAAGTAAAGGCAATAAAAGAACTGGTCGTTCTTGTGCAGCCTGACGACTGGGGGAAGGAAGGAAAATCATGATTTATCTGGCTGGTCTGGGAGCGGGAAATCCAGAAGATATAACTCAAGGCTTGCGGGCTTTATTGGATCAGAAAATTGCCTTGCGATTGCGGACTGCCATTCATCCAACTGTAGCCTGGCTTCAGAAGCAGGGTTATGCTTTTCAGGCTTTTGACTCTTTTTATGAACAGGCTGCTTCCTTTGAAGAAGTTTATCGGCAGATTGCCGCCGCAGTTTTGGAGGAAGCTCAAAAACAGGATCTGATTTATGCGGTTCCGGGGCATCCTCTGGTAGCGGAAAAATCAGTGCAGCTTATTTTGACCCAGGCAAGGGAACAAAAGATGGATTATCAGATTATGCCGGCGATCAGTTTTTTAGATGTGGTGTTTACTGCTTTGCAAATTGATCCGGCAGAAGGTTTTTGCCTGCTGGATGGTCTGGAACAGCAAAAACCCAATCCCGATTTGCAGTTAATTGTAACTCAGGTTTATGATCAACTGACAGCTTCAGAAGTTAAGCTCAATTTATTGGAATATTATGCAGAGGAACAGCCGGTTAAGGTAGTTCAAGCTGCCGGGATTCCCGGTCAGGAAAAAGTTGTTGAAATTCCTCTGTATGAGTTGGATCGCCTGGACTGGCTGGATCATTTAACCTGTCTCTGGCTGCCGCCCGGTTCGGCTAAAAAAGCCAGAAAACTGGATTATCTGGCGGAAATTATGGAACAGCTGCGTTCCGAAAATGGCTGTCCCTGGGATCGGGAACAAACTCACCAAAGCTTGCAGGCCTGTCTTTTGGAAGAAAGCTATGAGGTAATTGACGCTATTCAAAATCAGGATATGGATAATTTGTGTGAAGAACTGGGCGATTTATTACTGCAAGTGGTTTTTCATGCTCAGTTGGCCAAAGAAGACAATAATTTTGACCTGGGAGATGTCATTGAAGGGATCAGCCAAAAAATGATTCGGCGGCATCCGCATGTTTTCGGTCAGGTGCAGGTGGCCAACAGTCAGGAAGTTTTAGCTAATTGGGACGAAATTAAAAAACAGGAAAAAAAGCAGGTTAAAAAAAGCATTTTGGAGGGTATTCCAGAATCCTTTACCGCTTTAATCAAGTCTCAGAAAATCCAGAAAAAAGCATCCAAAGTGGGCTTTGACTGGCCAGATTACCGGGGAGCCATGGACAAGGTTTATGAGGAATTGGACGAAATTAAAATGGCTTTGAGTTCCAATTCCAGGGAAAGTTTGCAGGAAGAAGTCGGAGATGCTTTTTTTGCTCTGGTTAATTTGGCCAGGATTTTAAAACTGGATTCCGAAACAGTTTTGGTGGCAGCCAATCGAAAATTTGTCCGGCGTTTCCAGCAGGTTGAACAAAAAATTCAGTCCAGCGGCCGAACATGGCAGGAATTTTCTCTGGAAGAGTTGGAACAATATTGGCAGGAAATAAAAATCTGTGAAAAATTGATTGAGTAAGCAGGGATAAGCAGGAGTTTTTTTGAAGACAACGAAATATAAGCATATTCGTTCGCAGAACTGTGGCTGCAAAGCCCAGGATGACCATATGACCTGCATTGTCAAAAATTGCCATAAAATTCCTGCTTTAGCGGTGAGGGTATAAGGCAGCTTTTGATAAGCAAATACACGGGTAAAGTAATGTCAGGAGGGTTTAGAATGACTAAAACAGAATTGATAGCAGGTATTGCCGAAAAAACCGGAACCAGCCGCAAAGAAGCTGATAAAGCCTTATCAGCTGTTTTAGAGGTAATAACGGAAGCTTTAGCTAAAGGGGAAAAAATTCAACTGGTTGGTTTTGGTACCTTTGAAGTGAAAGAAAGATCTGCCCGAAAAGGTCATAATCCCAAAACAAAAGAAGAAATTGAAATTCCAGCCTGCAAGGTTCCTTCCTTCAAAGCAGGCAAAAATTTAAAAGAAGCTGTCTTCCCCAGCGATGCCGAGTAATTGAAAGGACTATTTCATGCGTCTGGACAAATTTTTGAAAGTTTCCCGAATCATCAAAAGAAGAACCCTGGCCAAAGAAGCCTGTGAAAATGGGCAAACTTTTGTCAATGGCCGGGTGGCCAAGGCAGGCAGTGAAATCAGGGTCGGAGATCAGATTACTCTCAAACTGGGTTCACGCCTGATTAAATTTGAAGTTGTGCAAATCAGGGAAACTGTTCCAGCCAAAGAGGCCAGCACATTATATCGTCTTTTGGAAACTACATATTCAGAACCCGAAGACGATATTGAATAAAAACCGGAATGTTAAACGATTTACTTTATCAAATCAAGTAGATCGTTTTTTTATGGGCTGATTCAGGCATAAAGATTTCCTTTTCAGGCAAAATAATTCTTAAAATCTGCTTGATTAAGGAAGGGAAAAAATGCAAAAACTGATTGTTGGCTTATTGCTTGTTAGCTGGCTTTTGACCGGATGCGTTCAGGATAATTCATGGCAAAGCCGGAATTTTGAAGAGGAACCGGAGGTTAGTGTATATTTAAGTGAAAGCGGAGAAATTCGCACTTTAAGCATGGAAGAATATGTAGCGGGAGTGGTGGCTGCTGAAATGAATCCGGATTGGCCCAGGGAGGCTCTGGCAGCTCAGGCGATTTTAGCAAGAACCTTTGCCGCAGAAGTAATAGCTTCTGGTCGGGTGCAAAATTTGCATGGAAGCGATCTTTCCGATTCGGTGGAGGAATGTCAGGCTTATGATCCCAGTCGAATTAACGAAATGGTGCAGGAGGCAGTTAACGAAACCAGAGGACAGGTTTTAATCTGGCAGGATCAATACCCTAAAGCCTGGTTTTCTGCCTGTGATGGAGGAATCAGTGCCTCTGCCCTGGAGGGTTTGAATTATCAGGACAGCCCTACCCCTTATTTAAAAGCCGGGGTTCAGGATGGCTGTTTGCAAATAGCCGGAGCGGAAGAACAGGGGTGGCAGGTTCAAATTCCCCTGGCTGAGGTGGAACAGGCAGTTGCTGAATTAAGCGGAACTGAACCGAAAACCATTGTCAGCGGATCCATTGCCCAAACCGGCGAATCCGGACGAGCCGTAACAGTGCTTTTAAATGATCTGGAACTTCAGGCGACGGACTTGCGTCTGGCTTTGGGGAGTACCAGGGTACGCTCTACTTTATGGACTTCCTTCGCTGTCAAGGACGGTTATTTGTGGATTGCCGGCAAAGGTTACGGTCATGGGGTTGGCCTGTGTCAATGGGGAGCCAGACTGCTGGCGGAAAATAATTGTACGGCAAACGAGATTATTAACTTTTATTTTCAAGACGTGGAATTAACCACCCTGTGGCCTTGAGTTTGGCTTTGACGAAAATTGATTGGCATAAGCGGGGGACTTCCGGCATAATTATAAATAAAAAACGAGGTGGTTAAATGGAGAACCGGGAACAACAGCTTTACTTAAAAAACCGCCGCAATTTTATTTTGGAAGGAGTCTTGGGAGTAGAAAGCTCGGAAGAAACTCAAATTACTCTGGCTACCGATCTGGGCTTTTTGACTGTTCAGGGAGAAAATTTAAAAATTACCAGTTTGAATCTGGAAGAAGGCAAGGTTGAGGCTGAAGGAGAAATTGCGGTTCTAAGCTTTGGGGACAGGCCAAACAGCGGAGAAAAAAGGAGAAGAATCTGGCAAAGGATTACCAGATAAAGGATGAATTTAATTCTTTTTTTGCTGGCAAGCGGAATTATAACCGGAGTTTATCTGGATTGTTGGCAACTTATTCGCAGCAGAGCCTCCAAATTCGGTGCTTCTCTGGGGGATATGGCGGTGTGGCTGCTTTTTGTATTTGGCTATTTTGGCCTTTTATATAAATATTATCAGGGACAGTTCAGTTTTTCCTGCCTTGTTCTGACGCTGTTGGGAGCCTTGCTTTATTATCTGGGGTTAAGAAAATTTTGTCTGGGATTTCTGGATAAAATTATAACCTTTCTTCTGGGGCTTCTAAGCCGGATTTTTTGTGTGATTTTATGGCCTTTTGCCTGGGTGAGCAAAATTATGGGCTGGCCTTTTCGGTGCTTAAAAAAGCTGTTGAACAAATTGAGTTAAAAAGGTGATTTTGAGGAAAATTTTGACTTAATGGCTGCAAGCAGGCCATTGGATTGCCAGATCGGGAAATCCGAGTTTTCCTTGAAACTGAAAAAATACAGGAGGTTTGAAAATTAAATAAACTTATTCGAGTGAAAAAATGTATTTTCTCTCTTAATCAGACCGCATATCTGATTTCAGGCAAAATAAAAAGACTGTGTGCAGCAGTCTTTTTTTATTGGGTAGGGAAAGCAGGAAAAAAATATTGTTTGAAGAATATCCTAAAAAGCTGAAAAATCAACTTACTCATCGCCGCAAAGCAACGGGTTTTCATATTTTTGAAAACAGGAAACATCCAAAAGGTGGGAGAACTATGAGCGATTACGGAGATTACAGGGACTATACAGGAAGCTCTGTACCCAAAGGAAAAATTAAACGCAGGAAAAATAAAAATAAACCGGTTTTGCGTGTGTTAATTTTCCTGATTAGTGTTTTCCTGATTTATCTTTTAGTTCGTTTTGGAATAGGTCTGTTTCAATTAGCTTCCATGAAATCTGACATCAACGATTTAACTCAACAAACTATGGAAATGCGAACTACTTTAGATGATTTAAATCTTAAAATAGAACAATTACAAAGTGATTCTTATATAGAAGAAAAAGCCAGGGAAATGGGTATGATTAAGAAAGGCGAAAATCAGGTGGTAACTGAGCCGGATAAAAGTCAGGCAACATCCAGTACGGTGGAAATAACCGATAAAAACGAAAGCAATGACGAAAAAGCAAGTTCAGAAAATACTGAAGAATAGTTTGGAGGAAAATTCTTGAAAACAGGAATTATTGATCTGGGCAGCAATAGCTGCCGTTTATTGATTGCCGATATGCCAGCAGGGAAAACCCTGCTGGCTTTGCGAATCCCGACTCGTATGGGGCAGGGAATTGGAGAACGCAGGCTGCATTCGGAAGCTATGCAGTGTTCTCTGGCTGCTATCCAAAAATTTTGGGCTTTGATGCAGGAATTTAAAGTGGAAAAAAGCTTGATTTCGGCTACCGCAGCAGTGCGGGAAGCTTCCAACCGTCAGGAGTTTCTGGATCTGGTTTATCAGCAGATTGGGCAGCCAATTCGGGTTTTGAGCGGAGCGGAGGAAGCGTTTTGGGGCTATCAGGGGGTAAAGTGGAATTTTCCTTATTTGGAAAACCCGGTAATTATGGATTTGGGCGGCGGCAGTACGGAGTTCAGTTGGATGGAGCAGGATAATCTGGCTTGTATCAGCACTAAAGTCGGATCAGTTCGCATGACCGAAAATTCTTATTCGGAAGCGGAAATTTTATCTTTTCTGGAACCGGCCTTAAAACGGATCAAAGGCAGTCAGCGATCCTTGTTGGCCATTGGCGGCACAGCAACTACTTTGGCGGCTTTGGCCACTTCACAGAAAAAATATTCGGATCGTGAAGGCTGTTGTTTAAAAATGGAACAAATTCAAAAAATTCAGGCTCGGCTTGCCGCTCTTACTTTGGAGGAACGCCGGAACCTGCCTGAACTAAGTCCAGATCGGGCGGATATTATTCTGGCTGGGATTCAGGTGATTATTCTGGTGATGCGGCAATTAAATCAGCAGGAACTTTTGGTTTCCAATACTGGCTTAATGCACGGTTTAGCTTTGGGTCTGGCCACTGATCTGACGATAAAAAATGTTCTTACTTACGAATAGTGACAAGATATTTCGGTCTTTTGGGTTATAATGGAAATAACATTATTTATTTCCTGACCGGGAGGTTAAAATTAACTTGCAAAAAACCGAGCTGAATCTTGCAAACAAAAGTAAAATCAGACCTTATCTGCAACAATTCAATAAATCCTGGTTTTGGGTGTTGAGCGGACTCATTTGGGGACAAGTGATCATTTGGGGGAATCTGCACCCTTTTTTGCCGGCAGCAGCAGCTTTGCTGGCTGTTTTTTTGCCTTGGCCGGGCAGTTTGTGGGGACTGGCTGCTTTGGAAACTGGATTGGCTCTGGTCAGTAACGGAACGGAGCAGTTGAGTTCTGGCATAGCAGCTATTCTGGTTTACGGCATTATTTTGCTTTGGCAAAAGAAAAGAAAAACAGGAGCTTTCAGGGCTGGAGTTATGGCCGGAAGTATCTGCTTTTTGTTTAAGGCAATTTGGAGGGGATATACAGGTTCTTATCAGTTCTCGGATTTATTATTTGAATCTTTGCTGGCAGCCTGCTTAACCCTTGCTTTATTTAAGCTGCCTGCTGCAATTTTAGCCGTTCGCCTGCAAAGGAGATTAAGCGGAGAAGAATTGCTCAGTTGGTTTGTCTGGGCTGTGGCTTTAATTATGTGCTGCGGAAAGTGGGAAGTGGCTGGTTTGAAAATTGGAGAAATTCTCAGCCAGACTTTAATTTTGCTGGCAGCCTTTTGGGGCGGAGCCAGTTTAGGTACAATTTTTGGAGCGGCAATGGAAGTTTTGCCGTTTTTGTTGGTCTGGCCTTTGAATACAACCAATCTGGCTTTTGGCGGTTTACTGGCTGGTTTGGGGCAGAGCTGGGGCAAAAAAGCAGTTGCAGCCGGTTTGTTTGTATCTCAGATAATTTTATGGATTTGCAGCGGAACTGAACAGGAAATTGGTTTAAAAATGGGAGAAACCCTGGTGGCTTCTGGTTTGTTCTTTTTGTTACCTGGGCAAAAAATGACCGGGGCTATCGGTTGGTTTCAGGATTTTTCTCAAAGATTGGCAGCCGAAAAGCGAATTCGTTGGGTAGCTCAAAAAAATTTGCAGGCTTTTAACAATTTGGGGCAAAAAATAGCTGCTTTATGGCTGGAAGACTGCTCAGAGGAATTGGATCCGGATCAACAGGTTTTGCAAAGGGAAATTTGGAATAAAATTTGTTGCGGCTGTGGGATGCTGCGAATTTGCTGGCAGGGAAATGTATTTCGCTTTGCAGATTTTCTGGAAAAGTTTCGGCAGTCGAAAGAACGCTTTACAGAACTGCCCCTGGAAATTCAAAAGCGTTGTCTGAAAAGCCGGGAAGTTGCTTTGCTTTTGGCCTGCCTTCAGGATAATTTGCAGATTTATCATCTTTGGCAAAACAAACTGAAAAATTGCCGCCATTTTCTGAGAAAACAGTTAAAAATTATTGGTGAGGTCTGGGAAAATCGCCTGGAGCATCTGAATTTTTCTGATCCAATGGGCGAGCAGACCGAAAAATTCTGCCGGAAGCTTTTACAAGATTATGGCTTTCCGGTGTTGAAAATAACCATAACGCAGCAAAAACAGGGGGCAGAAATGGAGATAATTGCCCAAAGCTGCGGCAAAAATTTTCTTTGCCGCTATCAGGCAGCTGCCATTATCAGCAATTTGTTGAATCGTTCTTATCGAACAGTCGGAGACTGGTGTCATTTGGAAAATGAATCGCAATGTCGGTTTTGGCTTTGTCCGGAAGTGAAATTTTATTGGCAGGTGGGAGCGGCTCAGAAAAGCTCAGGTGAAGTTTGTGGTGACAATTATGGCCTGCTGTATTTGCCGGGTGGAAGACTGGCTGCTATTTTGAGTGACGGTATGGGACAGGGAGAAAAAGCCTGCAGACAGAGTCGTTCTGTAGTAACCATGCTGGGAGAATTTCTGAGATCCGGCTTTTCAGCTCAGGAAGCCTTGCAGACAGTTAATTCCTTGCTGCTTTTGCGGCCGGAGCAGGAAAGCTTTGCTACGGTGGATTTAGTCTTATTTGATTTATATACCGGAGAGGCCGAATTTTTGAAAATAGCTTCTCCGTCGGCTTATTTGCTGCGAGGAGAGCAAATCAGCCAATTAAAAGGCAATTCCCTGCCGGTGGGCATTATTTCTGAAGTGTCTGCTACGGTTACCACCAAACTTTTGCGGGATCAGGATCAAATTGTTTTATTTACGGATGGCCTGTTAAATAAAAAAGGTGAAGATGAATGGTTGCAGGCCGTTCTGCCGGAATTGCAGAATTTGCCGCCAACTCAAGGAGCTGCATTGCTTCTGGAATTGGCCGAACAAAATTGGGGTTCTTTGGATGATCGCACGATTTTGATTTTGAAAATTAAAGAATATCGTTAAAAAATTCTCCTGTCTCTTAAAGATCTGGGATTCTTGGGCAGTCTTTTATTTTTTCTTTGTCTGATTGGGCAGGAAAAGCCTTGATTTTGTGGAATCTAATAAAATTATGAAGTGAGTTTAAAGAGGGACGGGAGGGAATTCTCCTGAAACTGGAACAGCAAATACTCAAAACTATTGCCAAATTTGACTTGATTAAACCCGGAGAAAAAATTATTGCAGCCGTTTCCGGCGGTGTGGATTCGGTAGTAATGTTGGATTGTCTGGTTAAATTACAAAAAGAACTGGATTTTTCTTTGGTGGTTGCTCATTTGGATCATGGCTTTCGGGGTCGGGTTTCTCAGGAAGATGCTCTTTGGGTGGAAAAATTAGCTCAAAATTATGGTTTGATTTGTTACCGCCGGTTTATAGATGTGCCGAATCAAAAAAAGCACTTAAAACAAAGCAGTCAAATGGCGGCTCGAACTTTACGCTATCAGTTTTTTCAGGAATTGAAAGAGCAGCTTCAATTTGATAAAGTAGCTTTGGCTCATCATTTGGATGATCAGGCGGAAACTGTCTTGAATAATTTGTTGCGGGGAGCCGGGATCAGTGGTATTAAAGGAATTTTGCTGCAAAGGGATTTTTATATCCGTCCCCTGCTGGAAGTTACCCGGCAGCAGATTGCCGCTTATGCCCGCCGGAAAGGTCTGGAGCATCGGGAAGACGCTTCCAATCAAACAACGGTTTATGTACGCAATAAATTGCGTTGGGAGCTGTTGCCTTTTTTACGGCAATATAATCCGGAAATAACTGGAGCTTTGGGGCGTTTGGCCAGAATTGCCGCCACAGAAAATCATTATCTGGAGAAACAGGCGGCAATCAACCGCTTGACTTTGGATTTAACGCCGCCGGAAGATCGAGGAAAAAAGGTAATTTTGGATTGGAAAGCTCTGAAAAAACTGGATTTGGCTTTGCAGCAGAGAATTTTACGCCAGGTTTATGCGGAATTAAGCGGCGGAAAGGTTCTGGCCTTTGAGCAGTTGGAAAAAGCTCTGGCTTTGGACTTGACTTCCAATGGGCGGGACATCTGGCCGGACAATTTATTATTGAGTCGTTTTCAGGGCAGATTGGAAATTTTCCGTCCTGTTGCCGAAACTCCGGAATATAATTATCAACTGAAAGTTCCAGGACAGCTTTGGATTCCGGAAATAAACTGCTTTTTGGAAGCCCGAATTATTTCCCGGCAGGAAGCCGGAAATCCCAAATTGCGTTTACGGCAGGAAGCTTTGCTTGATCTGGCTGAAATACACTTTCCTTTGCAGGTGCGTAACTGTCGCCGGGAAGATTATTTTTGGCCTTTGGGAAGAATGGCTCCCACTCGTTTGAAAAAATTCCTGGCCAGCCGGAAAGTGCCAGGAGAGGAACGAAATAAATTGCCTTTAGTTTTGACCAAAGGGGAAATTATTTGGATTGGAGGAGTGACTCCGGGGGAAAAATATAAATTAACCGAAGAAACGGAAAAATGCCTTGAACTCAAGATCCGAAAAACAGGATCGACGAATTTTTAACAATAAATCTGACGCCGAATTCAGGCGGAAAGGAGCGAAAATTTGAACAAACCTTTAAAAAATCTGAGTATTTTTTTGTTAATCTGTTTGGCGGCCTGGTTTGGCTATACCATGCTTAATCCCAGTGCCGAACAGCAGAAAGTCTTGACTTACAGTGAGTTTAAAGATCAAATAAGTAATAAAGATTATGAATTTGCCGATCTGACCTTGCAGCCGGATAGTCTTATCTATAATATCAAAGGTTCCATCGTAGATTCCAGGGGGCAGGAAAGTTTCTTTGTTACCATTGCTCCCGGTCCCAAAGAAAGCAATGAGCTGTTATCCTTGCTGGATAAACATAAAATTGCCTATGAAATTTTGCCTCCGGAAGAAACCAGTTGGTTTGTGAGCCTGCTGGTTAGTTTTGTACCTCTGATTTTGCTGGTTCTGCTTTTCTTTTTCCTGATGAATCAGGCTCAGGGCGGCGGAGGAAAGGTTATGTCTTTTGGCAAAAGCAAAGCCAGAATGCATACTGACGATAAATCCAAAGCTACTTTTGCGGATGTGGCCGGAGCAGATGAAGAAAAAGAAGAATTGGCGGAAATTGTGGAATTTCTTAAAAGCCCCAAAAAGTTTATGGAACTGGGAGCCAGAATTCCCAAAGGAGTTTTATTATTCGGACCTCCCGGTACAGGCAAAACCTTGCTGGCCAGAGCCGTAGCTGGAGAAGCACGAGTTCCCTTTTTCAGTATCAGTGGTTCAGATTTTGTGGAAATGTTTGTGGGGGTAGGAGCTTCCAGGGTACGGGATTTGTTTGAGCAGGCCAAGAAAAACTCGCCCTGCATTGTCTTTATTGATGAAATTGATGCTGTGGGGCGGCAAAGAGGAGCCGGCCTGGGCGGCGGCCATGATGAAAGAGAACAAACTCTGAATCAGCTTCTGGTGGAAATGGACGGATTTTCGGCCAATGAAAGCATTATTATTATTGCAGCCACCAACCGGCCTGATATTCTGGATCCGGCTTTATTGCGGCCGGGTCGTTTTGACCGGCAAATTGTGGTTGGAGTGCCGGATTTAAATGGACGCAAAGATATTTTGAAGGTTCACAGCAAAGGCAAACCGCTGGATATGGATGTAGATTTGGATGTTTTAGCCCGCCGTACTCCCGGTTTTACCGGGGCGGATCTGGCCAATCTGGTGAATGAAGCGGCTTTGTTGGCAGCCAGGGCAGATAAAAAAGTTATTTCCATGCCCGAACTGGAAAATTCCATTGAGCGGGTCATTGCCGGACCGGAGAAAAAATCCAGGGTAATCAGTGATAAGGAAAAACGCCTGGTTTCTTATCATGAAGCCGGCCATGCTTTGATTGGCTATTTGCTGCCTAATACCGATCCGGTGCATAAAGTTTCTATTATTCCCAGAGGTCGAGCCGGTGGTTATACCCTGCTTTTGCCGAAAGAAGATCGCTATTATATAACTCGCTCCATGTTGCTGGATCAGATTGCCATGCTTTTGGGCGGACGAGTGGCGGAAGATGTGGTTTTGAAAGAAATCAGCACCGGAGCCCAAAACGATCTGGAAAGAGCTACGGAAATCGTGCGAAAAATGATTATGGAATATGGCATGAGTGAAGAATTAGGCCCCATGACCTTGGGGCATAAAACCGATAATCCCTTTGTGGGACGGGATTTATCCAGAGATCGCAATTATGGGGAAGAAGTGGCAGCCAGCATTGACAAGGAAGTCCGGCGAACCATGGATCAAGGGTATCAACGAGTGAAAGATTTGTTGACTGAACACATGAATACCCTGCATTTGATAGCTGAAACTCTGATGCGGCAGGAAACCATTGAAGCCAGTGAGTTTCAGGATCTTATGGATCAGTCCGGAGAAGCTCGTCGAGATTAAAAAATGATTAAAAAATACAGAATATGGAAAGGAATTGGAAACATGGAAAAAACCTATGTAATGATTAAACCTGACGGAGTGCAGAGAGGTCTGGTTGGAGAGATTATCAGCCGCTTTGAAAAAAAAGGCTTGAAATTGGCCGCTTTGAAATTATTGCAAATTACTCCGGAACTGGCTGGGGTGCATTATGGAGAACACAAGGATAAACCTTTTTATGCCAGTCTGGTTAATTATATTACTTCAGGTCCGGTGGTGGCTATGGTCTGGGAAGGACAAAATGCCGTTGCTGCTGCTCGCAAAATGATGGGAGCCACTCGGCCTGCGGAAGCGGAAATCGGCACTATTCGGGCTGATTTTGCCATGGATGTGGAACGCAATATTATTCACGGTTCAGATTCAGCAGCCAGTGCCGAAAGAGAAATCAATATTTTCTTTGCTCCGGAAGAAGTGCTGGAATATCAGCAAATTTTGGAGAGCTGGATCTATGGTTAAACTGGGTTGTCGGGGGCAGGCCAGGGAGCTGGTAAGCAGGGATAAAACTGCTCAGACCTTGGGCAGCGGCGATCTGCCGGTGTATGGAACTCCGGCAGTGCTGGCTCTGGTGGAAAAGGCAGCCTGGCAGTCCATAGCGGCTGATCTGGAAGATGAGCAAAGTACGGTTGGCACCAAAATTACTTTGGAGCATTTGGCAGCTACTCCTCTGGATCTGGAAGTGGAGGCTTTAACCGAACTTCGGCAAATAGATGGACGAAAATTGATTTTTTACTTTGAAGTACGGGATTCAGTCGGTCTAATTGCTAAAGGTGAGCATGAAAGATTTATTGTCCAAAAAAACAAATTTTTGCAGCGAGCCGAGAAAAGAAAAGCTTAAAGTTTTCAGGCAGGGCAGGAAATCTGCCCTGCTTTACTTTTTTCCCTAAATAAAATTGAGGTCAGGACTAGCCAATTTTCTCGAATTATGTTATAACTAAAGTAATTATTTTATCCAAAAGGAGGGTGTAACATGGACGGTATCCAAATTTGTTTTGGGATTTTAGCGGCAGTCCTGGTTTTTGGTGGTTTGGGTTACATGATGGATCATTATGATCAGGTTAAAAAAGCCCCTGGACCGGAAGGAATTGGGGCAAATAACCATCATTAAGACGAAAATCTTGCAAATTTGTAGGTTTACAATTGATGTGCTGCCCAGCCCGGCCAAAGCTCCCGGCAATTCAGGACACGGGATCAGAAAGGGCGGGCCCCGCCCTGCGGAGCCCCCCCTCGATCTGATATACCCGACAACGGGGGATAATCCCCCGCTGCGGGTATATGTTTTTTCAGGTACATGTTTTTCAGTTGTGCCCTGTTTAATTACCGGCTTTAAGGTATTACATTTGGTTCGGTACTTGGTACTACTGAGGGGTTGTTGAAGTCTCTAACCCCTATGCCCCCCATACCAGGTAAGCTGGGGGCGTCCGGGGTGTCCATGAGGCTTGCGTCCGGCTCCAGGCTGATAACCGTAATTTTGGGGCTTTCATATTCCTTGTTTTCCATGCTCAAATGCTCCTTTCCTGCTATTTATTTAACAACCTGCGTTAATTTTCCGGGGACTATTCAGTCTGCTGATCTTCAGGCTATTCAGATTTAGGCCCCTCCAGCTTAGTTCCGAGATTAAAGTTGCAGTCTCCCGCTTTGAAGAAGGCACAGGCTTTCATATTTGAGATATTTCCTGAAAATGTAACATTAATACACTTACCAGACTCTTCTGAGGCAATATACTTTTGCATAAGCTCCGGACCGATTTGATAGTTTGCAACAACCTCTTCGGAATCTTCGGAATCTTCGGAACCGTTAATGTACTTGAGCTGGACATACATTTCAACCTGCGAGCCAGTGGCAAAAATCTTATCAAGCTCACCCGCCTCCGGTGCAAATTTATAAGTCTTCTTATCCTTGCCTCCCCAGCCCGTCGTGATCCCGGTTACTCCATAGAAGTTGTAATATTTATCAGTACCATTA
>JAZRXK010000036.1:0-1111 GCA_045600185.1 Desulfocucumaceae bacterium
AATGGCTGAATTACCCTCCTCAGTTCGGGAAAAAACCGACAAGCTGGATTCAGTTGGTAATACTACCGCTGCTATTGCCAAAGGTTTTGCCATTGGTTCGGCAGCTTTAACCGCCATGGCTTTGTTTAATGCTTATCTGGATAGTGCAGCTATTGCATCTGTTGACTTAATGAGTCCCAAGGTAATCATTGGTTTGTTTATTGGAGCGGCTGTTCCCTTCCTGATTGGTTCCAACACCATGAAGGCCGTTGGGGAAGCAGCTTTTGATATGGTAGAAGAAGTTCGGCGGCAGTTCCGGGAAATTCCCGGCATCATGGAAGGCAAAGGCAAACCGGAATATGCCAAATGCGTTGATATTGCTACTCGTTCTGCTATCAGCAAAATGATCTTCCCCGGTGTAGTAGCCGTTTTGTTCCCGATTTTGGTCGGCTTTTTGCTGAAAGCTAATGCTTTGGCCGGTTTCTTAATTGGTCTGACTGCCAGCGGTGTTTTAATGGCTCTGTTCCTGGCTAATGCCGGCGGTGCCTGGGATAATGCCAAGAAATATATTGAAGGCGGAGCCATGGGCGGCAAGGGCAGCGATCCGCATAAAGCAGCGGTTATCGGAGATACTGTAGGCGACCCCTGCAAAGATACCTCCGGCCCGGCCATGAACCCTCTGATCAAAGTGGCTGGCACCATTTCCTTGATTTTGGGACCCATCCTGGCCAGTCTGAATTTTTATTAAGTTTTTTGCAAGCCGGGGTTTTTAAGAAGCCCCGGCTTTTCAATTCTGGCGGATAAAGGCTGTCTGCAAATTATTCAAAGAATTTCTCAGTCAAGTGCGTGCCAGCTTCCCTAAGGAGAGAACTTTTATAAAAAAGGAGCGAAAATTATGCCGAAAGTTTGTATTGAAACTGCTAAAGGAAATATTTATCTTGATTTGTTTGCCAAGGATGCTCCCGGCACTGTGCAGAATTTTATTGATTTAATTGAAAAGAAATTTTATGATGGTCTGACCTTTCACCGGGTAGTGCCGGATTTTGTCATTCAGGGCGGCTGTCCTCTGGGCAATGGTACGGGCGGCCCCGGCTATTGCATTCCCTGCGAAATTAACCCCAACAAGCATTTG
>JAZRXK010000037.1:0-13942 GCA_045600185.1 Desulfocucumaceae bacterium
ATGCCTGCTAACTGCAACAGGGATTCAGCTTCAGATGACTCTGCTTCGTGGGAGTGCTTTGAAGTTCATATGACTCCCGATGGATGGTGCGGTCTGCTTGCATACAACGGAAAATGGCTTTCTGCCAGAACCGATATGACCAATGCTCCTATCATGGCAACGGCAGATGATCTTAAATCCTGGGAATGTTTCCGCATTTATCAGACAGGCTCTGACTATTTTATTAAATGTCAGGCAAATGATAAGTGGGCGTGCGTTCGTGTAGATATGGGGAATGCTCCTGTACAAGCGTATGCTACAGAAGCTTCCACTTGGGAAAGATTTGCGATCAATTTTGCCACCACGGTTTCTAATAACAATTCTGGATCGTTCGGACAAGATCTTCTGTCCGTAGCAAGAAAAGAACTCAACGGTGGTTATTCCAAAGGAAAAGAATTGGAATATCATAAAGTAACTGGAACCAGCGGGTTATGGTGTGCAGCCTTTGTTTGTTGGTGTGCAAAGGAAGCGGGCATACCCAATGACATACTTTTTAAATCTGCAAAATGTAGTACTATGAAGGCGAAATCCGGCACATATTGCGGGTGGAGTACCCACCAATACTATCTTAAGCCTGGCGATGTTGTGTTCTTCCGAACCAGTGCAGGAGAGGTTAAACATGTGGGAATTTGTTCCAATGTCAATGGAAGCAAAATCTCAACTATCGAAGGAAACAGCGGAAACACACTGAAAGAAAACACATATAAGGTAGATTCAAACGGTTACATCAATCAGAGCTGGACTTATAATGAAACAAAATACAAAATGTATTTTGATGGATTCCTTTCCCTGTAGGTTCATTTCATATTAGCCATTTGCGGGGCGGAGGTAAATCTTCGCTCTGCTCATAAGATTACATTGGGATAAATAAAAATTTGATTTAAAATTTTTTGTCAACCTTTATCAAAACCACCGGCTAAGCCGGTGGTTATTGCCGCCAAAGCTCCATGGCCAGCTTAAACAAATATTCGGCAGCCAGCAAATCTTCCAGAGAATTGGCACTGGCGGCTACCAAAGCTAAGCCTGTATGCAGATTCCTAGCTATTTCAACGGCTCGAATCAGACCGGTTCGAGCCGTTTGACTGCCCTTTTGGCTAACAGTTCGAGCAACAGTGGCGGTTAAGACAGCTCTGGCTCCAGCACAAACGGCAGCGTCAAAAGCAGTTCCTCCGGTGGCCGTAATGCCCAAAGCAACTTTATTCTTGAAGTCAGCCAAATGAATTACTCCGGCTCCGCAATTAGGCAAAACAGCTTCCACAACGGCTCCGCTGGCTCGAACTCCGGCCAGAGCCTGAGCAGCATAAGCCGCCTGTTCTGCCGGACTGCCCCAACGAGGCTCGGAAAGGGCAATAACCTGGGTTTTAAATTGCAAAGCCAGTTCTCCGGCCTTCTGTCCCTGCCGAAAGGGATCAACCGGAACCGGAGAGCGGTTTTGATCCGGAGCAGCTCCCCAAAAGGCTCTGGCTCCAGCCTCCAGAACTGCTTCGGCTGTGGTGGAAAAATCAATCAAATCCACAATCACTACCACCTGACCGGATTGGGCTACCCGGGCAGCTCCGCTGGCATCGGCGGTAAGAGTTACAACAGGTATTTCAGACATTTTGCTTCTCCTCATGCTGATAATTTTGGAGATAAAATCCACTGGCAGCGGCAGCCTGGAAAAAAGCCGGATCATCCGCAAATTTGCGTCCCATGCTGCTGGCCTGCAGGTTAAAGCTTTGCAAAGCCTGCTCAGTTGGGCTGCTGTCCTGCCAGATAATTTGGTGCCGCTCCGCCAGATGACTTGCTTCAATTTGCTGTTCCAGCAGGTTTCTCTGTTCAGAAGGCAGATCAGGAAAAACAATTTCACAGGATTGCAAAGCAACCCTTCCTAAAGCGGTTTGGGTGTGATGGCTTAAACCCCAGTGCCGGGGACGGGGATCGGCAAAGCTGATCCGGGGAATAGCCAGGGGTCTGCCCCCCAAAACCCGGACGGCATTAACCAGTTCCCCCTGTTCAATTCCGGTAAAACCAAAAGTTGAACCGGTTCCCACAATGCCCGGACCCATGCAGGCCACAATTATTTCGGCACCGGCAGCTTTGGCCGCCAGAAGACCGCTGTAATTATTCACCGCTTCCCAATCTCCGCCAAAGGCATGACCGCAGGTAACTACTCCCTGCATTAGATCCAGCTCCCGCAACTGAACCAGATTGCGGCTGAAATAAGCAGGCAGAGCCGCTCCATCTGTCATCAAAATAATAATTTTGGGTCTTATCTGCTTTTTATAATTTAAAGCAGCCAAAAGAGGGGGCAGCATACTATGCAGGGTTCCAATAATCACCGGAGTTCCGGCCAGAGTGCTGGTTTGGCGATAGGCCGGGTTCAGCGGATGTTCTTCTTCTTCCACCGAAAGAACCTTGACCTGCATGGGAGTATAACGCAGCTTCATAATATGTCCCGTTTCTTCCATGGCCATTTCCGGCTGATTTAAATTCGCCAAAACAAAATGCCAGCCACCGGTTCCCAAATTTTTGCTGACGGCAGTAGTATTAAGATAAACCCAGTCTCCGACTGCAATTTCTCCGGTTAAAGCATCATAATTCACCGCTTTGACCAGATTGCCGGACAAATTGACCCGAACTTCAGTATAATTGGGACGGTGACTGAGAATTTCCTGCACCTGAGCTTTTTTTAATTCCAATTTTCCCTGCATCAGGATTTTCCTTTCCGGCTTAAGCCTGAACTTGATTTTTTTCCAGCTCCTGCAACAGCTCTCGGACAACACCCATTTGGGGCAGTTCCAAATCCGGACAAATTTCGGCCAAAGGCAAAAGAACAAAGCTGCGGTCTTTAATGTAAGGATGAGGCAAGGTCAGCTTCTCGGTTTGAACCACCAAATCTGCATAGGCCAGAAGATCCAAATCAATCACTCTGGGTCCCCAATGAATGGTTCGGACTCGTCCCATTTGATTTTCAATAGCCAGCAAATTCTCCAGAAGTTCCAAAGGTTGTTCTTCGGTTTCAATCTCAGCTGCTGTGTTCAAAAACCAGTCCTGTGGCGGCCCTACAGGAGCAGTACGATAAAAGGCGGCGGTTTTGGTGATTTTGACCTGGGGCAGAGCGGCTATTTTTTGCAAAGCCACTCGCAAATTAGATTCTTTGTTGCCCAAATTAGTACCTATACCAATATACGCTTTCTTAGTAGTCACAAGAATCCCCTTTTTCTTCCAGTAATTTAACGGAGCGTTCAATTTCTACAGCCATACAGTCAAAAATCCCAGCTATGGGAGCCTGTGGTTTTTCAATTCGCACCTGAATTTTTTTGATCAGGGGGAATTTCTGCAAAACGGCTTGAGCAATTTTTTCGGCTGCGGTTTCGATTAAACGGCAGGGTTTTCCTTCCATAATTTCCCGGCAAAGCTGATAGACTTCGGCATAATTAACGGTTAGTTCCAATTTATCGCTGCTTCCGGCCGGCTGTAAATCCAAAAATAAGCTTAAATCCACTTTGAATCTTTGTCCCAGGCTGTTTTCTTCCCTTAAAACTCCGTGGCGGCCATAAAACTGCAAACCCTGTAAATCTATTTTATCCATTTTTATATCTGGTTCTCCTTGTCTGGTTTTTGGCGATACAGAACATCTGCCATGCGAACTGCCCGAACTGCCTCCTGCACATCATGCACCCGCACAATATCGACTCCTTTGCCTACTCCAGCTACCAGAGTAGCCAAGGTTCCTTCCAAACGCTCCTCCACCGGCAGATCCAGAACCCGCCCGATAAAGCCCTTGCGAGAGGTTCCCAATAAAACAGGCAAGCCCAGTACCTCCAGTTCTTCCAGGCGTTGCAGAACCTCCAGATTTTGCTGCCAGTCTTTGCCAAAGCCAATTCCCGGATCCACAATTAAATTTTCCGATTTAATTCCAGCAGCTTCGGCCTTTTGCCGAACTGCCTGAAAATAAGCAATTAAATCTCCCATCAGTTCCCGGTATTGATTATCCTTTTGATTGTGCATTAAAATAACCGGAATTTGAGCCTTGGCTACAACCCCGGCCATTTTCTGATCATAATTTAAAGCCCATTGATCATTGATTAAAGCAGCCCCTTCGGCCAAAGCTGCTTCAGCTATTTCTCCTTTAAAAGTATCCACGGAAATTGGAAGTTTGATTTCCTGCACCAGACGCTTTAAAACCGGCAAAAGCCGTTCCTTTTCCTCAGCAGTTTCCAGCGGAGTATGACCGGGACGAGTGCTTTCGGCTCCCAAATCAATAATATCCGCTCCGGCAGCGGCCATTTTATGAGCGTGTTCCAAGGCCAGACCGGGATCTAAATAGCAGCCTCCATCTGAAAAGCTGTCCGGAGTGGCATTTAAAATTCCCATTACCAGAGTTCTTTTGCCCAAAGGCAGGGAATATTTGCCGCACTGTAAAGAGCGAGCTGGTCGTCCTTCCAAGTTCTGTAAAGCTTCCAAAATCTGTTGACTGAGAGCTTTCAGGCCAAAGGGCTGCATTTTTAATTTGCGGCAAACAAGCTCATATTGTTTCAAGGTGGCCATCATAATAACATGAGTGCCATTTCCGGTGCAGTCGGCAACTCCTTTTTCAACGGCAGCTTCTCCACCTTTACTGAGCATTTCCTGCTTAATAATATTGGCCTGCCGAATGTCCAAATCGTAAATTTTCAAGACCCGATGAACTCCTTTGGGAGCCATTAACTTACAGCCAACGAAATCCGCTCCCAAATAAATCAATTCCCGCAAAGCGTCTTCCCGATTTAAAAAGCTGATTTTTCTAATGGTTTTAGACATTTTGGATTAAGCACCTCCAAAATTTTTCCTGTTCATCTCCGCTGAAATCCAAATAGCCCATTTCTTTCTGTTTATTCAAAAGCCAGGGCATTTTATAACAGCCTGCTCTGGCCTGACAAACTGCACAGGGTCGGGAGAGGTCATCGGCCAGACAAAGGGCTTTGCCCAAAAGACTTTGGGCTTCCTGGCCTTTATTATGTTCCTCAACAGCCTGACAAATCAGGTTAATTTCAGTTTTTGAATAACCAGCCTGTTCCAAAAGCGGTCTGGCCAGACGGCTTCCAGCCTGAGCATGATCTTCTCCGGTTTCATATTGAATCCAGCGGCCAATATCATGTAAAATTCCAGAGGCTCCTACTATTTCCAAATTAACCAGGGGGTCAGGAGCAAGGGTCTGCTGCTTCTCCCGCAATAATTTTTGAGTAAGCTGGGCAGTCAAAGCAAGATGCTCCCAATTATGTTTACAATAAATCCGCTCAATTTCCTTTTCCTGATTTTTATGCAGATAATCCCAATAAACTGAATTATGCAAAATATTTTCCAGTCGATTCATACTTAAAGCTCCTAAACTTAAAAAACAACTTTGTCTTACAGGAAGTTCGTTTTTCTCCAGTCAAAACCGGTTCAGTTGGTTTTGAATAAAACAAAAGCCCCGACTAGTCGAGGCTTTTGAAGAAATTCTCTTAGAACAAACCTTTTACATTACCGTTTTCGGTATCAATATCAATTCTTCTGTAAGCCGGGTTGGAACCGGTACCAGGCATCAGGCTGATGCTTCCGGCCATCGGGCATAAGAATTTGGCTCCGGCAAAGATTAAGACATCACGAATCGGCAGAATCCAGCCTTTGGGAACGCCTTTCCAGTCCGGGTTATGGGACAGGGACAGGTGAGTTTTAACCATCATGGTAGCAAAGTCCTTGTATTCCGGATTGGATTCAAAGGCTTTGGCTTTGGCTTCAGCTTCAGCACTCCAGCTTACGCCGTCAGCACCGTAAACTTCTTTGGCAATAACTTCAACCCGTTCTCTGAGGGGCATATCCAGGTCATACAGATATTTGAAATCGACTTCTTCGTTAGCAGCTTCGATAACTGCATCAGCCAGATCCAAAGCACCTTCCCCGCCCTGAGCCCAGTGTTTGGACAGAGCAGCTCTGGCACCGGCACCTTCAGCAAGTTTGCGGATAGCTTCGATTTCTTCTTTGGTATCAGTATGGAAAGCGTTAATGCAGACAACCGGTTTAATACCGGATTTTTTAACAGTATTGATATGGTGAACCAGGTTTTCGCAGCCTTTTTCGACCAGACCGATATTTTCTTCCACATATTCTTTCGGCAAAGCACGACCCGGAACAACTTTGGGGCCGCCGCCGTGCATTTTCATGGAACGAACGGTAGTGGTCAAAATGGATACATTCGGTTTCAAACCACTGAAGCGGCATTTTACATTCCAGAATTTTTCAAATCCGATGTCAGCAGCAAAACCACTTTCAGTTACATGGTAATCGAACATTTTCAGACCAATGCGGTCGGCAATAATGGAGCTTTGGCCGATGGCAATGTTGGCGAACGGGCCGGCATGAACCAGAACCGGCTGATATTCAGCAGTGCACATCAAAGTCGGGTTAATGGCATTCCGCATGAAAGCAGCCATGGCACCATCGACTTCCAGATCATGAGTAGTAATCGGGTTGCCTTTTTTATCATAAGCAACAATAATTTTGCCGATTCTTTCCCGCAGATCCTTGAGGTCTTTGGCCACAGCCAGAATAGCCATAATTTCGGAGCTGACAGCAATGGCAAAGCCGGACTGCATGGCATAACCGTCTTTGGAGCCGCCCAAACCGATTACGATATTCCGTAAGGACTGTGCACAGAAGTCAATGATCCATTTGAACTGAACATTGGTGGGGTCAATATCCAAACGACGCAGGCCGATTTCAGCCAGACGGGCATCGTCATAGTTTCTTTCGTGCTGCATCCGGGCAGTCAAAGCAACCATGCCCAGGTTGTGAGCGTTCATAATATCGTTCAGGTCGCCGGTCAGACCCAGAGAAAATTCAGTCATGGGGATGGCCAGAGCGTTTCCGCCGCCAGCTGCAGTACCTTTTACATTCATGGTTGGCCCACCGGACGGCTGACGAATAGCAGCACCGGACATCATGCCTCTTTTGGCCAGACCTTCAACAATACCCATGGTAGTGGTGGTTTTACCTTCGCCCAGAGGGGTGGGGGTTACAGCAGTAACATTGATATATTTGCCATCGGGTTTATCTTTTAAGCGGTCGATAATTTTAATGAAATCTAATTTACAGATTCTGCCATACGGGATAACTTCATCTTCCTGCAAGCCTAATTTTTTCCGCCATTCTTCAACAGTAGGCATATTTTTTTCGGCTAATTCGGAGATTTCAAAGTCTTTTAATTTAGTCGCATCATAATAAGCCATTTTTGAGTAAAAGCCCCTTTCTAAAAAATCTTTATGGTAGTTTACCGTTTCACTCCAGGAAACTATTCAACATTCACCCAGTTTTTCCTGCCAATTCTAAAATATTTTTTGCCAAATTTAATGCAATTTTGTCAAAGCCATCTTCTGGTTTTGGGGTGTGGCCTACAGGCCAAACAGGGTTTGGGCATTTTGCAAAACAGCCAGTCCCAGTTCTTCCGGGGCGGTCTGCCGCAAAGCAGCAATTTCTTCCAGAACATAAGCGACATAGGCCGGTTCATTGCGTTTGCCCCGGCGGGGCTGAGGCGTAAGATAAGGGCAGTCGGTTTCCGTCAAAAGCCGATCCAGCGGACAACGGGCAGCCGCTTCCTTGGGATGAACGGAATTGGGATAAGTAACCGGCCCGCCGAAGGAAAGATAAAAGCCCATTTTCAAACATTCCTGAGCCATTTCCCAACTTCCGCTGAAGCAATGCAGAATTCCGCCTCTGGAGCTTATGCCGTCCTTTTTCAAAATGCTTAAAATATCGCCATGAGCGTCCCGATCATGGATAATAACCGGCACATCCAATTCTCTGGCCAAAGCCAGCTGTTCCCGGAAAAGCTTTTGCTGAGCTTCCTTGGGAGTCAGATTGCGGTAATAGTCCAGACCAATTTCCCCCAAAGCCGCTGCCTGACCACTTTGCAGCCATTGCCGCAGGGGTTCCAGAGAATATTCCTGTTCAGCATGGTGAGGATGAATCCCCACCAGAGCTAGGGCATAATCCAGACCAGCCGCCAAATTTACCGCCCGCTGGGAGGAAGCCAGGTCAAAAGCGGCACAAACCAGAAGCTTCAGGCCTGCTGCTTCCATGCGTTGAATAACCGCTTCCCGATCTTCATCAAAAACTTCCAAATCAATGTGACTGTGGGTATCCACTAAAATTTTTTCCATGATATTTCCTTCATTATTCCTTCTCAATTTCAATGCGGGGGAAAATGGCTTCTCCTTTTTCCATCTGAATTCCAACCGGCAGTTTGCCCCATTGCAGACTGTCCCAGGTCTGCAAATCAGTCCGATCTGCCAGATTAAGCTGAGTCCAGACTTTTTCCGGAGTCTCAGGCATAAAGGGAGAGATCAGCACCGTGATAAAACGAATACTTTCCAGCAAATTATAAAGAACCGTTCCCAGACGATCATTTTGTTCCGGATCCTTGGCCAAAGCCCAGGGAGAAGTATCATCCACATATTTATTGGCTCGATCCACCAAATCCCAAATAGATCCCAGAGCATTGGAAATTTCCCTTTTATCCATCAGCTTTTCGACCAGAGCCGGAGTTTTTTCGGCCAGAGCCTGCAATTCTGAATCGGGATCAGCGGCAGCCTTCGGATCCTGAACCACACCTTTAAAATATTTTTTCAGCATTCCCAAAGTCCGGCTGACCAGATTGCCGTAAGCGTTGGCCAAATCCTGGTTAATCCGGTTGATCAGAGCTTCTTCCGAATAATAACCGTCTGCTCCAAAAGGCAGTTCCCGCAGCAAATAATAACGAATGGCATCTACTCCATATTTTTCGCATAGAACAAAGGGATCAATTACATTGCCCAAGGACTTGCTCATTTTGCCGCTTTCCAGCAAAATCCAGCCATGAGCAATAACCTGCTGGGGCAAAGGCAGATCCAGAGCCATCAGCAAAACAGGCCAGATAATACTGTGGAAACGCACAATATCCTTGGCCATTAAATGCACCTGAGCCGGCCAGAATTTTTGATACAGGCTGTCATCTTCACTCAGATAGCCCAAAGCGGAAAGATAATTGGATAAAGCATCAATCCAGACATAAATAACATGTTTGGGATCAAAGGGAACCGGAATTCCCCAGCTAAAGGTAGTCCGGGAAACCGACAAATCCTCCAGGCCGCTTTTAATGAAGCTGATCATTTCATTGCGGCGAGTCAGGGGTAAAATAAAATCCGGATTTTCTTCAATGTGCTGCAACAGCCGATCCGCATACCTGGAAAGCCGGAAAAAATAACTTTCTTCTTCCAGCAATTCGACCTCCCGACCGCAATCCGGGCATTTGCCGTCCACCAGACGAGCTTCCGTCCACATGGATTCGCAGGGATTGCAGTACCAGCCCTTGTAAGTTCCTTTATAAATATCGCCCTGTTCATACAGCCGGGTGAAAATTTTGCCCACTGCATCTTTATGGCGTTTTTCGGTGGTGCGAATAAAGTCATTGTTGCTGATATTCAAGGTCTGCCAAAGCTTCTGGATTCCGGCTACAATCTGATCTACATAGTCTTGCGGAGCTTCCCCTTTGGCTTGACAAATTCGTTCAATTTTCTGGCCATGTTCATCGGCTCCAGTTAAAAAATAAACATCATAACCGGTCAGTCTTTTAAAACGAGCCAATGAATCAGCGGCTACCGTCGAATAGGCGTGTCCCATATGTAAATTATCACTGGGATAGTAAATAGGGGTGGTTATATAAAATTGGGGTTTCAAAGACAAATCCTCCTTTTGGTGCTGGCCTATCTTGGGCTTTTTGGTATTTTGGTTCAAATCCAAAATATTATACTACACAGAACAGATTATTTCAACCCGCAAGATTTCAGGCGGTCACAGCATTTCAAAAAGCATTTGATTTCGCAGGAAAAATGTGCTATAATTAATATATGTATATTTTGTCAGGGATAATTCTGCCTTTTTTCTCTGAAAAAACATGTGAAAAAAACTGCAAAAGGACTTGACAGGGATGATGACTGATGCGGCAAGCTCCACGGCACAATCAATCAATTAATCAATTAAAGCGTATTGACTCTGTGCTTGTTTGTCAAGCCTTTTTTGCATTTTTTTATGGAAATCCGAAAGACCACAATGCTCACCGGCTGAGTGCTGTAGTTTTTTCTGCTTTCCCCAGACCTCCCCCAACAGCGGACAGGGGGCGTTATTTCGAACAGCAATATTTTTGTAGAGGAGAGAACGAAAGTAATGAAAGCAAAAAAAATATTCATGGCCATGCTTATTCTGGCTCTGGTCATGAGCCTGGCATCGTCCGTGGCACTGGCGGCGGACGAGCCCACTTTCAAGGCGATTTTTTTGAACAGCAGCGGCACGAACAGCAGTGGTACCTTGACTTTCTACTATGATAGCGCTACTTACCCCGGCGATCTGTATAATCTGTCCGATGCCGCTGCCACAGCAGGTAAAGCTGAAGATTGGCCTTATTACAAGGACAGATCTAAAATAGCAAGTGTGGTAATTGACTCATCGGTGAAAAACTACACTGGTCTGAAGTCCACGGCGTATATGTTCTCTGATATGGTGAATGCCGAAAGTATCGAGGGTGCGGAGAATCTGAAAACTGAAGAGGTAACGAACATGAGTTATATGTTCTATAATTACGGCTACTCTTCCAAGCTCTTGTTTGATGTGCCGGAGGTCAGCGGCTGGGACACCTCACGGGTAATGAACATGAGTCATATGTTCGATGGTTACGGCTCCTCTTCCACATTCTTGAATTTCAAGCTGGATCTGTCCGGTTGGGACATTGCCAGTGTATCTTCTTGTAGCGATGTGTTCTCCAATGTCGGTGTGAATACAAAGCGTCCCTGGTTGGTCACCATCCCGGCAAAGACAATTATCTCGGACAGCGAAATCCTGCAAAATGACTCGAAAAACTGGCGTTGCAAGGGTGGTTCCATCACACCCACGGAAAGCAAAGAATTTGAAGTGGCACCGGACACCTTTAAGGCAGTCTTGTACAACAGCAACGCCTTAATTTTCTACTATGATAATAAGGATCACGAGGATGATGATCCTGCCATTGGAGTGTATGATAAGCTGCCCACCAACGCAGCGGAAGCTAAGGATTGGCCTTATAACGGCAGAAGAACTCAGGTAACAAGTGTGGTAATTGACAAATCGGTGAAATACTACACGGGTCTGGAGTCCACGGCGTATATGTTCTGCAATATGACAAAGGCTCAAAGTATCGAGGGTGAGGAGAATCTGAAAACCGAAAAGGTAACGAACATGAGTTCCATGTTCAGTAATTATGGCTACAATTCCACTAACTTGACTGCTGTGCCGGAGGTCAGCGGCTGGGACACCAGCAATGTAGAGGACATGAGTTATATGTTCTATGAGTACGGCTACAAGTCCACTAACTTGAATGCTGTGCCGACTGTCAACGGTGAGAAGTGGAATACCGCAAAGGTAACGGACATGAGTTATATGTTCAGTAATTATGGCTACAATTCCACTAATTTGACTGCTGTGCCGGATGTCAGTAAGTGGGACACCTCACAGGTAACGAACATGAGTTCTATGTTCTCTAGTTACGGCGAAAATGCCAAGTCCTTGAATGTTGTGCCGGATGTCAGCGGTGAAAAGTGGAACACCGGAAAGGTAAAAAACATGAATGGTATGTTCGAGTATTATGGCTACAATTCCACTAAATTGACTGATGTGCCGGATGTCAGCAAGTGGGACACTTCACAGGTAACGGATATGGGTTTTATGTTCAGTAATTATGGCTACAAGACCACTAAATTGACTGTTGTGCCGGATGGCAGCAAGTGGGATACCTCACAGGTAACGGATATGAAGTCTATGTTCAGTAATTACGGCCGTGCATCCAAATCCTTGAATGCTGTGCCGGATGTCAGTAAGTGGGACACCTCACAGGTAACGAACATGAGTTCTATATTCAGTAATTACGGCCGCGAATCCACTGAATTGACTGTTGTACCGGATGTCAGCAAGTGGGACACCTCACAGGTAACGAACATGAGTTCTATGTTCAGTAACTACAACTATGGCTATACGGACGGAACCACTAAATTGACTGTTGTGCCGGATGTCAGCAACTGGGACACCTCGCAGGTAACGAACATGAGTTCTATGTTCAGTAACTACGGCTACAAGGCCACTGAATTGACTGTTGTGCCGGAGGTCAGCGGCTGGGACACTTCACAGGTAACAAACATGAGTTCTATGTTCAGTAACTACGGCTACTCTTCCGAGTCCTTGGATGTCACGCTGGATCTGTCCGGCTGGAACACTGCCAATGTGTCTAAATGTAGTAATGTATTCAACAAAACTGATGGAAACAAAACTCATATAGAGGTTACCATCCCGGCCAAGACAGGCAATCTGACAAATGAAACGGGTAAATGGTATTGCCAGAGTGAAAACATTTACATCACACCCCCGGACGACGAAGGATTTATCGTAGGAAGCTCTGAGACAAGCAACTATATCAAGTTGAATGCTAACGGCGGCACCGATGGCGATACAGAAACATCTATTGAACCGGGAAGCACCCAGACAAAAACCTTCACCCCGCCGACCAGGATCGGTTACACTTTGGCGGGTTGGGTAAATGCAAAAGGCATCAAGGTACTTGAACCCAACGGCACTTGTGTATTAAATATAGATGGTTATACTAATGAAGCAGGTGAATGGATCAAAGCTGGCAATACCGTGCTCTATGCACAGTGGTCAGCAAACAGCTACACTATCACTTTGGATGCTGGCAGCGGCACCGATGGCGATACAGAAACATCTATTAAATCGGGAAGCACCCAGACAGAAACCTTCATCCCGCCGACCCAGGACGGTTTCGCTTTGACGGGTTGGCTGACGGAGACAAAAGGTACCAAAGTGCTTGATGCCAACGGTAATTGTGTGGCGGGTAGTGTAGAGGGTTATATTAAAGAGGGTAAATGGATCAAAGCTGACGATACCGAGCTACATGCACAGTGGTCAAAAAACATCTCCGCTGCCGTTCAGATCTCTGGAAAAGAAGGTAAAAACTTCGGTACACTCGAAGATGCCCTTATCTTTGCCAGGAACTATGCCGGGAAATACGAAACAGAAAAACCAACCGTAACCGTAAAGTCAGATATTTCCCAGGAAGCCGATCTTGATGCTACGATAGCACCGAATGTAACCCTGGACTTAAACGGCAATACCGTAGAGGTTAATACCATATTAGTATCCCAAGACAGCAAACTTATGGACAGCAACACTAACGGCAAAGGCAAATTGAAGCTCAGTGAAGCAGGAAATCTGATATACAATGATGATAAGGTAAAAATTTCCTCTGAATATAGCAAGGTGAATGTTCTGCCCGTATGGGATGGCGATGGTTACCGCTTCTGCCAGGTGGAAGGCTTCGGCACGGAGTGGGCAACGGATAAGCCGCAATACAGGTTTACACTGTATTCGAAGGATCTTGAGCGTATTTTTGCCGAAAACTCTGGTGTTGAAATGTATGTCCACCTCGATTATAAGAAAGATGGAGAATCCGATAGTGCAGAATATAAGATTGATTCGGATCCGGTGCAGCAACATGTGGATGCAGGAAGTGGTAAAGGCTGCATTTATGTTACATTTACAGGAGAAGGCATCTCAGATATGAGTGCCTATGCCTGCTTCAAAACCAATTTAAGTATCACAAGTGAAACGAAGTCTTATACACCGGCAGAACCTACTGAATAAATATATTCGGAAAGGAAGGTATTATATGGAAAGCACAAAATATGAAAGCCCCAAAATCACGGTCATCAGCATGGAGCCGGACGAAAGCCTCATGAAGAATCTGAATATTATCAGCATGGGTTATAACAAGAACATAAACATAATTATTGACATTTTTGACGAGGACACAGGTAAGCTTGAGACA
>JAZRXK010000038.1:0-11235 GCA_045600185.1 Desulfocucumaceae bacterium
CATTGTGAGAAATATCATCATAGTAGAAAGTCAAGGTATAATTAGGGGATGATCCAGACAAAACCACCTTGAAAGTCTCCCCGTCCGCCAGAGCCGCAGATGAGGCCAGGGTCATGACCAAAGCCAGAGTAAGCATGGCCATGAATATTCTTTTTACTTTCATTACTGTCGTTGTCTCCTTTCAAAAATTTTTCCGGCAATGCCGCCCTTGTCCGCTGTTGGGGGAGGTCTGGGGAAAGCAGAAAAAACCACAACACTCAGCCGGTGAGCATTCTGGTTTCCTGAATTTTTATAAAAAAATGAAAAAAGGGCTTGACAAATCAGTGCAGATGAGCTACACTTAATTGATTGATTGATTGATTGATTGATTGATTGATTGATTGATTGATTGATTGATTGATTGATTGATTGATTGATCTATATACTATTTGCTTTATCATCCATTATCACCCATATCAGGTAATTTATTGCATATCCTCAGGAACCTTCCATTTTTCAGCCTCCTGCAGACGAAAAAAGCAGAGCGATTCCCGCTAATATGTATATATACCAAGCATAGCACACTTTTCCTGCAAAATCAAATTTTTTTTCACCATTTTTCAAATAAAAAAAGCCGGTCGCTGCAAAGGCGTTCGGCTTTTTTGCTTTAAGCTTCCATTTGCTTGGCCAAAAAACTGGCAGCAGTTTCGGCCAATTTTACTTCCATATCGCCCATAATTACTTCCGGATTAGCGGAAAGCAACAAAACCGCTCCAATGGCTTCATTGTGCAGCCAAACCGGAGCAATGACCTGAGAATTAAAATTCCGCCCTATATCCTTCAAAATGGTGACTTCCTGATCTTCCCGGGCATTTTGAACTATGGTTTCTCCTTTTTCCATAATCTGACTTAATTGTGGGCTGATAGCTTGATTAAAATAGTCTTTGCGAGAAGCTCCGGAAACGGCAATAACAACATCTCGATCCGTAATACAGGCAATATGTCCCAGGGATTCATGCAAAGAATCAGCATATTCTTTGGCAAAATCGCCCAGTTCCCCAATGGGAGAATATTTTTTTAAGATTACCTCTCCTTCCCGATCTACAAATATTTCCAAAGGATCTCCTTCCCTGATTCGCAAAGTCCGGCGAATTTCTTTGGGAATTACCACTCGTCCCAAATCATCAATTCGCCGGACAATTCCAGTTGCTTTCATGCTGAATTCTCCTTTTTTTTAGCTTAAATTACCATCAAAAACCTGCCGGATTTCCATTTTACCCGGAAAAGCTGTCAACTTTAGTATATAACAGAAAAAAACCTTTATTCATAAAATTTATTGCAGTATGGAAGAGGCTGTCTCACTGCTTTTGTGAGACAGCCTCTCGCCTGCTTTCCTAATCAGCCACAGAACCGGCAGAATCAGGTGTTACCAGTGATCCGCTGGAATCCGGTTTTACATTTTCTCCAGATTTCGATTCTGTTGTTTTGTGTCTGGCATGAATTTCCGCCACCGCTTTTTCATAAGGAGCGGCAATAAAAATTTCAGCCTGAGCGTATAATTTGTTTATATATTTTTCATAATCATCTTTATGCAGATTATACATTTTTGAAAATTGATATTCTTCCTGCTGTATCTGTTCAAACATAATCTGGTTATAGCAATTATTGCTTACCATCCATTGAACCAGTTCTTCAGGATTGTCCATATCCTCCTGAATGTTTGTCCATTGTTCTTGCAGTTCCGGAAGATCCAGCTTAATTCCCTGTTTTTTCGCTTCCTGCAGCAGCAGTTTTCTTTCGATCAGTTCATTCAGGCATTGAGTTTCGCCCAAAGAATATTGCTCATGGAGACTGTCAATCATATTTTGTTTAATTGAAGGTAAATCCGCTTCAGTTACCTGAATCTCATAATTCTGATTAAACAGGTTAATAATCGTTTCCGGATGCTCTGTGAAAAGCTGGTCAATGGCATCAACAGATTCTTCCAAACTTCCATCCATGCCAGTTAAATAAATTAAATAAGGTTGCATGGCCGAATCCAGATCTTCCTGAGTAATAACCTGTCCATCAACCGTAGCCACCACTTTTCCCCCGCAGCCAGTTAATCCCACAACTGCCAAAATACTTAAAGCCGCCAACCCAACCAATAACTTTGCCAATTTCCGTTTCATTTTTTTGTGCCGCTCAAAACAAATACCTGCCTCAAAATTTTCCGGCTTTTCCGCAGGAAATTCTTTGATAAATCTGTTTGGGAGTCATTAAGACCATCCAATCTGAATAATTCAGGCATATTTTATTAAGCAGCTTCTCCTTTCCCTGATTTTTTCAAGATCTTCTCGACCTGAATTTTAGTATAACTCTAAATTCTTTTAAATGCAATCCAGCAAAAGCAATCCAAGCCAAAATTGAAATTTATTTTTTAATCCTCCAGATAAATTGTTTTAAAAATCAGGAAAATCTTTTATAATATAAGTAATCCAAAGGATAACGAGTACAGTATTTCCTGGCTCGTCCCTTATTGTTATATGCAGGGAGAAATTATGTTAAATCAAAATCTTTTGCAAATATTTCGTCAAGCTGATTTTTGGCCCAGCCAATTTGAAATTGCCCGGCCTTTGTGGATCAATGGAATTTCTGGTTCGGCCAGGGCTCTTTTGACGGCTGCTCTGTATCAGGAAAAATCTGAACCAATTTTGTTTTTGACCTCCAGCGAATCAGAAGCCCGTTTAATTTTAAAAGATTTACAAAATCTTCTGCCGGAAGAAACCCTCAGTTATTTTCCGGCTAATCAGCTTCTGCCTTACCATGTTTTGGCTTCCGGGCGGGAAAATCTGACTTTCCGGCTTCAAACTTTAAGCAAATCCGAACAGGCTCTGGTCATTGTAGCCTCCTGGGAAGGTCTGCTGCGTCGCCTGACTCCTCCGGAAATCTTTCGCCGCAGCTTCCTGACTTTAAAAATCGGGCAGCAATTAGATCCCCACCAGCTTCGCCGTCAACTGGTTAATCTGGGTTATGAGGCAGTTTCTCTGGTAGAAGGTAAGGGACAATTCAGTTTTCGAGGCGGCATTGCAGATATTTTTCCAGCCGAAAGTTCACAGGCCTTTCGTGTGGAATTTTTTGATGATGAAATTGAGACCATTCGTATCTTTTCACCGGATTCACAGCTTTCTCTGACGAATTGCTCTCAAATTCGGATTGGACCGGCAACTGAATTAGTCCTGACTCCCCAAATTCGGGACAAAGGACAGCAAGCTTTGAAAAAGGCTTTTGCCGAACAAATTGAAAGGCTGCCGAAAAATTCAGAAATTCGCTTATATCTGGAAGAATATCAACAGGAGGTACAGCAGCAGCTGGAAGAAAATTGGGGAGCTATGGAGCAGTTTCTACCTTATTTTTATCCGCAGTCAGTTTCCCTGCTGGACTATCTGGCTCCCAATACCCTGATAATTATAGATGATCCCAATCGGATTCAAGAAACCAGCCAAGCCATTTTTAAAGAACGAAGCTGCATTTATACCGACTTGATTGAACAGGGAAAAATCCTGCCCGGACAATGGCAAGGCTATTGGGAAGAAAACGAATTAAAGAAGTGTTTTTTTTCTCACCGGCTTATTGCTTTAAGCCAATTACCCGGCAATCAGCAGGAATTTTGGCAAAGAACCAAACAGTTGGATTTTAATTTAAAAACCTTGCCGGCTTTTATGGGACGCATCGATCTTTTGACAACCAATTTGCGGCATTGGAAAAAAAACGGTTTTCGGGTTATTTTGTTGAGCAGCAAAAGCAGCCGCCGCCAAAAACTCATAGAAGATCTGCAACAGGAAAATTTGAAAATTCATCAAAATATATCCGAAATACCTCCCCAGGAAATTGCACGGCTGCCTGGCAGTATCTTTTGTGAAGGCTTTTCTCTTCAACAGGGCTTTGAATTTGCCGCTTCCAAACTGGTAATTATCACAGAAAGAGAATTATATGGACAAACTCAACATGCTTACCGCAAAAAGACCAATTCTCCGGAAAAAATGAATATTTTTGCCGATCTCAGAGAAGGCGATTTTGTGGTTCATTTGAATCATGGAATTGGACACTATTTGGGTTTGAAAACCGAAGAACGGGAGGGAATCCACCGGGAATATCTGGTTCTTAAATATGCCGGTGATGATAAATTATATATTCCCACTGATCAGGCCGGTATGCTGCAAAAATATCTGGGCTCCGAAACTTCCGCTCCCAGGCTTTCCAAATTGGGCAGTACGGAATGGCTCAAAACCCGCAATAAAGTTAAGGCAGCCGTCAAGGAAATGGCCAAAGACCTGCTCAAGCTTTATGCTGCCAGAGAAACTTTCAGGGGTTACGCTTTTGGGCCAGACACGATCTGGCAAAAGGAATTTGAAGACAGCTTTATTTTTGAGGAAACCCCGGATCAACTGAAAGCCATGGCTGAAATTAAGGCGGACATGGAAAAAGATCGCCCCATGGATCGCCTGCTGTGTGGAGATGTCGGCTATGGTAAAACTGAAGTAGCTTTGCGAGCCGCTTTTAAAGCAGTTAATGATGGTAAGCAGGTAGCAGTTTTGGTTCCCACCACCCTTTTAGCTCAGCAGCATTTTTTAACCTTTGGTGAACGCCTGCAAAACTATCCGATCCGGCTGGAAATGCTCAGTCGCTTTAAATCCCCCAAGGAACGCCGAACAATTATCCAGGAGTTGGCCAGAGGACAAATAGATATTGTCATAGGTACACACCGCCTGCTGCAAGAAGATGTCAAATTTCGGAATCTGGGGCTTTTAGTCGTAGACGAAGAACAACGCTTTGGAGTTGCCCACAAAGAAAAAATTAAAAACCTGCAAAAAAATGTTGATGTACTGACCCTGACAGCCACACCCATTCCCCGCACCTTGCATATGTCTTTGGTGGGGATTCGGGATACCAGTATTTTGCAAACTCCCCCGGATAATCGTTTTCCGGTGCAAACCTATGTCCTGAAGGAAGACCCCATTTTATTGCGAGAAGCTATCTTGCGGGAAATTGATCGCAACGGACAAATTTTCTTTATGCACAACCGCATTGCTGAATTAAATAATATTGCTTTGTACCTGGAACAGCTTATTCCCGGTCTTTCCTGGGGCATTGCTCACGGTCAGATGAAGGAAGATGAGCTGGAACAAATTATGCTGGATTTTATGGAAGGAAAATTTTCTGTTCTTATCTGCACTTCCATTATTGAAAACGGTCTGGATATTCCCAATGTTAATACTTTAATCGTCCGGGATGCCAATAATCTGGGGCTTTCTCAGCTTTATCAGCTGCGGGGACGGGTGGGCAGAAGCAATCGCATGGCCTATGCTTATTTTACCTATCGTTCCAATAAAATTCTCAATGAACTGTCTGCCAAAAGGCTTTCAGCAATTCGGGAATTCACTGAATTTGGCTCCGGGTATAAAATTGCCATGAGAGACTTGGAAATTCGGGGAGCCGGTAATATTTTGGGAGCCGAGCAACATGGTCATATTGCCGCTGTAGGCTTTGATCTATATTGCCGCTTGCTGGAAAGTGCCATCAAAGATATAAAAGGAGAAGCTCAGGAATCTACGATGGAAATTTCCATTGATTTACCCCTGGAATCTTATTTGCCTGCTCGTTATATTCCGGACAACCAGCAAAAAATTGATTTATATCGCCGCATAGCTCATTTAAGTCAGGATTCGGAAATAGAAGAAATTCATAAAGAAATTTCTGATCGTTTTGGAGCCATGCCCGCCTCGGTTGCCAATCTGCTTACCATAGCCTCTTTGAAGATTCTGGCCAGGAAGTTGGGTGTTAAAAGCATAACAGGTCAAAATAATTATTTAAAACTGGTTCTGGCTGAAAAGCATAAGCTAACCGGCAGCAAGATGGCCTTATTAGCTCAAAAATATCAGGATAATATCAGGTTCAATCAACAGGACAATGATTATGAGATTAAATTAAAAGCACCGCATCTGGAAAGCAAGATCAATAAATATATTAAAGTTTTGCAAGAACTTATGCAAACATCTTTAGAGGAATAAAAAATAAAGAGCTTCCTTCAAAAGAAGCTCTTTATTCCTTTTAACCTGCATTCCCAATTTTGGGAAGAGATCTTTTGTATTCACAGGTACTCCTTATAATCAAGCAGTCCTGTGACCACATTAGGGAAAGTGGCTTTCATCTCTATAACTGCTGTGCCAAATGTCAGCGGCTGGAACATCGCAAATTATGGGATTTTTGCCACAATATTTATAACAACCTTATTTTAATTCTACAGTAGCACCAACTTCTTCAAATTTAGCTTTGAGAGCTTCGGCTTCTTCCTTGGCAGCTTTTTCTTTAATCGGTTTTGGAGCATTATCAACCAATTCTTTGGCTTCTTTCAGGCCTAAGCCGGTAACTTCCCGCACGATTTTAATAACATTAACTTTTTTGTCGCCAACAGCGGTCAAAACTACATCAAATTCAGTTTGTTCTTCAGCAGCGGGAGCAGCAGCACCAGCAGCAGGAGCAGCGGCAACAGCAACGGGAGCAGCAGCACTTACGCCGAATTCTTCTTCAAAAGCTTTTACTAATTCGGCCAATTCCAAAACAGTTAAACCTTTAACGGCTTCTAAAATTTCATTGATAGACATGAGTATAAAACCTCCTGAATTTTTTAAATTATTGACTTTCTTCTTTTTGCTTACGCACAGCTTCCAGAGCATAGACAAAGTTTCTTAAAACTCCGGACAGACAACCGGCAAAACCGTACATGGGAGACTGCATTGCTCCCAGAACCTTGCCCAGTAAGACTTCCCTGGAAGGAAGGCTGGCCAGATCTTTAACATCTTCCAGATTTAAAACTTTTCCTTCCAGGTAACCGCCTTTAATTTCCAAAGCTTTATGATCTTTGGCAAAATTGGACAATACCTTGGCCGGAGCTACCAAATCTTCATAACCGTAACTAATGGCGATTGGCCCTTCAAATAAATCATCCAGACCTTCAATGCCTGCTTCTTTAGCCGCCTTTAAACTTAAGGTATTTTTAGATACCAAAAATTCGCTGCCGCTTTGCCGCAATTCTTTCCGCAAGACAGTCATTTCGGCTACGGTCAAACCCCGATAATCAACCATAACCATGGAACTGGCCTGAGTCATTTTATTTTTTAATTCCTGTAAGACATCTTCTTTTTTTTGTCTGCTAATTGGCACTCAATACACCTCCTCTCAAAACATTGATCACAAAAAAACAGACCTCCAAAGACATAGCGAGGCCTGCTAAAGCTGATTTTGTTTGGCCTCGGCCGGCGGAAAAGTTCTTTAAGTCAAAAAAGACACCGACTGTCTTCAGTCCTGTATAAAATTAACCAATGGCCTTTTGGGGATTGATTTTGACCCCAGGACCCATAGTAGAAGAGACCCCAACGGCTTTAACATAAGTACCTTTGGCAGTTGCGGGCTTAACCCGAATCAGTTGTTCCATCAAAGCTTTAAAGTTGGCCTGCAATTTTTCCACTTCAAAAGAAACTTTTCCAATGGGGGCATGAATAATACCGGCTTTATCAACCCGATATTCAATTTTACCGGCTTTAATTTCATTGATAGCCTGAGTAACATTGGCAGTAACCGTACCGGTTTTGGGGTTGGGCATTAAGCCACGAGGCCCCAGGATTTTTCCCAGACGACCCACCAGACTCATCATATCTGGAGTAGCAACAGCTACTTCAAATTCCATCCAGCCTTCTTTCTGGATTCTTTCTACCATGTCTTCGGCTCCGACAAAATCGGCTCCAGCTTCTTCAGCTTCTTTGGCTTTATCTCCTTTAGCAAAAACCAGAACTTTTCTGGTTTTACCTGTTCCATGCGGCAGAACCAAAGCACCCCGGATCTGTTGATCAGCATGACGGGGGTCAACTCCCAGGCGAACTACCATTTCAACAGTTTCATCAAATTTGGCACTGCTCATTTTTTTAACCAGACTTAAAGCCTCTTCTGGCTCATAAAGGGTCTGCCGATCCACTTGTTTGGCAGCTTCCTGATATTTTTTGCCTTTTTTCGGCATTTAAACAACCTCCTTGTGGTCTGCGGAAAAATCAATCCTCCCACAAATTTACAAATCACCCGTCAGGCAATTTCTATACCCATACTTCTGGCAGTACCTTCCACCATCCGCATGGCTGCGTCCAGGTCATTGGCATTCAGATCTTTCATCTTGGTTTCTGCAATTTCCTGAACCTGAGCTTGACTAACCTTACCAACTTTCTTTTTGTTGGGTTCCCCGGAAGCTTTGTCCAAGCCGGCCGCTTTTTTCAGCAGGACGGCTGCGGGGGGAGTTTTGGTTATAAAAGTAAAAGAACGGTCTTCATAAACAGTAATTTCCACCGGAATAATCAAGCCAGCCTGCTTGGCAGTAGCTTCATTATACTGTTTAACAAAACCCATAATATTAACCCCGTGCTGACCCAGAGCCGGACCTACCGGCGGAGCCGGACTGGCTTTACCAGCTTCACATTGCAGCTTAATGATGGCAGCAACTTTTTTAGCCACTTTATCCACACCTCCTAAATAGAGTTATTTTAACAATTTCAGATCTTCGCAATTTTATTCAATGACCCGATTTTCAGATTTACAATTTCTGGCTAAAAGATTTTTTCGACTTGATCGAAATCCAGTTCAAGCGGAGTATCCCGGCCAAATATGGAGATAGTAACCTTGAGTTTTGCTTTTTCCGGAAAGATTTCCTGGATGACTCCTTCATGATTTTCAAAAGAACCTTCTTTAACTTTAATCCGTTCGTTTATCGCAAAATCAACTTTAGGCCGGATTTCCTCCATTCCCATGGTTTTCAAAATATTCAAAGCTTCGCCATCGGAAAGCGGAATTGGCTTGGAACCGCTTCCGACAAAGCCGGTTACTCCCGGAGTATTTCTGACTACATACCAGGAATCATCTGTGAGAATCATTTCTACCAGAACATAACCGGGGAAAAGTTTTCTTTTGATAACTTTCTTCTTGCCATCTTTGAGTTCCATTTCGTCTTCCATGGGAACAAAAATTCGAAAAATTTTCTGTTCCATATTCATGGAGTCAATTCTTTTTTCCAGATTGGCCTTAACTTTGTTTTCATATCCGGAATAAGTATGAATAACATACCATTGTTTCGACATTATCTTTCCCCATCTAAAAGCCCGGTTTTATTGACCCAGACCAATTATTTTCATAATAAATCCGAAAAGCAGGTCAAAAGCGTACAGCAAAACCGACATAAACAGAACAGCTACTACAACTACTATGGTATAAATAATGACTTCCCTGCGAGTGGGCCAGTGAACTTTTTTCAATTCATTAACCACGCCCTTAACATATTTACCAAAGCGTTTAAACAGGTTATCCTTATTATTTTTTTTAGCAGCGACAGAAGAAGCTGAAGCCGGTTTACGATTCAGCTTAACGGCAGCTTTTTTGTCTTTGTTGCGTGTTTTATCCTGTTCCTGTTTTTTGGTTAATTTTTCCTTTAAAGCTAATTCCGAAGAATTATCTTTAATTTTTTCAGCCATTTATTTTACCACCACGCTCAATAATTATTCCTTCAAATTACCCGACAGATCTAAAAATCCATCAGATATTGCCCAGGCTTTACCAATAGTTTTACGCCATTTTTTCTCAAAAATCGCCTGAAAAAAACGAAAAGCCTCTGTCTCAGCCTCCCAGTTATCTGGTTTCTTTGTGCAGGGTATGAGTCTGACAAAAGCGGCAATACTTTTTCATTTCGATTCTGTTCGGATCATTTTTTTTGTTTTTGGTAGTGGTATAATTACGCTGTTTACATTCAGAACAAGCCATGGTAACACTGACTCTCATCTCAGGACACCTCCCAGACGCTTGCCAATCCTTGAAAAGATTGGTGGTTACTGATGAACACAACAGTTTTTTCAAGCGTAAATTTTCTATGCTCCATTATATTTTCTGGCTAAACTAAAAAAACCCTCGTCTTATTTTCCACAATGTGCTGGATTTCAGGACGATTTTCATGTAAATACATGACTTTTCCAATTTAACATAACTTTTGCTGACTGTCAATACTTAGAAGAAAGACATTTTAATTCCTCTGATGATTTTTTTGCAGGTAATTATCCATCATCTGAAGGAAGCGAGCCTTGTCCCTCCTGTACAGGCAGTTCAACCTGTCATTTCATTCAATAATAAAAATTTAATCATCTTCTTAATTTTCTGAAGCTTGAAAAATTCCTATGTATTATTATACTAAATTTTTGTCGAAATGCAATAGTCTTTATACGAAATGACCATATCCCAGACAATAAGATTTACGCTTCATTTTATTCTTCAGTTTTCTTCTGATTCTTTGATTTTTTCCAGAGTTCTTTTAATTTCCAGTTGTCTGGCCACTTCTTCATCTTCCGGCAGCAGCATATTCCCGCCAAAAGACAACACCCCCCTGGCAGACTTGGACTCCAGCAAAGAACGCTGATATTCCACTCGCAAAACGGTTTCCACAGTATGCTGACCTTTTTTATCCAATTCAAAAAACATTTTGCTCATATCTTTAAACTTCTGGCTGTAAATAACCGGCTCTTCCGGTGTAGTAAATTCCTGGCGTAAATGAAGAATATTCATAATTTTGGTTACGGTATGATAAGCCGAAAGTCCAAAACCCTTGTTAATAGCATTAGCCAGGGTACTATAGGCAATTCCACTTACTTCAGAAAAATTTTTGACACTTTTGTACTGCCGTTTAATTTCAGTTTTTATCAACTTGGTTAAGTCATCCATCAGGAACACCTCTGAATAAAAAATATTTATTTATATTATAATATAAAATTTGTGATTTGACAAGAAATTTCTTGTAAATGATTATAATTTTACTGTTGATTTGCCGATGATGCGTTATGAACTTATTGGGAAGAGAGCTTGTCAAGGGTGAAAAAAAATGATGAAAAAAAATTTGATTTTGCAGGAAAAGTGTGCTATGCTTGGTATATATACATATTAGCGGGGATGGTTCTGCTTTTTTTCGTCTGCAAGAGGCTGAAAAATGGAAGATTCCTGAGGATATGCAATAAATTACCTGATATGGGTGATAATGGATGATAAAGCAAATAGTATATAGATCAATCAATCAATCAATCAATCAATCAATCAATCAATCAATCAATCAATCAATCAATCAATCAATTAAGTGTAGCTCATCTGCACTGATTTGTCAAGTCCTTTTTTCATTTTTTTATAAAAAATCAGGAAACCAGA
>JAZRXK010000039.1:0-25323 GCA_045600185.1 Desulfocucumaceae bacterium
CAAGCATAAGATTATAAACCTTTCGGCAGCAGCCGAAGGTTTTAGCAAACATAACACTTTGTTCAGCTGCAGGATATATTCGATACTTAATTGCTTTGTTTGCCATCTTTCTCACCTTGTGATTGTATGTTATGATGATTATGACCGATTATATTATGATTATAACACTATAAATAACAAAAGTCAAGAAAACACCGTGTTTATCGCAATTCATCCTGCCACCTATAGAGGTGGGAAATTTCTTGCTCACGGTGTGTTAAAATTTATCAGGCATTGCTGTACCTCCCTGCTTCAGGTATAAGGAAACAGCTTTTCTAAAGAATAAAATGCCTTGCATTAGATTTGTGCTTGTTGTATAATTGACGCATGAAATGTAAAAGTGATCAAAATGTGGTCTGTTCCTGCAAATATCATGTGGCTTGGTGTCCCAAATATCGCTGTAAAGCTCTTGTTGACGGTGTAGATGTTTGATTGAAGGAGTCGCTCCATCGGTCTTGACCGTGCCAGGTTCCAAATCGGAATGACGAACCTTGTTTGCAATATGTGCAGATACTCAATTTTGAGTCAGAAAAACAAAGAAAAAGAGGTGTGTATGAGATAATTATGAGCATTTATTTGAGGAAAGCAGAACCGATTTTGGGGCTTCTCCCCCCGGAAACGGTGAGAGAATGTTCAAACTGCTATAGCACTACATTGGAAGCCATATTATTCGAGGTTTTCTTATATGATTGATGATGTATGAGGTGACACATTATTATGAAGAAAGTATTGAGTTTGCTTCTGACAATGGTTTTGATGCTTGCAGCTTTGCCTTTTGCTGCGGCTGAAGATTCCTTTATTGTTCCCAAGGTCGGCGACCGGTGCAGCGGTTTTGTTGTGCATGACATCAGCCGCCTTGATATGTTGAATGCGGATGTGGTGATTTACGAACATGAAAAAACCGGTGCACTGGTGATGCTGATTGAAAACGAGGACACCAACCGCACCTTTGAAATAACCTTCCGTACGCCGGCGATCAACAATACAGGCATACCGCATGTCTTTGAACACTCGACGCTGGACGGATCGAAAAAGTACCCTTCCAAGGCATTGTGGTTCAATACAAGCTATCAAACCTACAATACCTATATGAATGCTTCGACATACAACTTTATGACCACTTACCCGATAGCGTCGCTGTCTGAGGAACAGCTGCTGAAGCTGGCGGACTTCTACACGGACTCCTGTTTCAATCCCATGATATGCGAAGATGAATCCATCTTCCGGGAAGAGGCATGGCGCTATGCACTTGACAGTGCGGACAGCGATCTGCGTATAGAGGGAATCGTCTACAGCGAAATGTGCGGTGCGTACGATATTAACTTCGCATCCTCGCTGAATTACAATCGTACCCTGTTCCCCGGCACTTTTGCGGGAAACAACTATGGCGGTACACCCGCCGACATTCCGGACATGACATGGGAAGATATAATACTATACCATGATGCCTACTACCACCCCTCCAATTCACTGACCTGCCTGTACGGGAAGTTTGAAAACCCTGATGCTTTTCTTGAGCTGTTGAACGGGTATTTTTCCCGATACGAAAAGGCAGACATTCATTTCGGTGATGCGGATTATGCGTCCATCACCGCTCCGGCCGAATCAGTATGGGAATACGGACTGGCTTCCGGTACTGATACACAAAACGGCAGTGTGATTGACTACGGTTTTGCCTGCGACGGCTGCGATGAGGAAACATGCCTCAAAGTAGATATGCTCACCGATCTGATCGCCAGCAGCAGTTCCCTGCTAAATCAGAAAATGAAGGATGCACTTCCGTATGCCAGCGTGATGTGTGGCATGGATATCTCCGGGTCTGTTCCGTCCATTCTCTTTGAGGCGAAGAATGTCAATCCCGAGGATGCGGAAATCTTTCGGAAAGTTGTAGATGAAGCAATGACCGAAGCGCTCAAGCAGGGTTTCGAGCCGGATACCGTGTCGGCCGTTGCCGCAGCTAAACGGATCTCGTATATGCTGGCAGGAGAAAGTAGTTCGGTCGGCGTTGATCTGATTCCGAACATTGCTTTATACTGGGCATGTTTTGACGATGTGCACGGATATCAGAAACGGATTGGGATGAGCGATCAGTATGTGCAGTTTTCGAAGGATGGAACATTTTCGGAGATTATCCGCAAATACATTGTCGAGAATGAACACCGTGCACTCAGTGTCACCAAGCCTGTAGCCGGTCTCAAAGATAAAGAGGACGCAGCACTGGCACAAAGGCTGGCCGAAATCAAGGCCGGCATGAGCGATGAAGAAATTGCTGCTATTGTCGCCTATGATAATACATCAGACGAAGACACGGACGCATATCTCGAACAGCTCAAGGCCGTTTCCGTGCAGGATTTACCCGAAGAAGTGCGTATATACGACATCACGGATGTTACCGGGGCGGATGGCGTACGCAGAATTGATGCAGACGCCAATACCGACGGCATCGGTGCGGCATTGATAATGCTCGATGCGGGCGGCTTCGCACAGCAGGATCTGCATACATTTAAGCTTTATACCACGCTGCTGGGTGTGCTGGACACTTCGCGTCACACTCGGGCACAGCTTTCGGCTCTGATCACTCGCTATCTGTACAATGCATCGCTGCGTGTCTCCCTGCTCGGCGAGCCTGACGGCGAGGCGGCACCGTATCTTCGGGGCAGCTTCATCGCCATGGATGAGGACATGCAGTCTGCCTATGACCTTTTATACGAGATTTTCTTTGAGACGAAGCTGGATGACATTCCCACCATCAAGGGCGAAATCTCGGCACAGAAAAACGAACTGAGACAGTCCATCAGCAGCAACCCGACCTCCATGCTTTTCTATCGCGGCTACGGCAATGTCTCCAAATCGTCCGCCTGCTTCGGGTATATCTCCTTCCTGGACTATTACCAGTTCCTCTGCGAGACCGAAAAACGCATGGAAACCGATCCGGAGTTGGTGCTTGATGAGCTTCGGCGTGTACAGCGTGCATTGAACACCAGTGCAAACGCCATTTCGGCGTTCGCAGGCAGCGAAGAGAGTGCACAAAAGCACCGTGCCGTCGCTGACGCATTCCTTAAGAGATTGACCAAAACGCCCGTTGCCCATCAGAAATATGATTTTGCACCTTCCGCCAAATCTGAAGCCTATATTATTGACAACGCTGTGCAGTTTAATGTGCGGTTTGCACCGTACGAGGCGATGGGGCTGGACGGATACAGCTGCGAACTGAGCGTGCTGAACACTATCCTGTCCGATGCCTATATGCTGCCGAAGCTGCGTGATCAGTACGGGGCGTACGGTGCTTATGCAGCTGCCAATATGCAGCATGGTGAAATACTCTATACAATACGCGATCCATACATTGACGAAACTGCCGGCGTATTTGATGCTATTCCGGAAGCGGCTCAAAGCATCCTCGGTACAATCGATCAGGATACGCTGGACGGCTATATTCTTTCCACCTATTCGGATCTGGCTCTATCTGCCGGCGAGCTGAGCGGCGGTTTGAACGCAATTCTCAACATGCTGCTCGGCATTGAGCAAACGGATGCACTGACTTACATGAAGCAGCTCAAAACGCTTACGCCCGATATGCTCTTGTCCTATGTGCAATCCCTTGCAGCCCTGACTGAGAAAGGCAGTTTTCTGACCGCCGGTTCATCTGTCCGGATCAATGAAAGTGCTGACCGTTATGATGTGATTTACGATCCTTTCAGCGTGAAGAAGTAAATATTAGCAAGGGATTAAAAAATACTTGGCTATCCAGCCCACCTTTAAAAAGGTGGGCTTTTGTCAATTTATTGGAAGTACCAACATATTTTATAAAAGTAAACAGAATTTCGACTACGAAAAACTGTGTATTGGGTTTGTGACGAGTCCTCGAAGAATAAGAATTGTTTAAACAATTAAACTTCTTCCGAATCCCCGCTGCTTCAGTAGCGGGGGAGTGTCAATGTAGTCGTTGAAGCAGGAATCCCTCGGCTTCGGTTGCAGGGAGTGTCAAGAAGTATGGTTTTTCTTGTTGCTCAAGAGAGGTGTTTGTGCTATAATAAACAGAGTATCCAAAGAAGCTTTATCCTCTCATAATATAGTTACAGGACTGCCTGGACGAGCAGGAACAGAGTCTGAAAATGATGCACGAATACAGCAAAATTTCAACGCTAAGATTTTTCGGGCCTGCCTGAGAAGTAGTTTACATAATTCGAGGATTAAATTTAACGGAGTGAAAATTTTGCTGAATCGCTATATTGCTTTAGATCTTGAAACCACCGGCCTGTATTCTGACCGGGACAAAATTATTGAAATTGGCATGGTCAGAGTGGAAAAAGGGCAAATTATTGATCGCTTTCAGGCTTTTGTTCAGCCTCATCAGCCACTTTCCGTTATGATCAGGCGTTTAACTGGCATTACCGATCAAATGCTGGAAAATGCAGCGGAGATTGATGAGGTTCTGCCTCTGGCTCTCGACTTTATTCAACAGGATCCGGTTTTAGGTCATAATATCGCTTTTGATTGCGAATTTTTTGAAACAGCCTTACAAAGAAAATATTTTTCCCTTTGTTACGATACCCTGGAACTGGCCCGTCTGGTTTTGCCGGCCGCTCCCAGTCATCGTTTGGGGGATCTGTGCCAGCAGCTTAACATCCCTCTGGAAACCACTCACCGGGCTTTGGATGATGCCATTTATGCAGCCAGATTATATGAGGAACTGCAAAAGAGAATCAATAAATATGATTTGTCTGAATTAAACACCCTGTCTGCTTTATTGGAAAAAGCCGGTTCAGTTTGGGCTTCAGTCTTTCGCCAGACAGCCATTGGAGCTTCCTGGTTTGACCAGCCCTCCTCCAGAGTAAAAACAATACCCGTTGCTGAAATTGCATTTGAAACAGCCAAAGCTGAAGTACATCTGTCAGAAAAAGAGATTCTGGCTTATTTTCAGCCCAAAGGAATTTTAGCTGAACAAATGCCGGCTTATCAGGTTCGGGAACAGCAGGTTAAGATGATACAGAAAATCATTCAAAGCTTGAATGAAAACAAAATTCTGATAGCCGAGGCCGGAACCGGTATCGGGAAATCCATGGCCTATTTGGTTCCGGCTTTGCAGTGGGCAGCTTCCAAAGGAAAAAAAGTGGTAATTTCCACGCAAACCATTCCTTTACAAGAACAGTTGTGGAAAAAAGATCTGCCTTTTTTGCAAAAGGCTTTACATCTCCCAGTGACAACTGCTTTGGCCAAAGGTCGGCAAAACTATCTTTGCCGGAGAAAATGGCAGCAGGTTTTAACTGATGTTGATAATTGCACCCCCAGGGAAGCCTTGTTTTACGCTCGAATTTTAATTTGGTTGTCTGAAACTGCAGATGGAGATCGCAGCCAGCTTAATTTATTCGGAGCCGAACCTGACTTTTGGACGACATTGGCGGCAGATGCTGAAACCTGTTTAGGCAGCCGCTGTCCCTGGTTCAAAAAAGGTTGTTTTGTTTTGCAGGCTCGCCGCAAAGCAGAGGCAGCTCAAGTTATTATTACCAATCATTCCCTGCTGTTTGCTGATGTAAAATCGGAAAAGCGAATTTTGCCGGAATACGGGCCTTTGATTATTGATGAAGCTCATCATCTGGAAAATGCAGCTGTGGAACAATTAGGCTCCATGTGTTCCCGCAATGATTTAGGTCGGTGGCTTTCTCAGGCAGGCAAATTGCTGCATGGCTGGAAGCAGCTTGTCCCTCTGACCGAAGCCGGGGAATGGCGAAATCTTTTGGAAACAACTGCTGAATGCAGAAAATCTGCTTTGCAGGACTGGCGAATCTTTTTTGGAATTCTGCGAAATTATTTTCTGAAAAAAGAAATTGAAGAAGGCCGCATTATTCGCCGTTTAAAGCTGGAAATGTTTTATACGGAAAATTTCCCTCAGGTTGAATATAATAATCTGCTTTGCCGTCTGAAAAGCTTACTGCATGGTCTGGATGAGTTGAGCAAGCTCCTGCGTCTCTGGGCAGGACAGGATTTTTTCTGGGAAAGCTTTGGGCTGGAAGCTGAACAAATTTTGCAGCTTGGCCTGCAAAAGCTGCAAAAGCTGGAAAGTTCTTTTTCCTGTAAAGATCCGGATTCGGTTTATTGGGTGGAAGTTATGGGAGAAAATGAAAATTCCAATTTAATTTTACATTCAGCTCCCTTAAAAGTAGATAATTTAATTTATGACAGTATTTTTGCTGAAGCTCGTCCAGTAATTATGACTTCAGCTACTTTGACAATCAACAACAGTTTTGATTATTTTTGTCAAAGCATTGGTTTAAAACATTTGCCTAATGAAAAAAGTAATCTGCTTCTGGAACAATTTGGTTCACCTTTTAATTTTGCCCGGCAGGTTATGCTGGGAGTGGTCAGGAATTTACCCGGACATGGGCTGGAAACTCAGGAATATGTGGAAGCTTTAACCGGGGTTCTGAAAGAATATATTACCATTATGGGTGGACGAACTCTGGTTTTATTTACTTCGCACCGGCTTTTAAAAAAAATATATTTTCGTTTAAAGGAAGACTTGGAAAAAGAAGATATTTGTCTTTTGGGACACAATATTGACGGCGGACGCTGGCGTCTGGTGGAAGAATTGAAGAACTCTCCCAGAGCGGTAATTCTGGGTGCTTCCAGTTTCTGGGAAGGAGTGGATATACCCGGCGAGGCTCTGCGTTGTGTAATTATTGTCAAGCTGCCTTTTTTGTCTCCGGCAGTGCCTGTGGTTGAAGCTCGTCAGGAATATTTACAGGAGCAAAACCTGAATGCTTTTGCTGAATACAGTTTGCCTCAGGCGGTTTTACGCCTGAAACAGGGGTTTGGTCGTCTGATTCGCAGTGAAAAGGATCAGGGGGCGGTTATTATTCTTGATGAAAGAATTGTCACCAAAAAATATGGACGCTTTTTCCGCAATAGTCTGCCAGTGAAAAATCATATGGAAGGTGATGTGCAGACCATAGCTCAAGAATTACGCAAATGGAACTGAGTATAATCAAGAAATTGAGGAAAAATAATTATGGACAAGTGTTTGATTGCTAAAGCGGGTTGGCTTTATATAGGTATCTGGCTGATTTTAACAGTTGCCATCTTTTATCTGGGAGGATGGTTTGGGTTGATTCCCGGCATTTTACTGCTGTTTTGTTTGTTCTTTTTCCGCAATCCGCCTCGTAAAATCAACCAAAGCAAAAATATTGTTTTATCTCCGGCTGATGGCAAGGTAATGAGTGTTCAGGAGTGGGAAGACGATTTTATGGGGGGAAAGTGCTATAAAATCAGTATTTTTCTTTCAATTTTTAATGTTCATGTTAATCGTTTTCCCGTGGAAGCTGAGTTAATAAGCCTGGACTATCGACCTGGACAATTTTTACCGGCTTTTAAAAGCCATGCTTCGGAAATCAATGAAAAGAATGTTTTGAGTCTGCAATCTGAACAGCATAGGTTTCGGGTAGCTCAGATTACCGGATTTATAGCCCGCCGCATCCGTTGTTATGTTCGTCCCGGAGATTATTTACACCAGGGAGAAAGATTTGGAATTATTCTTTTTGGCTCCTGCACGGAAATTATGGTTCCGCTGCAATGTACGCTTTGCATTAAAGCAGGGGACAAGGTTAAAGGGGGGGTGACAATTATTGGTCAATTTTCCGATTAAAGAAAGAATTCCCAGTGTTATTACTATATTAAATTTGCTGGCAGGTATGCTTTCTTTATTTTACAGCCTGCATGATAATTTTGTTTTAGCCGCAGTGATGATTTTAATTGGGGTTTTATTGGATGGAGTAGATGGAAAAGCGGCTCGCAAGCTGAAAGCTGCTTCTGAATTTGGCAAACAGCTTGATTCACTTTGTGATTTAGTATCTTTTGGCATAGCTCCGGCTGTTTTGGTTTATAGCTGGAAAACGGAAGAAATTATGATTTTGGGAGCTGCCGCCAGCATTGTCTTTGTAATTTGCGGAGCTTTGCGGTTAGCCCGGTTTAATGTTTTGAACATTTCTGATTATTTTGTGGGAATGCCCATTACGGCTGCCGGCTGTTTAAGTGCTTTGCTGGTTCTGGTGGGAAATAATTTATACGCCTGGGTGGACATCATTATTATGTTAATCCTGGCGTTCCTGATGGTTTGCCGCCAGAAATTCCCCAAAATTTAGCACCTTTGGGTAAAGCCTGAATAAATTAAAAACAAAAACGAAAAAGGAGGAATTGGCTTGCGGGTTTATTTTTTAAAACTGCCTTCTTTTCTTCGAGGTCTTTTGTTTAAAATTTTGAAATGAACTCAGTCTGACAGCAAAGAAATCTGACATTTCAATTCAGCTCAAAGCGAAGATTTTCAAGGATCTGGAGGAAAAAATATGAAAAAATTACTGTTAATCTGTACGATTTTAATTCTGGTATTGGGCTTGACAATCGCTTCCTATGCCGGTGCCTTCAGTTGGAGTAAACAAGCTGGCAGTCCATATGTTGATGCAAATAAAAACGGTATTTGTGATAATCTGGAAAGCAGATCAGGTGTCGGTTTTGTGAATAAGAATGGCACTTGTGGTAATTGCCTTGCTCCCGGAATGAAAAGGGCAGCTTCACAGCAGGGAAGTGGAATACAAAGCTGTCGACAAAGTTGTCAAAGGCAAGGCTGCTGCCAATAATCAAAAAACCTCCGCTGTAGTTTAGCGGGGGTTTTTTGATCCTACTCCCAGGATCCCGCCCAGAGTTCCACCCAATAAACAGATCAACATTTTTAACAAGATTGTTCCCCAGGCTGGCCATTCGGAAGCCAGCTTCATTTCCAGCAGTAATAAGGCAAATAAAAATCCGCCGGAAACAATTCCCCAAAGCCAGCCTTTGGATCCTATTTGAAAGCTGGTTAAAGCCGAGGTGGTTAAAACGGCAATAAATAAAATCAGATAAACCAGCCAGGGTAAAATTGTATCGGAAAGATCCGAAAAAAAATAGCAGATTCCTACCAATGTGCTGCCCAGAAAATAAATTATCCAGCCTGTTAAAATTCCCCAAAATAAAGCCTTGAATCCATAAGCCGATTGATTAAAGACAGGCATATTTTTACTTCCTTTCCTGATCAGGTTAAAAGAATTTTATGCACTTACCTGCATTTCAGACCGAAAAATTCCAGTTCAGAAGCAGGATTAAAGTTATATTTATCCAATTATTTCTTTAAATACAAAATACAAGGAGGTTAAAATATGTGGCAATGGCGAAAGACTCAAAAACAACAGTTTTTACAGGAGCTTCAGGCTTTGAGGCAGGAATTGGGAGAAATCAAACAATTATTTTTAGCCCAAAATGCTGAACCTGAAGAACAGAATAATTTAATTCCCTTTCCTTTACAGGCTGTTAAAAATAAAGATCTTTGTTCGGATCTGGAACAATTTGAGGAAAAAGAAAACAATAAATCGGATTGGAGCGTGGCCGATTATACCCACAGAAATAAAAAAAAGCATAATTGATTCCCTGCAAAAATAAAATTAGTAATTATCAAAATTGGGGGAATCTGCAAAATGACCATTTATTTGGATAATGCGGCCACCACCTGGCCGAAGCCGCCGGAAGTTTGGGCGGCCATGCAGCATTGCCTGGAAAAGGTGGGAGCCAATCCGGGGCGTTCTTCCCATCAAATGGCTTCCGAAGCCAATGCTCTGGTTAATCAGACTCGATCCAGGCTGGCCAATTTATTTCATATTAAAGATCCGAACAGAATTATTTTTACCTTGAATACTACAGATGCTTTAAATCTGGCCTTAAAAGGACTTTTGCGGCCGGGAGATCGGGTTGTAACCTCATCCATGGAACATAATTCCGTTACCCGGCCTTTACACAGCTTAAGCTGTCAGGGGGTCAGAGTGATTAAAATTCCCTGCGATCAACGGGGCTGTTTAAATTGGAAGGAATTTAAAGAAGCCTGTCAAAAGCTGACGAAGGCTATTGTGATCACTCACGCTTCCAATGTAACCGGAACTATTATGCCTCTGGCTGAAATTGGAGAATTGGCTGCTCAAAAAGGTATTTATTTAATTGTGGATGCTGCCCAAAGTGCAGGGATTCTGGATCTGGATGTTGAAGCCTGTCAAATCAGCCTGTTAGCCTTTCCCGGACATAAAAGCCTTTTGGGACCTATGGGAACCGGGGGCTTATACATAAGGGAAGGAATTGACCTGCAGCCTTTTCGAGAGGGAGGAACCGGCAGTTTATCCGAGTCTCCCTCCCAACCCTGGATTTTACCGGAACGATATGAAAGCGGAACTCCCAATGCTCCCGGTCTGGCCGGCTGGGGAGCCGGTCTGGATTTTATTCAGCGAGAAGGCCGGGAAAAGCTGCATAATTATGAGATGGACTTAACTGCCCGCTTTCTGAATGCTCTGAAAGCTCTCCGTTTTATTCGGGTTTATGGTATGCCTGGCCTGCAAAATCGCCTGCCGGTGGTTTCATTTGCTTTTGGGGAAAGGCCGGCCGGAGAAATTGGAGCTATTCTGGATCAATATTATCAGGTAGCCTGTCGCTGTGGACTGCATTGTGCTCCGGATGCTCATCGAACTTTAGGTACTTTTCAAAAAAGATTGGTTCGCTTCAGCTTTTCCTGTTTTAATACCCCGGAAGAAGTGGATTATGTGGTGCAGGCTCTCAAGGAAATTCAAATTAAGGATTGGCCGACACCCCAAAATTTACTGGAAGATTAAGCCCTCCAAGGGCTATTTTTTATGTTGAAATGTGTTAGAATAAAGGAAAAAAAGGAGGATGGCAAGTGAACTTGCTGGAAGAAATGGAGGCCGTCTGTTTTGCTTTGGAAGAAATTTTTGGCTGGCAATATTTTCAGCACCAAAGCGAAAGCCTGAAAAAACAGGATCCGGATGGTATTGGATTGGGACGCTCGATCCTGCCTTTTGAGCAGCAATCCCTGGGCTATTTATGGCTGAAAACCAAAGAAGAATTGATTATGGGACAGCTGAATGGGGTCTATCAACCCGGTTATGCAGCCAAGCGTCTGCAAGCTTTGGGCAGGGATCTGTTAGCCGGGAAAAATAAGTTTGACTGGAAGCCTTTATTGAGCAAACTGGATCAGGACTTTGAAACAGGAGCTTTTCTGGTGCATTGGATTCGGCGTTTGCTGGAAATTGGTTATACAGTGGAAATTAAAGGAGAGCTGCTTTTAAAAACAGAGGATTTTTTCTGGCAGGGTGTGAATTGTCAGGAAAAAAACTGGCTGGATATTTTGGCAGGCTGTTCCGGGGAAGTATGGTCTTTTAATTTTCAAACAGACCGCATTTTGGATTTTGAGCAGGAATTCTGGTCGGAAAAGGTTGAGTCTCAGTTGGCAGCAGCTCCCGGTTTAAAAGCTGTTATTTTAAGTCAGGGGCAGCTTGATTCGGCTGCTTTCAGGCGGATGGAGAAAATCTGGTTCCAGAATAAAAATTATTTTGCCTGCAAGCAGGGGAATGAGAAATAAATCATGGATTTTTTTATGCAGCAACATGGCTCCCCGGCAGCACAAGGAACTCAAGGGGTGGTTTACCGGCAGGAAGGCAAGGCTATTAAAGTTTTTCGACCTGATAAGCCTTTAACTGAAATTAGTCGGGAAGCTTATATTATGGCTTTGGCCGCTGAAAAACAGATACCAATATTTTGTATGACGGCCGTTGCCATGCATCTGGGAATGCAGGTCTGGGCAGATAAATATGTTGAGTTTTATCGGGAAGCAGCGGTGGACTTTGCTGAAGATCGATGGCAGGAATGGATCCCCATTTAAGCCGCTTCCCTGTATATTCATTTGGCGGTTCAATACAGACCGTTTATACAGCATTTTCTGGATTTAATTTAAGCCGGACTGGAAGCTTGAGGCCTGATTGACAAGGGACTGACAAAATGATAGACTAAATTAGGTAAAAAGAAGATTACAGGCCGGGTAAACGGAAAACTGGCTTTAAATTGCGGAAAAGTTTAAAATAACGGAAAAATAATCAAAAAATGTCCTTGAATAAACCAAATTGTTGTCAAAACAGAGCGGACAGGGAAATTATAATAAGTTTGGAAATTGGGTGTTGGGATGCTGGAATTTTTTTCGGAAATCGCTCTGGATTTAGATGAGGTGGAAAAAAAATTAAAGGAAGTTACCATAGATTCCGATCCTTTTATCAGGCAGAATACCAATCTGCTGCTGGAATCCGGAGGAAAACGGCTGCGTCCGGCTTTCAGTCTGCTGGGTGCCAAATTGGCCAATTATGATTTAGAAAGGGTTTTGCCTTTTGCGGTGGCCATTGAAATTTTTCATATGGCTACTTTAGTGCATGATGATGTGGTAGACTGTTCTCTGATCCGACGGGGACGGCCTACAATTAAAGCCTTGCAGGGCAATCGGGTTTCCACTCATTTAGGCAATTATCTTTTGGCTAAAGCTTTGATTTTATTCTCCCAATATTCTAATCCTTTGATTCCTGCGGTTATGTCTGAAGTCAGCTTCAAAATTTGCGAAGGGGAAATTTATCAAATTCAAACTTTGCAGGACAGCTCGCAAAATTTGAAAAATTATTTTTATCGCATTAACCGAAAAACAGCCGTATTACTGGCGGCCAGTTGTCAGCTGGGGGCGGTGGCCTGTGGAGCAGGCTGGGAAATTTATCAGCCCCTGCGGCGTTATGGCCACTGCATGGGTATGGCCTTTCAAATTGCGGATGATATTCTGGATTTTACAGCTACAGAAGAAACTTTGGGCAAGCCGACTGGCAGTGATTTAAAGGAAGGTATTATCACTTTACCGATTATTTGGGGTTTAAAAAACTCTCCTCAAAAGGAATATTTGCGTAAATTACTTCTTTTGGAAACGAAAACTGATGCTGACATTGCCGAAATGCTTTATCTGATCAGGCAAAGCGGCAGCATTGAACAAACCCGCAGGCTGGCTTTCCGGTATGTGGAAAAGGCCAGGGAACATTTGACTGACTTGCCTGCACTGCCCGCCAGAGATATATTGGAAATGTTGGCAGAGTTTGTGGTTGAACGGGAATATTAGGAGAAAATAATTGTTTTATCCAATTTTTTTAAATATAAAGGCGAAAAACTGTCTGGTTATTGGTGGTGGCAAAGTAGCCTTGAGAAAGGTTTTAAGCTTGCTGCAAGCTCAAGCCAGGGTACAGGTCATAAGTCCGGAGCTGGAACCTGAATTACAAAAGCTGGCTTCTCAGGGTAAAATCGGGTATTGTCGGGAAACCTATCACAGCAAATGGCTGGATGGAGCTTTTCTGGTGATTTCAGCTTTGGATGATGCGGCCGTGGCCGAACAAATTGCCCAGGACTGCCGGGAAAGAACCCTTTTGCTGAATTCAGTTCTGAAGCCGGAATTGGGCAACTTTCAGGTTCCGGCTGTCTGCCAGCAGGGTGAATTGCAGATTGCGGTTTCCACTGGAGGACAAAGCCCTCTTTTGGCTCGGATTATCAAAGAACGCCTGGAAATGGAATTTGGAGAAGAATATCAGGAGATTTTGCAGGTTTTGGAAGAATCAAGGCAGGAAATCAAACAGAAATTTTCGGATTCTCAAACAAGGCAGGAAATTTATAAGCAGATCTTAAACCAGAATGTCGTGGACTTAATTAAACAAGGCAGACTTAATACAGCAAAGGAGCGGATTGTTAATGCCGATTATAGTGGCAGGAGTCAATCATAAAACAGCCCCGGTGGAAATCCGGGAAAGATTGGCTTTTTCTGAGAATCATATCCGGGAATTTCTGAATCTCCTTTCCGTTTCTTCTTTTGTTTCAGGAGTAGTGCTTTCCACCTGCAACCGCACCGAAATTTATGCAGCCCTGAAAGAAAATTCCGATCCCCAACAGGGGATTAGGGAACTGAAAGGACTTATGGCCGCCAAAGCCGGTTTTCCCCAGGAAAAAATCAATAAATATTTATATTTTTGTCAGGGCTATGAAGCTGTACAGCATCTTTTCCGAGTTATTTCCGGTCTGGACTCCATGATTTTGGGAGAAACTCAAATTTTGGGACAGGTTAAAAAGGCCTATCAGCTTACCTGTAAACAAAATCAGGCCAACAGCCTGATTCATACTTTGTTCCAGCAGGCTTTTTCCGTGGGGAAAAAGGTCAGAACCCAGACTGGCATTGATCAAAATTCGGTTTCTATCAGCTATACGGCGGTAGAACTGGCCAAACAAATTTTTGGAGATTTGCATGATCGCACTGTGCTGATTCTGGGAGCCGGAAAAATGAGCGAATTAACCGCTTTGCATTTGGTAGCCAATGGGGTCAGCAGTGTTATTGTTTCCAATCGTTCCTATGATCGGGCAGTGGCATTGGCTGCCCGTTTTAAGGGGCTGGCTGTGCGTTTTGATCAGCTGCAAAAATATCTGCTGCAATCTGATATTGTAATTAGTTGTACTTCTGCTGCTCACTTTATTATTCGTAAATCTGAGATGGAAGAATTGCTACAATCCTGTGCAGGTAAAAAAATTATGCTGATCGATATTGCAGTTCCCAGGGACATTGAACCGGAGGTTGGAACCCTGCCCGGAGTAAGCCTGTATAATGTAGATGATTTAAATCAGGTAATAGATACGCATTTGGAAGAAAGACAGCGGGCAGCCAGACAGGCGGAGCAGATTATTAAAACTGAAGTGGACGAGTTCAGCCGCTGGTATTCCATGCAGGCTGTTACCCCTTTGATCACTCATTTGCGGGGCTGGGGAGAGGAAATTAAAAAACAGGAACTGGAAAAAGCTCTGGCCGCTTTGGGACAGCTTTCCGAGCATGATCAGAAAATAATCTGTTCTCTGGCCAGTGGAATTGTCAACAAGCTTTTGCACAAGCCTACGGCCAACCTGAAGAAATATGCTCTGACTTCCGAGGGCAGTCAGTATGTGCAATTAAGCCGCAATTTATTTGGATTGGACTAATGAGGAATATTTATGAAGAAAAAGACAATTATCGGAACCCGCAGCAGTAAGCTGGCCTTATGGCAGGCCAACTGGGTTAAGCTGCATTTGGAAAAGCTCTTTCCGGAAAGGGAATTTGCTTTACAGGGCTTTAGTACCAAAGGAGATCAGATTCTGAATGTTTCTTTGGCCAAAATTGGGGATAAAGGTTTGTTTACCAGAGAACTGGAAGCCGGTCTTTTGTCTGGAGAGGTGGATTTGGCTGTCCACAGCCTGAAGGATTTGCCGACGGCTTTGCCCCAGGGTTTGATTATTGGAGCTTTTTGTTCCAGAGAAAATCCTCTGGATGTTTTAGCAGCCAAAAAGGGACTGACTCTGGAGCAGTTGCCCCAGGGAGCCAGAATCGGAACCAGCAGTTTGCGGCGAACAGCTCAGCTTTTGGCCTGTCGGCCTGATTTGCAGATTGAGGTAATTCGGGGCAATGTACCCACTCGTTTGCAGAAGCTTAAAGAAACCGATTTAGCCGGAATAGTTCTGGCTTATGCTGGAGTGCACAGGCTGGGACTGGATGCGGAAATCAGTCAGATTTTAGAGCCGGAAATCTGCCTGCCGGCGATAGGGCAGGGCATTGTGGCTTTGGAAATTGCTGCCGACAATGCGGAAATGGTGCAAGTGGCGGCGGCTCTGGACGATTTGGAGTCCAGGGATTGCGGAATTGCGGAAAGAGCTTTTATGCGTAAGCTGGAAGGCGGTTGTCAGGTTCCCATGGGAGCTTTGGCTCAAATAGATGGGCAGGATTTGCTTTTATCCGGAATGGTGGCCGATCTGAAGGGTGAAAGGATTTTAAGAGCAAGTTGTCGGGGCAGTCGTACCAAAGCGGAGTTTTGGGGTGAAACTTTAGCCCAAAGCCTGCTGGAGCAGGGAGCAGAAGAAATTTTAGAGAAAGTGCGGGAATTGACTGATGGCAAATAAGGGAATTGTGTATTTGGTGGGAGCCGGTCCGGGGGATCCCGGGCTTTTGACTTTGCGGGGCAAAGAGTGCCTGCAAAAAGCTGAAGTTGTGGTTTATGATCGTCTGGTGGGCAAAGCTTTGCTGGATTGGACTGACTCTCAGGCCGAAAAAATTTATGTGGGCAAAAGTCCGGAAAATCACGCTTTGGAACAGCAGGAAATTAACCAGCTTTTGGCTGACAAGGCTTTGGAAGGAAAAATTGTCACCCGTCTGAAAGGCGGAGATCCTTTTGTGTTTGGTCGGGGCGGAGAAGAAGCCGAGGTTTTGCAGGCTCAGGGAGTACCTTTTGAAATTGTTCCCGGCATAACCTCCGCTATTGCGGTTCCGGCTTATGCCGGAATTCCGGTAACTCATCGAGGTCTGACTTCCACTTTAACCCTGATTACCGGCAATGAAGATCCCGGTAAAGCGGACAGCAGTTTAAACTGGCAGGCCATCAGCGAAATTGGAGGAACTCTGGTTTTTTTAATGGGCATGGGCAATTTGCGGGCAATTACCGCTCAGCTCTTAAAAGGCGGGCGGAAGCCAAATACTCCGGTGGCCTTGATTCGTTGGGGAACCCGACCGCAGCAGAGAACTTTATTGGGAACTTTGCAGAATATTGCAGCTTTGGCGGAAGAAGCTGATTTTAAAAATCCGGCTATTATTTTGGTAGGCGAAGTGGTACAGATGCGGGAAAAACTGCAATGGTTTGAAAATCGTCCACTTTTCGGGCAAAGAATTCTGGTGACTCGTTCACGGGAACAGGCCAGCAGCTTATCGGAAAAAATAAGGCAGTTGGGGGGAGAAGCTGTTGAATTTCCCACCATTCAAATTGCTCCGCCGCAGGATTCCCGCCCTTTGGAACAGGCTGTTGCTCAAATAGAAAGCTATCAATGGATTATCCTGACCAGTGTAAATGGAGTTAAATTTTTCTTTGAGTATCTGCGAAAACAGGGCAAAGATGCTCGCCATATCCGGGCTAAAATTGGAGTTATTGGTCCCAAAACCAGAGAAGCTCTGGCCGCTTATCAAATTATTGCCGATTTTGAACCGTCGGAATATCGGGCGGAAAGTATTGCCGAAGGTCTGCGGGGGCAAATTAAACCAGGAGATTTGATTTTGCTGCCCAGAGCGGATCTGGCTCGCTCCTTCCTGCCGGAAGCTCTGCGGCAAATGGGCGGAAAGGTTACGGAAGTTGCAGCTTATTCCACTCAGGAAGTGGCTGGGCAGGCGGAAGCCATGCAAAAAATGCTGCGGGAAGAACCGGTGCAAATGATTACCTTTACCAGTTCTTCAACTGTGCGTAATTTTGTCAGATTGCTGGGCAGGGAAAATCACTCCTGTTTGCAAAAGGTCAAACTGGCCTGTATTGGATCAGTCACCGCTCAAACCCTTGAAGAAGAATTAAAACGCAAAGCGGATATTGTAGCTCGGAAGTATACTATTGAAGGTTTGGTACAGGCTATTTTGGAGGAGGCGGAAAATTAAATGATCGGGATTACCAGCTTATTATGCGGAGGAGAAAATTATGGGGATAATCTGCGTTATCATGCTTCTGCCTCCTCCCAACAACATGGCACTGCTCAGGGCAAAGGGCCGGTGGTGGTCTGGAACAGCACCCGCACCTGTAATTTAAAATGCCGGCATTGTTATTCGGAATCGGATGCTCAAAGCTATGCCGGTGAACTTTCCACTCAGGAAGGCAAAGCCTTTCTGGATGATCTGGCGGATTACAAAGTTCCGGTAATCTTGTTTTCCGGAGGAGAACCGCTCCTGCGTCATGACTTTTTGACTTTGGCGGATCATGCGGTAAAAAGAAAGCTTCGGGTTACTGTTTCCACAAACGGAACCTTAATTGATTTGGAAAAAGCCCGGCTTTTTAAAAAGATTGGTTTGGGGTATGTCGGAATCAGTATTGACGGAATTGGAGAACGCAACGATCTTTTTCGAGGGAAAAAGGGTGCCTTTGATGCAGCCTTGAAAGGAATTCAGGCCTGCCTCTCCGTAGGGCAGAAAGTGGGTTTGCGGTTTACTCTGAGTCAGGATAATATTGATGATCTGGAAGAAATCTTTTATTTACTGCAAGAGGAGAAAATTCCCAGGGTTTGTTTCTACCATCTGGTTTACAGCGGTCGGGGCAGTTCCATGCAGGATAAAGATATTTCTTATGAACGCACCAGAGAAACTCTGGATTTGATTATGGACAAAACTGTCACCTTGAATCGCAAAGGGTTTCCGCTGGAAGTTTTAACTGTGGATAACCATTGTGACGCAGTTTATGTCTATTTGCAGGCTTTGAGACGCTATCCGGACAGAGCCAATCAGGTTCTAAAGCTGCTGCTGGCTAATGGAGGCAACCGCAGCGGAATAGCCATTGGAGAAGTGGACTGGTTTGGAGATGTTCACCCGGATCAATTTTCCCGGAATCATACCTTTGGCAATGTGAAAAAACAAAAATTTGCCGAAATCTGGACCAATACCCAAAACCCCATTCTGGCTGGCTTAAAAAATCGCAAGTCTTTATTGAAAGGGCGTTGTGCCAGATGCAAATGGCTGGAAGTCTGCAACGGCAATTTCCGAGCCAGAGCCGAGGCGGTTTATGGTGATTTTTGGGCGGAAGATCCGGCCTGCTATTTGACCAATCAGGAAATAGGAATTTAAGGAGGCTTTTAAGCAAGTGACTCGCAAAAAAATTACAATTATTGGATCGGGTAATGTGGGAGCAACTACCGCTCATTGGGCAGTAGCCAGGGAATTAGGTGATGTGGTTTTAATTGATATTATGGAAGGAATTCCCCAGGGCAAGGCTTTGGATTTGCAGGAAGCTGCTCCGGTGGAAGGCTTTGACTGCTGGATTAAGGGTACTCAGAATTATGAAGATACAGCCAATTCTGATTTAATCATTATTACAGCCGGGATGGCTCGGAAACCGGGCATGTCCAGAGATGATCTGCTGCAAATCAATGCCGGAATTGTGGCCGATTGTGCCAGAAAGGCTGCTCAGTATTCCCCGGAAGCTATTTTACTGGTGGTAACTAATCCGCTGGATATTATGGCTCATGTGGCTTTGAAGGCCAGCGGCTTTGCTCCCCGCAAGGTTCTGGGTATGGCCGGAGTTCTGGATTCGGCTCGTTTCAGAAGCTTTATCGCTCTGGAATTGGGAGTATCCTTTGAAGATGTCAGTGCCTTTGTTATGGGCGGACACGGAGATGATATGGTTCCTCTGGTTCGCTACAGTTCAGTTGGCGGCATTCCCATTGAAAAATTACTGAATGCCGAACAAATTGCTGCCATTGTGGAACGCACCCGTCGGGGCGGAGCTGAAATTGTCAACTTGTTGAAAACCGGCAGTGCTTTTTATGCTCCGGGAGCTTCTACCGTCCAAATGGCTGAAGCCATTCTCAAGGATAAAAAGCGGGTTTTGCCGGTGGCCGCCTATTTGCAGGGAGAATATGGAGAACAGGATATGTTCTTTGGGGTTCCGGCTGTTATTGGAGCCAATGGAGTGGAAAAGGTTTTTGATCTGGAATTAACGGCAGAAGAACAAGCTTTGATTCAGAAATCTGTTCAGGCAGTACGCAAGTTAATGCCGATCCTGGAGGAAATCTGAAAAAGCAAAATGGCTCGATACCAGATACAAATAAAGCGTCGCTGTGTTTTGAATCCTCTTAAAGCCTGTGATGATTGTGGAGAATGTTTCCGCTGTGATCTGGATCCCAATAAAATTTGTGATAATTGTATGAAATGCCTGGGTGATCAGGATTATGCTGCAATTTATGTTGATGAAATTATCATGGATAGAACGACACATTAGCTCCGTGTTTAAACAGGCTTTAAGAGGCAAAATTATTTTGAAAGTATACGGTATTTCTTTAAATTGGGACTGGATCTGCTCTGAAAAGTATGTTAAAATAAGTTATTATTATGAGCATGTTCTGAATTACAAGGTTCTAAACAGCTTTCTTTTAACATTATAACATAAATAGTTGATTGGTTAACTTTTTTAAGGAGGAAAATAAATAAATGATTGTTCGTAAGAAAAAAACCATGGATGGGAACAGTGCTGCCGCTCATGTTGCTTATGCTTTTATTGATATGGCTGCTATTTATCCCATCACCCCTTCATCAGTAATGGCTGAGTTATCTGATAAATGGGCGGCCAGTGGCCGTAAAAATATTTTCGGTAACACTGTTAAAGTGGTGGAAATGCAATCTGAAGGCGGAGCTGCCGGGGCTGTTCACGGTTCTTTGGCCGCTGGTGCTTTAACCACTACCTTTACTGCTTCTCAGGGCTTATTGTTAATGATCCCGAATATGTATAAAATGGCCGGGGAATTGCTGCCGGGGGTCATTCACTGTACTGCCAGAGCTTTGGCCGGTCATGCTCTTTCCATTTTTGGTGATCATTCTGATGTTTATGCCTGCCGTCAGACCGGTTTTGCCATGCTGGCTTCCAGCAATGTTCAGGAAGTTATGGATCTGTCCGCAGTGGCTCATCTGGCTGCCATTAAAGGCCGGGTTCCTTTCCTGCACTTCTTTGACGGTTTCAGAACTTCTCACGAAATTCAAAAAGTCGAAGTCTGGGATTATGATGATTTGGCTTCCATGTTGGACTTTGAAGCTGTAGACGCTTTCCGGCGGAGAGCCTTAAATCCGGAACATCCGGTTTTGAAAGGTTCAGCTCAAAACTCGGATGTTTTCTTCCAGGCCAAAGAAGCCAGCAATACTTATTATGATAATCTTCCGGCGGTAGTAGAAGATTATCTGAATCAGATTAACGCCAAATTAGGCACCAATTACGGCTTGTTTAATTACTATGGTCCGGCTGATGCTGAACATATTCTGATTGCCATGGGCTCCTGCTGTGATACCGCTGAAGAAGCCATTGACTATCTGAATGCTCAGGGCGAAAAAACCGGTTTGATTAAAGTTCGTTTATATCGTCCTTTCTCGGCTGAACACTTAATCAATGCTATTCCGGCTTCGGCCAAAACCATCACTGTTCTGGACAGAACCAAAGAACCCGGCTCTCTGGGTGAACCCTTGTGTCTGGATGTAGCCCTGGCTTTAAAGAATTCCCAATTTGCCAATCTGCCTCTGTATGCCGGCCGTTATGGTTTGGGTTCCAAAGATACTACTCCGGCTCAAATTGCCGCTGTTTTTGCCAATGCCAAAACTGGAGCCAAAAAACGCTTTACCATCGGCATTAAAGATGATGTAACCAATTTATCTTTGGATCCTGTAGCTCTGCCGGATACTTCTCCGGAAGGAACTACAAGCTGCAAATTCTGGGGTCTGGGTGCTGACGGTACTGTTGGAGCCAACAAAAACTCCATTAAAATTATTGGGGATCATACTGATATGTACGCTCAGGCTTACTTTGACTATGATTCCAAAAAATCGGGCGGGGTTACTATTTCGCACCTGCGTTTTGGTAAAACTCCCATTAAATCCACTTATTTAATTGATAAAGCTGATTTTGTAGCCTGTCATAATCCTTCCTATATTGGTAAATATGACATGGTTTCCGATATTAAACCCGGCGGTGTTTTCCTGTTGAACTGCGACTGGAATCAGGAACAGATTGAACAGCGCTTCCCCGGTGATGTAAAACAATTCATTGCTAAAAACAACATTAAAGTTTATACCATTGACGGTGTAGCCATTGCCCGTGAAATTGGTCTGGGCGGCAGAATTAACACTATTTTGCAGTCTGCTTTCTTTAAATTAGCCAATATTATTCCCATTGAAGATGCTGTTAAATATATGAAAGATGCAGCCACCGCTTCTTATGGTAAAAAAGGTCAAAATATCGTAGATATGAACCATGCAGCCATTGACCGTGGAGTCAGTGGTCTGGTTGAAGTTAAAGTTCCGGCTGAATGGGCTGACGCTTCCGGCTCCTCTGATGCTCCTTCTTTCAGCAGCAATGGCCATAATGCAGATTTAATTGACTATGTAAATAATGTTCTGGTTCCGATCAGCCTGCAAAAAGGTAATACCCTGCCGGTTTCTGCCTTTGTCAAATATGCTGATGGTACTGTGCCTCCCGGCTCGGCTGCTTATGAAAAACGGGGTATTGCCGTTGATGTTCCGACCTGGAATCCGGAAAATTGTATCCAGTGCAACTTCTGTTCCTATGTTTGTCCACACGGGGTTATTCGTCCGATTATTATGACCGAAGAAGAACTGAAAGCAGCTCCGGCTGGAACCAAGGCTGCTGATGCTGCCGGTTTGAGCGGTTATAAATTTGCCATGACTGTTTCGGCTCTGGACTGCACCGGCTGCGGCTCCTGCATCAATGTTTGCCCCGGCAAAAAAGGCAACAAAGCCCTCAGCATGGCCAAACTGGAAACCCAGTTGGCCGAACAGGAAGTTTATTCTTATGGACAGCACTTGCCGGTTAAACCGGAAGTCTTTGCCAAATTTGCGGAAAATACCGTTAAAGGCAGTCAGTTTAAGCAGCCCTTATTGGAATTCTCCGGTGCCTGTGCCGGCTGCGGCGAAACTCCTTATGCCAAATTAGTAACCCAGTTATTCGGTGATCATATGTATATCTCCAATGCTACCGGATGTTCTTCCATCTGGGGCGGCAGTTCTCCTTCCACTCCTTACACTGCCAATCAGGAAGGCAGAGGTCCGGCTTGGGGCAACTCCTTATTTGAAGATAATGCTGAATTTGGTTATGGTATTTATCTGGCTCAGAAAACCTTGCGGGATCAACTGCTGGTCAAAGCAGAAGAATTGGCCGCCAATGCTCCGGAAGGTGCAGCTAAAGCTGCGTTAAATGATTATCTGTCTACCAAAGATAATCCCAAAGCCAATCAGGCTGCTACCGACAAATTGGTGGAAGCTTTAGCCAACTGCAAATGTCAGCATGGTGACGGCTGCAATACTGATAATGGTAAACTTGCCAAACAACTGCTGGACAACAAAGATCTGCTGGCCAAAAAATCCGTCTGGATCTTTGGTGGAGACGGCTGGGCTTATGATATTGGTTTTGGTGGTCTGGATCATGTTCTGGCTTCCGGCGAAAATGTCAATATTCTGGTCTTTGATACTGAAGTTTATTCCAATACCGGCGGTCAGTCCTCTAAATCCACTCCGACCGGTGCTGTAGCTCAGTTTGCCGCTGCCGGTAAGGAAACCAAGAAAAAAGATCTGCCGGGCATTGCAATGAGTTATGGTTATGTTTATGTAGCTCAAATTGCTCAGGGTGCCGATTATAATCAGTGTATTAAAGCTTTAAGCGAAGCTGAAAGTTATGACGGTCCTTCCCTGATTGTAGCTTATGCTCCCTGCATTAACCACGGTATTAAAGGCGGCATGAAAGGTTCTCAAACCGAACAGAAAAATGCTGTTGCTTCTGGTTACTGGCATCTGTTCCGCTTTGATCCCAGACTGGCTGCCGAAGGCAAGAATCCCTTTACTTTGGACAGCAAAGAACCCAGCATGAACTATCAGGACTTCCTGAATAACGAAGTTCGTTACAGCTCCTTGAAGCGTTCCTTCCCCGAAAGAGCTGAAGTTCTGTTCAAGAAAGCTGAAGAAAATGCCAAAGAAAAATATCAGTTAATGCTGAAAAGAGCTGGCAAATAATTAAGATAAACAGCAGGGGCTGTCGCTAATGCGGCAACCCCTTTTTTCTGAATTTGAGCCTGAAATAATTTGACAAGCTTTTGTTCTAAATGATATAATATCCAAAAATTCTCTTAAAGAAAGGAGCATGAAAACTGTGAAAATTAAGTTTATCGGTTGTGAGGTTTTCAAAAATGAGTTTATGCACCTGGGAATTGACAAAATTGCGGATTGTGAATTTTTTAAAATAGCCCTGGATGAAGAACCGGAAAAACTGCACGAAACCTTGCAGGAAGCAATTTTGGAAAATCAGGATTATGATCGCATTGTTTTGGGCTATTGCCGTTGCAGTGCAGCTTTACTGGGTCTGTATTCTCCCCATACGGAGCTGCTTTTCCCTACTGTTCATGACTGTGTAGGTATTTTCCTGGGTTCTACTCGAACTCACCTGGATTATATTTATTCCAATCCGGGAACTTTGTATATTACCCAGGGCTTTATTGACTACGGCCTGAAAATTTATGAGGAAGCTCAATCCTATTTTACAACCTATGGAGAAAAGAAAGCCAAAAAGTTGATTAAAGCCTTTTATGGCGGTTATAACCGAGGCCTGTTTATTAAAACTGTGGGGATTAAGGACGATGCTGCTTACGAAGAATACCTGAAAAAAGCTCAGGAAATTGCTGATTTCTTTAAGTGGAATTTGGATACCATGGAAGGCAGTTCCGTTTTAATGGAAGCTTTGGTCAAGGGAGAACCCAGGGAAGAAGTTGTTTTACTGGAAAAAGGGCAGCAAATTACAGCAGATTGTTTTCTGGAATTTCCGCTTAATTATAAACGCTAGTCAAACCATTTCAGCCTTGCTTTCAGTTGAAAAAGCAGGGCTTTTTGTTTGGAGCAGAAAAAAGGAAATACTTTGCCTGTTGTCGAAATCCGGCTTAAATAAGAGCAGGTGAAAAAAATGTTGAAATTATCTCGCAGGCAACAAGTAACCCTTTTGGCAATTGCTGCCATTATCCTGTTTGGCAGCGGTTATTATTATGCTGAATGGAAACACTCCTGGTCGGAGGATAATAATTGGAAGTCTCAGGATAAAATTTGTGTTTATTTAACCGGAGCGGTGCAAAGCTCCGGGGTGTATGAACTGAATTATGGCACTCGTTTGAATGAATTGCTTGAAAAGGCTGGTTTGCAGGAATCGGCAGATCTCAGCCAGTTTAATTTGGCGGAAGTTTTGGAAGATGAAGCTCAAATTATCATTCCGCAACTTGAGCCGACTGCACCTGAGACTGAACTTGAGCCGATTGCTGCCGAGCCGGTTCAAGTAACAAGCGGCTTAATCAATATCAATAAGGCAAGTCAGGAAGAGCTGGAAAGCCTGCCTGGAATTGGCAAAGCTCTGGCCTCCCGGATCATTGCTTATCGACAGAATCACGGAAATTTCCTGAGCAAAGAAGAAATTAAAAATGTTTCCGGCATAGGAGAAAAGAAATATGCAGCATTGGCTGAATCGATTACCGTTAACTGAATTGGCTGATTTTTTTCGGGAGCGGGTTTTGTTTTCTCTGACTTTGGCCTATATTGCAGGTATTCTTCTGGCTTCTCTGGAGTTATGCCGAACGGAATGGATTTTTCCGGCTTTGGTACTGATTTTTCTGGCTTTAGTCTTTGTGGCTCTGTTTTCCTCCTGGAAAGGTTCGGCTTTGTATTTGCTCTTTTTTATCCTGCTGGGCATCTTTTTGGCCGGGCTGCATTTGGAGCAGCCTCAAAAAGTTTATCAGCAATATTACGACCATTATGTCACCATAGAAGGCTTTATTAGCCAGGAACCGGAAATACGA
>JAZRXK010000040.1:0-10545 GCA_045600185.1 Desulfocucumaceae bacterium
ACACAGAACGACATGGCTACGATCCGACTTGGTGGCGGCGGTGGCGGCAGCAAAAAAGAAACCAAATATTTGGCCGACCTGCTTGTTTACACCAATGTTTATGGGGAATGGAAAAATCTGACCGACAATACCAAAGCAACAGATGCTAAGTATGTTTTCAATGAAGATATGTATAGGAATAACCAGGAACTTAATGATATTAAAATCAAAATTACCAGTCTGGGTGACGAGGCTACTGAGGTAAATTTCAACGCTGGCAGTTTAATTGAAAACAAAATTAAAACCGAAACTTCTTATACTGTGAAAGAGTTATTTAATTTAGCTCAGCTGTATAAGGTGATTGATGAACATAGCTCCTTTGAAGCTGGTAATGTATTGAAAGCAGGCATGGATGCCATGAATACAGCCAGCAGTGCTGAAGAATATGCCGCAGCCAGAGATTCCATCTTTACTAATCCTGATGTAATTGCTTTGTTCACTGATCCTGTTATAGGCAAATATATGAGTGAATGGTTTGGAATTACAGCTTCCATAAGTTCGGACAAAATTACTTCCATGACCATGGAATTCGTCTTGAGCAAGCTGACCGACAAAAACTACAAATACAAAGATATGACTTTAAAAGTAGTATACGAATAAATTTTATTGCCGGGAAGTCTTGAGTAATCAGTCAAAAACAACCATCTCCTTTTTTGGAGGTGGTTGTTTTAAGTTTAATCAGCCTTATTATATTTTTTGCGGTAAGCGTTCTGCAAAGCTTGCACCCATTCTTCCAAAGTAACATCTTCAGCCATTTTATAATTATGAGGAATACATTGGGGACGCAAAACATAGGGATCGGCTTCAATGACAATCCCTTCTTCCAAATTGACCAGATAGACTGAATTCATTTTGCTTTTCATTTTTGCCAGCCCTTCTTTATTTATAAATTGTTTATAAATTATTTCCTTTTTGAGTTTATAAAAAACGAACTCTGTTTCCAGTTTAACCTTAATTCAGTTGTCAATCTTCAGTAATTCTGGTATGATTATATCATATCCGGCCAGAGCGGTCGAGTTCTTTTTGCAGAAAGGAAACCCATGTATGCAGCAGTTTTGATAGAAGCTCCTTTGCCGGGTGATCCCTGCTTTTATTATTCGGTTCCGGAAAATCTGGCTGATTTGCAGCCGGGCTGTCGGGTTAAAGTAGGCTTTGGTTCTCGAGCTGTAGCGGGTTATGTAATGCAGCTGGAAGAAAGCCTGCCGAACTTTCAGGGAAAAATAAAACCAATTCTGGCTTTGCTGAATTCTCAGCCGGTTTTTAATGAGGAACAACTGGCTTTGGCCAGATGGCTGGCCGATTATACAATTTGTTTCTTATATCAGGCTTTGCGGACTGTAACTGGTTCCGGAAAGCAAATTCAAAGAAGCCAGCGGGAAAAAGCTTATTTTCCGGTTCCTCTGGAAACTGAACCAGATTTTAAAAGGGCTTTGCAGCAGGAAAGAATCTGGGGAATTATTCAGCAAAATCCGGGTATAACCGCCAGAGAATTAAAAGCTTTGGCAGCTAATAATTCGGCGGTTTTAAAAGCTCTGCGGCAAAAAGGCTTGATTCAGGAGGAAATTCGCTCAGTTCGTCGAAATCCGTTCCAAAATACCCCTGAAGTTATCAAGCACTCGGTTTTAAATGCTGAACAGAAAAAAGCTTTGGAGCAGATTATGCTGACCTGGCAAAGTCATTTGCCCCGGATTATTTTATTGCAGGGCGTAACCGGCAGCGGTAAAACAGAGGTCTATTTGCGGGCTGTTGAACAGGTTCTGGCCGAAGGACGGCAGGCGATTTATCTGGTTCCGGAAATTGCTTTGACGCCCCAATTAGCGGAAAATTGTTATGGCCGTTTTGGCCGGAAAACCGCTATTTTACATGGCAGGCTTTCCGACGGGGAGCGTTATGACGAATGGGAACGCATTAAAAACGGAGAAGTTAAACTGGTTTTGGGAACTCGTCTGGCTGTTTTTGCTCCTTTGCAGAATATTGGAATCATTATTTTGGATGAAGAACAGGACAGCTCCTATAAACAAACGGAAAGCCCTTCTTATCATGTGCGGGATGTGGCTTTTAAATTGGCGGCTCAGCATCAGGCTCTGGTAATTTTAGGCAGTGCTACTCCAGCTTTGGAATCCTATTATCGAGCAGTGGCAACGAAAAATTATCAGCTTTTAACCTTATCTGAAAGAGCAGGATCAAGCCAATTACCCGAAGTTAAAATCGTGAATATGGTGCAGGAGGTGCAAAACGGCAATACAGGAAGTTTCAGTCGACGCTTAATAGCTGCTGTCACAGATCGCCTGCACAAACGGGAACAGATTATTTTACTGTTCAATCGGAGAGGTTATTCCACTTCTTTGGTATGTCGGGAATGTGGTCTGGTTTTAAAATGCCCGCATTGTGAAATCTCTTTGACTTATCACAAAAACCAGAAGGCTCTTTGTCATTATTGCGGTTATTCGGTTTCTTTTTCCGGTTTTTGCCCGGACTGTCAAAGCCCCTATATTGATTATCTGGGGCGAGGTATTCAAAAGGTGGAGAAGGAAGTGGAAACACTTTTTCCAGAAGCCAGAATTTTGCGGCTGGACGCAGACAGCACCGCCCGCAAAGGGCAGCATCAGCAAATTTATCAAGATTTTAAAGCTGGTAAAGCGGATATTTTGTTGGGTACTCAAATGGTCAGTCAGGGATTGGATTTGCCAGGGGTAACTCTGGTAGGTGTAGTTAATGCTGATACCTGTCTCAATTTGCCGGATTTTCGAGCGGCGGAGCGCACTTTTCAATTATTAACTCAAGTAGCTGGCCGGGCAGGGCGAGGCAGCCAAAGGGGAGAAGTCCTGATCCAGACTTTCAATCCGGAACACTATGCCATTAAATTGGCTTGTGAGCAGAATTATCAGCAGTTTTACCAGAAAGAAATTGTCCTTCGCCGTTTGCTGCAATATCCGCCTTTTGTGCGTATGGGTCGTGTTTTGTTGTGGGGCAGGGAAGAAAAAGCGGTTTGGCAGCTGGCTGAACAAGCCGGAAAATTATTGCAAAAGAATCCTGATTTATTGATCATTGGACCGACTCCGGCTCCCTTGCCCAGAATCAAGGATCGTTTTCGCTATCATATTTTACTGAAAGCCAGGAGCGGGCAATATTTGCGAAACTGTTTGCACCAGATTAAAGCGGAACTGGGTTCTGGGAATGCCAAAGTTACTTTGGTTGCAGAATTGGATCCACAGGATTTAATGTAGAAAAGGAGAGATAGAATTGGCTGTTTATAAAATTGTGGAAGATGGAGATCCGGTGTTAAGACGCAAGTGCAAACCTGTACCGGAAATTACTCCTAATATTTTGAAGCTGCTGACCAATATGGCTGATACCATGTATGCTAATCGGGGTGTAGGTCTGGCTGCTCCGCAAATTGGAATATCCAAACGGGTTATTGTTGTAGATGTAGGAGAAAAGCTTTATGAAATGATCAATCCGGTTATTTTGGACAGCAAAGGGGAACAATGTGGTGAGGAAGGATGTTTGAGCTTTCCGGATATTTTCGGAGAAGTAACCAGAGCGGAGGAAGTTTTGGTAAAAGCTTTAAATAAAGAAGGCCAGACTGTGGAAGTTCGAGCCAAAGGTTATTTGGCCAGGGCTTTTCAGCATGAAATCGATCATTTGGATGGCTGTTTATTTATTGATAAAGCCAAAAATGTTCATCGGGCTTAGGTGCTAAACAGGAGGAAGTATGCAAATAGTTTTTATGGGAACTCCGGATTTTGCTGTACCGACTTTGGAAGCTTTGCAAAAGGCCGGTCATGAAGTGGTTCTGGTTTTGACTCAGCCGGATCGGCCTTCCGGACGGGGAAAAAAATTACGCTTTTCTCCGGTGAAAACCAGTGCTTTGGAATTGGGTATTCCGGTTTGGCAGCCGGAAAAGCTCAGCGATTTGGTGGATAAGTTAACCAGCGAATTTCGACCCCAGGCTGTGGTGGTGGTGGCTTATGGCCAGATCTTGCCGGAAAAAATTCTGAAATGGCCGGTTTTGGGCTGTATCAATGTTCATGCTTCTTTGCTGCCAGCTTATCGGGGGGCGGCTCCCATTCAAAGAGCGGTTATGGAAGGGCAAAAGGAAACCGGAGTAACTACTATGCTGATGAATGAAGGGCTGGACAGTGGGGATATTTTGCTGCAAAAAGCTTTGCCTGTTAAACCGGAAGACACGGCCGGTTCTGTGCATGATCGACTGGCTGAAATGGGAGCTGAACTGTTGCTGGATACTCTGCAAAAGCTGGAACAGGGACAAATTGTGCCCTGGCCTCAAGAAGAATCTAAAAGCTGCTATGCAGCCAAATTAACCAGCCAGGATGAATTGATTGACTGGAAGCGGCCAGCCGAAGAAATTTTTAACCAGATTCGAGGTCTGAATAGCTGGCCGGGAGCCAAAACTTTCTGGCGGGGAAAGGTTTTGAAAATCTGGCAAAGCGAACCGGTGGAAGAATTGGGCTGTAGTCAAGCTGAACCAGGCACAATTTTGGACTGTGCTAAAAATGATTTGTTAATTGCAACCGGCACTTGTCCTTTGCGAATTCGGGAACTGCAGCTGCAAGGCGGCAAAAGGCTGGCAATCGCTGATTTTTTGCGGGGTAAGGAATTGGTTGTCGGGTCTTGTTTTGGCGGAAAGGCGGAATCATGAAAGCCAGGGAACTAGCTTTGCGGGTTTTGAAAGAAGTGGATCAGAAACAAGCTTATGCTAATTTGGCTCTGGAACAGGCATTCAGGCAGTTTGGCAGTGATATGGAACCCAAAGAGCGAGCTTTGGCCACTGAGCTGACTTATGGAACTCTGCGGCGTTTAAACAGCCTGGACTGGATTTTGGAACAGTTTGTCAGCAAAAGCTTGAGCAAACAAACCTTTTGGCTGCGAAATATTTTGCGGCTTGCCCTTTATCAGATTTATTATCTGGACAAAACCCCCGGATTTGCGGCTGTTAATGAAGCAGTACAGCAGGCCAGAAAACATGGCAATCCAGGAGCGGCCAAATTTGTTAATGGGGTTTTACGCAGCATTTTAAGACAAAAAGAAGACCTGAGTTTTCCCCGGCATAATCTGGAAGAATTCATGGCTTTGGAATATTCTCATCCGTTGTGGCTGGTGCGGCGTTGGGTGAAGCAATTTGGCCGGGAGGAAGCCTCAGCTTTGTGTCAGGCCAATAATCAAGCAGCCAGTCTGACCCTGCGTACCAATACCCTGAAAATTGATCGGGCAGGCTTGCTGCAAGAGCTGAAAGAAGCTGGCTGGCAGGTGCAGGAAAGTCAATATGTGCCGGAAGGAATTATAGTACAGAAAGCTTTGGCACCATTGACCACAATTTCTGCTTTTAAACAGGGCTGGTTTCAAGTGCAAAGTGAAAGCTCCATGCTGGCAACTCTGGCTTTGAATCCAAAACCGGGCAGCCTGGTTCTGGATTTGGCAGCGGCTCCGGGCGGCAAAACCACTTATCTGGCTCAGCTTATGCAAAATCAGGGAGAAATTTGGGCTTTGGATATTTATGAACACAAATTGGCTTTGCTGGAAGAAAATTGCCGCCGCCTTGGCGTTAGCTGTGTGCGAAGCTTTTTGCAGGATGCTGCCAATTTGCCCTGGCAGGAAAAGTTTGATTATATTTTGGCTGATTTGCCCTGCTCCGGTTTGGGTGTTTTAAAACATCGTCCGGATGCTCGTTGGCATAAACAGGAAGCCCAAATTAAAGAACTGGCCAGTCTGCAAAGAAAAATTCTGGAGCAGGGGATTCAGGCTTTAAAACCAAATGGAATTTTGGTTTATTCTACCTGTACCATTACCCCGGAAGAAAATCAGGAGCAGATTGCAGGGCTTTTGCGGGATTTTCCGGTTTTGAAGGAAGATGCTTTGCCCCTGCCCATGGCGGACGGAAAAAGCCAAATTCAATTATTACCTTCAGTGCAGGGGACAGATGGCTTTTTTATTGCCCGATTAAAAAAGGAATAAGTTAAAAAAAGTAGAAATTTATCCAATTATGAAACTAAATTTAAAAGATTTAAATAAAACAGATTTGGAACAGATTGTTCAGGAAGCTGGCTTTCCGGCTTACCGGGCGGAGCAGCTTCGGCAGTGGCTTTGGAATAAAGGAGTAACTTCCTGGGCGGAAATGACTAATTTGCCTCAAAAGCTGAAGGAAACTTTGGCGGAGCAATATCATTTGGGAACAGCCAGATTGCTGAAAAAACAAATTTCCCGTAAGGGAGAAGCCCAAAAATATTTGTTGGAACTGGCTGATGAACAAACCATAGAAACTGTTTTAATGTATTATGATTATGGAGCTTCGGTTTGTTTATCCTCTCAAGTCGGCTGTTCCATGAATTGTGCCTTTTGTGCTTCAGCTCAGGGTCGAATTCGCAATTTAACCAGTGGTGAATTCTTGGAGCAGGTCTTAACCGCTCAACGAGAAGGAAAAACCAGAATCAGCCGTTTGGTTTTTATGGGTACGGGTGAACCTCTGGAAAACTTAGATGAAATTTTAAAATTTTTGGATAAAGTGCCTGATTTGGGAATTGGTTTGCGGCATATAACCCTTTCCACCTGTGGTCTGATTCCGGGCATTGTCAGGCTTCAGGCTCAAAAACTCCCGATAACTCTGGCTATTTCCCTGCATGCTCCGGAGGATCATTTGCGTTCCCAGTTGATGCCGATTAACCGGCGTTATCCTTTGGCTGAATTATTAAAGACGGCTGATGCCTATGCCAAAGCTACCAGAAGAAGGATTACTTATGAATACATTATGTTAAAGGAAGTTAATGATAGTTTGGAACAGGCCAGACATTTGGCGGGTTTGCTGCGGGGACGGCTGGCTCATGTCAATCTGATCAGCTATAATCCAGTAGAAAATAAAAAATTTTTGCCTTCGGAACCGCTGCGGGTAAATCGTTTTAAAGATGAGCTGGAAAGAAACGGAATTTCAGTTACGGTAAGAAGAAAATTAGGTTTAGATATTGATGCTGCCTGCGGCCAGTTGCGACGGGGTTCAAAATAGGACGGTGGTGATAAATTGAATTTTTTATCGGAATTGGAAGGAATCCTGGCTAAAGGTATAGAAGGCTTGTTTAGCTTTAAAGGAAAAATCAAGCCTTTGTACATTGCTAACCGTTTAGTTCGGGAAATGGAACGCAAAAAAAAGATCAGTGTTAACAAAATCTATGTTCCGGATCGCTTCAATGTTTATTTAAGTCCGGGGGACTGGCAGGATCTGGAGGATATTTTGACCGAAGTTACCAGAGAATTGTGTCAATATCTGGATATGCGAGCCAGCGAAAAAGAATATGGTCTGGCCAAAGAAATAGTTGTCAAGATTTATCAAAATGAACAAATTCCATCCGGACGCTTGTTGGTGCTTTCGGAATTCACGGATGTGGATTATACGGACGGCTTTAAGAAACTGGTTAAAGAAGGAGAAAACGAAGTAACCTGTCCTTATCAGATTATCCGCAGAAGCAATATTCTGGAAGCTGAAGGGCATCGTTACTTTTTGCAGGTGCAAAATGGCAGGCATCGGGGACAAAGCTTCGGGTTAAGTAAATTAACCATGGTTATTGGACGCAGGGGAAACAGCGATATTGTTTTGGAAGATGAAACCATTTCCCGCCGCCATTGTCAGCTTGAAATGAATAATGAAAGCTGGCAGTTGACGGATTTGGACAGTCGCAATGGAACCTATGTTAACGGAATCAGAATTTATTCGGCAAAACTGGAGCTTGGGGATAGTCTGAAGCTGGGAGATATACTACTTTTGTTAAAGGTGGAATAATTTTGTTAGGTTTTTTATTGACAATTTTCCGCTATGTATTTCTTTTGTTTTTATATATTTTCCTGTTTAAGCTGGTTTGGCTGATGTTTAAGCATTGGCCGATTAAGGAAAGCGTTACAACTTCCAAAACGCCAGGTAAAATTGATAAGCCTGCGGGTGGAATCAAAATTTCGGAGCGGGAAAGCGTTTTAATTATTGTAAAAACTTCTGATCCCAATCTTAAATTAGGAGAGGTCTTTAATTTGGGTGATGGGCTGACAATCGGACGCAGCAAAAGTAATGATATTCAAATTCTGGATCCGTTTGTTTCCGGTTCTCATGCTCGAATTGTCCGTCAGGAGGATCAATATCGTTTGGAAGACTTGCAGAGTGCCAACGGAACTCTTTTGAACGGATACCAGATTGGCAGTGAGAATGAAGTTCTGGCTAATGGTGATGTAGTGGAAATTGGCGGAGTAAGCTTTAAATTTGTGAGGTGGACTTATGAAATGGACTCAAGTTACTGAGGTGGGGCGAGTTCGCAAAAATAATGAGGACAGTATTTTGAGTAAACCTCAACTGGGGCTTTTTGCGGTAGCTGACGGCATGGGTGGTCATAATGCCGGTGAAGTGGCCAGTACTTTGGCCGTTCTGGTTCTGGAGGATCGGGTTCGGAACAGTTTGGCTCCAACTCCGGATAAAGTTCTGGCGGAGGCTGTGCAGGAAGCCAATTTGCGGATTTGGCAGCAGGGAGAACGCAAATTGGAGCAAAAAGGCATGGGAACCACCATAACTGCCCTGTTGCTGCAAAGTCAGTTTGCAGCTATTGCTCAGGTGGGGGACAGCCGAGCCTATTTATTCCGTAACCAGAAATTAAGACAGTTGACTACCGATCATTCACTGGTGCAGGAAATGTTTAAAGGTGGCTTGATCAGTCGGGATGAAATGAGTACTCATCCCAATAAAAATATTTTGACCAGAGCTTTGGGTTCAGAAGAAATAGTGGAAGTAGATACTCAGATTATGGCCTATCAGGATCATGATCTTTTCCTGCTGTGCAGTGACGGTTTATATGATATGATTACCGAGGAAGAAATTTTGCGGATCCTGCAAACTGACCTGGAGCTTCACCTGATGGCTCAAAAAATGATCGATCTGGCTATGGAACATGGCGGAAATGATAATATTTCTTTGATTATGGTGGAAGTAGGATAAGTCTTTGGAAGCCTGAAATTATTTACGAATCTGGATTGGCAAAGGCAGGTGAATGAAGTGGTTGCGGAATTGAGCAGAAAAAATGAACGCCGCCTGTTGTTGGCCGGGGCTTGTTATTTGATTATCGGGGCAGTGGTTTTATATTTGTGGCTGGGCAGTAATCTGAACACTTTAATTTGTGGGGTGGCAATACCGATTTTGGGTTTCGGTCTGATCAGTCTTTGCCTCAGCCTGAAAAAGTGTCCGGCAGATTTATTTTTGCTGCCCATTGTGTCTATGCTGATTTATACCGGTTTGATTATGCTTTATCGCTTGAATACTGCCTATGCCCAAAAACAGTTTATCTGGCTGGGCATTGGTCTTATTTGCATGATAGCTTCGATCTTATGGCTGAACAATTATAAAAAGCTGGCCAATTATAAATACTTGCTGGCTGTTGTGGGAGCCATTGCTCTTTTTCTTCCGATTTTCATTGGCATGGAGCAGGGCGGAGCTAAAAGCTGGTTGAATCTGAAATTGTTTACCCTCCAGCCTTCCGAGTTTGTGAAAATAATCCTGGTTTTATTTCTGGCTTCTTTTCTGGCGGAAAATAAATTTGTTTTAAATCGTAAAATCATGGTTTTGCAGGTCTGGGGGCCGCTTATGACCATGTGGGGAATTGGGATTATTCTGCTGGTCTGTCAAAAAGACCTGGGGACGGCTTTAATTTATTTTGGCACCTTTTTAACCATGCTTTACATGGCTTCTTCCCGAATTATTTATGTTTTATCCGGTTTGATTTTGTTTGCAGGCGGGGCGGTAATGGCTGGCTTGATCTTCGATCATGTAGCCATTCGTTATACAACCTGGATGAATCCCTGGAATTATCCGCAGGCGGAAGGCTATCAGATTCTGCAATCCCTTTATGCCTTGGGCAGCGGCGGTATGGCGGGTTCCGGTCTGGGCGGAGGGCATCCTTCTTTAATTCCGGCCGTGCATACTGATTTTATTTTTTCGGCTTTGACGGAAGAAACCGGACTTTTGGGAGCAGTGGGAGTTTTAATTTTGTATTTGTGCCTGATCTATCGGGGCTTTACCATTGCTTTACAGGCCAGGGATGATTTTTCTTCCCTGTTGGCTGGAGGGTTGACAGCCTTGTTGGGTTTGCAGATCTTTATTATTACTGCTGGAGTTATCAAATTGTTTCCTCTGACAGGAGTTCCCCTGCCTTATATCAGTTATGGGGGAAGTTCTTTGGTAGCAAATTTAATTATAGTTGGAATGCTTCTTAATATTTCGGCTCAAAATTCAGCCCAAAGCAAGGAAAAGCTGTCAACTACCCACCCACTAAAGTGAGTGGGCTTGTAACTACCCAGTAGTGCAAACGATATCACTATCTCCTGCCTTTGTTACAGGCGAACCTGCTGATGTTACATCATGGGACGGTTGACAACGCCCCTGACATCTCAGATATACTGAGGTGCCACTGTATCCGGTACTTGACTATCCTTTGCAAGATAGTTGATTCCCATGCGATACAGATT
>JAZRXK010000041.1:0-10586 GCA_045600185.1 Desulfocucumaceae bacterium
TTTTTTGTAAATTTCCGGGTAACAGACCCGTGATTACCAAACTGCATAGCCTCAAGCAAAATCAAGGCTGCTGCAGAAAAATCGGATCTGCTGCCGTTACTGTGTGATGAATTTATGTAACACATCAATTGTAAACCAACATCGGAGTAGTTCGCAATAGTCTAAAATATCTTGTCAAAAAGAAAAATTAAGGGTACAATAAAAGTAAATCAACTATTTTTGGAAGGGAGTCTTTATAAAAATGAAAGAAAAGGTTCAGGCTGTTCTGGATAAAATCCGTCCCATGCTGCAAAATGATGGCGGCGATGTACAGTTAATTGATGTCAAGGAAGGTGTAGTTACCGTTAAATTACAGGGTGCCTGCGGTGGCTGCCCCATGGCCACTTTAACGCTGAAAAACGGCATTGAGAAAGCTCTTAAACAAGAAATTCCGGAAGTTAAAGAAGTAGTACAGGCTTAATCTTCTGCAAAAAGTCGGGGCGATTGGAATTTTGCCTTCCAATCGCCCCTTTTATTCTGTTTCAGATTTTTAAGCTTTCCATAAGCCATGTTTATTGCAATAAGCTCTAATTACCACTTCCGCTTGTGGATCAACACAGAAAGTCACTTCCGGAGCCATGCCCGGTTTTAAATATTTGCGAGTTACCCGACCTTCGGCCAGCATTTCCACCCAGTCAATAAAATGTACATCTTCCATTGGATGAGCTATACTACCCACGCTGACTTTAATTTTGCTGCCTTCACGAGTCAAAATCGGAATATGTTTTTCTTTGGCTGCGTCAGCAGCGTTTTCCTGCATCAACTCCATGGGTTTGCCGCAGCAAACCAGCTTACCGGCTCCCCCCTTAACTACTTCCACCATATTTCCGCATACCGGACAATAATAAACTTGATTTACCTCTACCATTATAAATTCCTCCTTAATTTATTCCGCTGCCAAAACCAATTTGGCAAATTCCCTGCCTTTTTCTTTAATTTCTGCCAATTCTTCCGGATCAGGACGATAGTTCAAATTGATCATTTCCAGGGGAGTTTCCCAACCTATTCTTTCCAAAGCAGCCTGAACATATTTGGCACCCTGACCGCCCCAGCCATAGGAACCAAAAGCCATTGCCAGGCGATTTTTGGGACGCAGACCTTCAACATAGGTTAAAAAACCACCCACACTGGGCAACATACCATTATTTAAAGTGGGACTGCCTACCAAAATGGCTTTGCTTGTAATAAGATCAGTCATAATTTCCGACATATGGCTGGTTTGCAGGAAGCGAACCGTTACTTCCAAGCCGCCTTCTTCCAAGCCTTCCTGCAAAGCTTTGGCCATTTGAGCAGTACTGTTCCACATGGTATCATAAACAATAAGGGCTTTCTTTTCAGAGATATTTCCTGCCCATTTGAGATATTCCGGAATAATTTTATCAATATAAGTCTGCCAGATTATCCCATGACTGGGAGCAATCATATCAATATCCAAAGCAGAAACCGCTTCCAAAGCCTTCAAAACATTGTCACCGTAAGGCATAACAATATTGGCGTAATAGGTTTGAGCTTCTTCCTTTAAAATATCCCAGCCGATTTCATCATCAAAACGACCGGCCGAAGCAATATGCTGACCAAAGGCATCATTGGGCAGCAGCAGTTTCAATTCCGGGATATAAGTAACCATGGAATCCGGCCAATGTACCATGGGTGTTTGTACAAAAGTCAAATTCAATTTACCGATATTCAAGGTATCGCCGGATTTCACTTCCTGAAACCTCCAGTCTTTTTTATAATAACGGGTCAAACCTTTTTTGCCTTTGGGAGAAGTAACCAGAACAGCTTTAGCAGCCAAATCCATAATAGCCGGCAGACCGCCTGAATGATCACATTCTACATGATTTGAAACTACATAATCAATTTTTGCCGGATCAATGACATCTTTAATTCGACTGATCATTTCATCAGAAAGATAATGCTTAACCGTATCAACCAGAGTAACTTTTTCATCAATAATCAAATATGCGTTATAAGTGGTTCCTCTGGGGGTTTTATAACCATGAAAATAACGAACATCCCAGTCAATTCCACCTACCCAATAGACATTTGGTTTAATTTCAACAGCTTTCATTGAAAAGATTCCTCCTTATTGAATATTAAATTTTTATCAATTTATAATAACTATAAATTGATTATACCAAAAATTTTTTCAAATGCAAGCTTTTATTGAAATAATTTTAAAGGATTTTTCTTGTATTGCCCGAATAAAACCCGAAAAAAGACAGGAAGGACAGACAAAAAATAATGTTTTTTCAATATCAACATGGAGGAAATTTAAGCGGAGCCGCCAGGGAATTTGGGCAAAACGAGCAAAATTTTCTGGATTTCAGTGCCAATATTAACCCTTCAGGGCCTTCTCCCCAGGTCTGGCAAGCTATTTCCGATAATCTCTGGCGGGTGGTACACTATCCTGATCCTCAATGTCTGGAACTGAAACAGGCTTTGGCTGAATATCTGCATATCAAACCGGAAAATCTGGTTTTAGGCAACGGTGGAGCTGAACTGATTTATATCCTGCCAACTATCTTGCCGGAAACAAAAGCTTTGATCTTAACTCCGACTTTTGGGGAATATGCTCATTCCTGGCGGGCAGCCAATCGTCCAATAATTTACCGGCCTCTGGATCAGGGTCTGGATAAAATTTCCGGTTCCAGACAGATCATTTATATTTGTAACCCCAACAATCCCGACGGCCGTTTACATAAGGCAGACGATTTAAGACAACTTCTGGCCAAAGCCCAAACCCAAAACAGTTGGGTTTTTGTGGACGAATCCTTTATTGACTTAATCGACCAGCCGGAAGAATATTCTTTAATCAAGGAAATCAGCCAATACCACAATTTAATAATCCTTTATTCCCTGACCAAATTCTTTGCTTTGCCCGGTCTGCGTCTGGGAGCTTTAATTGCCGCTCCCCAACTGATACAGAAAATGGAAAAACATTTGGATCCCTGGAGAATCAACGCTCTGGCTCAGGTGGCTGCCCTGGCAGCCTTGCAGGATCATCGCCATCAAGAGCTTTCCCGGCAATCTGTCCAAATGGAACGCCAATTTTTAAAACAGGAATTGAGTCAATTTTCTCAAATTGGAAAAATTTCCGGTTCTGCCAACTTTTTATTGCTGGAATTTCCTCAATTTTCCCGTTCCAAATTAGAAGACTTAATGCAGAAACTGGCTCACAAAAGAATTCTGGTGCGGGATTGTGCCAATTTTTATGGCTTGGAAGGATCTTATATTCGAATTGCTGTACGCAATCATTCGGAAAATCAACAATTCCTGCAGACCTTAAAACTATGCTTAAACAGCTGAGGAGGGAGAAATAATGTTCAATTATATGAAAGCTGATTTGCCTGCCTGTTGTCAGTCAATGGGGCGGGATAAGCTGCATTGGGTTTTAAAATTCAAAGAAAAAATGACCGCAGTCGGCAATTCGGTTCTCAATGCCGGACTTTTGAGGGAAACCGAAGCTTTTTATAATTGTGATGTAGGAGAAGCAGGCAGTATTGAAGATTTGCCCGGAGGATCCATGGAAGGCTATATGCAACAGACCTGTCAGCAATTAGGTTTGAATCCGGACAGATCTTTAGGCTTGATGACCGCAGCCAAAATGCAAAACACAGCCTGGGAAACAGCCCGTTTTCGTCAACTGGAACTGGCAGTTATTGTCACCGGTGGAGTCGATATTAACGGAGGCCGGGTGGGTGAACCGGCTGGCTATTATGAAGAAAACGGCCAGTTTTTCAACCCCGGAACCATCAATATTTTCCTGGTAATCAATGCCCATCTTTCCCACACCGCTTTAATGAAATGCCTGATCACGGCTACTGAAGCCAAAACCGCCGCCTTGCAGGAACTGATGGCTCCTTCGATTTTTTCCAATGGTCTGGCAACCGGTTCCGGAACAGATGGAATTTTAGCCGCCATGAACCCGGCTTCTCCCCTGTACCTAACTGATGCCGGGATGCACAGCAAATTAGGTGAACTCATTGGACAAATTGTTAAAAAGGCCGTTAAGAAGGCTCTGGAGCTGGAAACCGGTTTGAATCCACAGCGTCAGCAAAATGTTCTGGAACGCCTGAAACGCTTTGGCATTACCCCACAATTCTGCTGGCAGGCTCTCCAGAACAAAGGTCTGGTCGTAAATAACCGGCGGTCTGTTTCCGAAAATACTTTTTATGATTTGCTGCACAATCTGGCCACCCTGCCGGAATTAGTAACCCTGGCCGCTGGCCTTTTGCATTTGCAGGATGAATTGGAATGGGGTCTTCTGCCGGAAGATGATGTTTTGACTTTGGCCAATCTTTGGCTTAAAGCTGCCTTGCAAAACGGCATTGGCGGCTTGGGTGGGCAGCTTTCAGTGCAAACCGATTCGAGTACTCCCATTCCGGAATTGCTGGTTGATATTTTGAATTCGCTGGTGTTGTCCAGTGCCTATCTTTATTGCAGTGCCTGCAGCAACCGCAAAACCAGCCCCCGCTCTCACCGGGATTAAGATGGGCAAAGAAAAAATTTATCTTGGCCGCATTGGTGAAAAGTTAGCCTGGCAATATTTGAAAAAATCTGGCTTTAAGCTGGTGGTGGCCAATTATCGCTGCCCTTATGGGGAAATTGATCTGATTGTTCAGGAAAAAGATACTCTGATTTTTGTGGAAGTCCGCAGTCGAAGAGGACAGCACCAGACAGAAGCTTTGGCGAGCATTGATCAGCGTAAACAAAACAAAATTCGGCAAACTGCCCTTTATTATTTACAGGAGCAGGAAATTTCAGAAAATTCTCCCCTGCGTTTTGATGTAATAGCTGTAACTTTCAATGCTTCCCAACCTCTGATCACTCATCTTTGCAATGCTTTTTAGAAAATAAAAAAGAAGGTTTTTCCAGTTTAATTAACACCGAAAAACCTTCTTGTTCTGGCTTATTCCTTTTTATCAAAATGTCTTTTATAAAAACTGGAATACAGAACGCCCAGGGGATTGTGAGCCATAACCCGATCCTTAACCGCAAAAACGGTTACTGGAGCATCTGAATATTTTTGAAAAAGCAAATCATGACCCAGACACAAGCCCACTTCAATATTTAGATCAGATCCATTGCGGTTCAGCATTTTGGCCTGACCGACAGGATTGCACATAGCCTCAAATTTTTCCGGATCTGAGCTGACATTGCCGCAATTAAAATCTTTTTTGGGCATACCGCAGATTTTGCAGCAAACCGAATTAACCGTAAAATATTGTTTTAAAATATTGCTCAAAGCTTCGGCTTCCTTACTCAAAGCAATACAAAAGGCAATTCCCACTTTTTCATATTTCATGCGTTGGCAGAATTCAATGATTTCTTCCAGGCGATTCATGGTATTGCCCACTTCATGAATCATATCCATACTAATCCGATGCCAGGACTTTTCCGGCTCCTGCTGATACGGACTTAAATCCAGGGAACCACCGGTACAATCAAAGCCTTCCTTTTCACAGCGAAATTTTGGATGCTGAGGACAATTAGCACATTTCACAATAAATTTCCTCCTTGCTTAATAAGACCATAAAAAGTAAATAATTACAATAATGCCAAGAATAATGCGGTAGTAACCAAAAATTTTGAAATCCTTATGTTTAACATAACCTACCAAAAAACGAATGGCCAAAATAGATACCACAAAGGCCACCACAGTTCCAACCACTAAAATCAGCCATTGCAGCAAATCAAAATTAAAGCCGAATTGATCAATATATTTGTAAACTTTTAAAACACTGGCTCCAAACATAACCGGAATTGCCAGGAAAAAAGAAAATTCTGCCGCAAGTTCTCTGGAACAACCAATTAACATGGCTCCCAAAATAGTGGCTCCGGAACGGGAGGTTCCCGGAACCAAAGCTAAAACCTGAAACCAGCCAATGCCAAAAGCGGTTAAATAGCTTAATTTTGAAAAGTCGTAAATCTGAAAAATTCGTTTTTTATTATAATTTTCCAGAACGATAAACAAAACTCCATACAGGATCAAAGTAATTGCTACCGTAAGATAATTATAAAAATGCTCATCAAACCAGTCATCCAAAGGCAGACCGACAATAACTGCCGGCAAAACCGCTACAATAACTTTAGCCCATAAACTGAGGCTGCTTCGATCCAAATGCACTTTGCCATAGTTCAGCTTCCAGGGAAAAAGCTTTTGCCAATAAAGCACCACCACTGCCAAAATGGCTCCCAGTTGAATAACTACCCGAAACATTTCTTTAAAAGCATCACTTTGTCCCAGCTTAACCAGTTCATCCGCCAAAATCATATGGCCGGTACTGCTGATTGGCAGCCATTCGGTGATTCCTTCGACAATGCCCCAAATCACTGTCTTTAAAAGTTCCCACAAAATGTCCATTTAATTTTTGTATGATCCGGATCACACTTTCCTTTCTTTAAATTTTATATTCTAAAAATATTCCCCAAGTTTTAACAAAGTCCTGCCTCTTCAAGCGAATCAATGCTATAATAAAATCAGATCTTTTAGCAGGATGTGAAATACTATGCAGAATCGCTTTTTTATTATGCCAGATGGAATCCGCATTTTTGCTGAGTTCGCCATACAGCCGGATTCCCAACGGGAAAATCTGCTTTTTATTCATGGAGGTCCGGGCACCGGATCATGGGAATTTTCGCCTGCTGCGGCCATGCTGGCTTCAGATTTCAATATCTGGCTGCCGGATCAAAGGGGCTGCTTACGCTCTGACCCCATTCCGGAAGGAGCCAATTTTGGTATGCAGACTATTCTTGATGATTTGGAAAATATTCGCCAGCAACTACAGATTTCCCAATGGATTTTGTTAGGTCATTCCTACGGCGGGCAGTTGGCTTTGGCTTATGCTTTGCAAAATCCCGAAGCCGTGTCAAAGATAATTTTTATTTGTCCTTCCTTTCATTTGCTTTGGTCTTTGGAACAGGTCTACCGCCAAAGTCAGGATTTGCTTTTGCAGGAAAGCCGAACCTCAGCCCGAACCGTTCCAGAATATTTGCAGCTTTTGGCCGAAATTCCTTCCGGCGTTCTTCAGGATGTTTATTATGAAAATAATTGGAAAGTTAAACCCGTTTTTCCAGATTCACCGAATTTGACTCAGGGACAACGCCAACAGGATCTGCTTTTTGCGGAAAAGCAGGCTTTTCAAAATTGGCTGCCCCACTTAAAAGAACTTTCCGTTCCGGCTTTATTGCTCAATGGGGATCATGATCCCATTTGCGAAAAAAGACAGCAGGAAATATTTTTGCAGTCCAACCCCCAAAATAAGCTTTGGATAATCCCTGATTCCGGCCATTCTCCCTATAATGATCAGCCGGAACTTTTTTGCCACTGTCTTAAACAATTTATTCGAGGTGAAAAATAAGCATGTATCGAGAAACCAAAATTATTCGTTATACCCCAAACGAAAATCCAGTTTGGCAGCAGATTTCTGCTCCCTTGACCCAGGAAGAACCTTTCAGCCTTGAACTAAACGGCCAAAAGGTTCTGGAAACTTTTTGTTCTCCGGGCTTCAGGCGGGAATTAGCTGCAGGTTATCTGGCCAGCCATGGTTTATTATTTCATCTGGCCGATCTGCTGGATTATCAGGAAAAAGAACAGAAGGTGCAAATCTACACCACTGATCCCCGACCTGAACCAGATAAACATTTCAACCTGCAATTTGACCTTAACCATATTCTCAAGCTTGTTGAAGAACTGAATCAAAAATCCAAAACCTTTAAATTAACCGGTGGAGTTCACACAGCCGGGTTAATGACGGAAGACAAACTGACTGTCTGTTATGAAGACATCAGCCGCCATAACGCTGTTAACAAGGTTTTGGGGCATTTAATTTTAAAGCAAATCGATCCTCAAAAATCCGCTTTGCTGATAACCAGCCGAATTTCTCTGGAAATGGTGCAGCAAATTATTCCGCTGCGGATTCCTCTGCTGGTTTCCCGCTCGGCTCCTTCGGAAGCCGCCGTCCAACTGGCTGAAAAAGCCCGAATTACTCTGATAGGCTTTGCCAGAGGCAATCAATGCAATATCTATACTCACGCCCAGCGAATTCAGGCTCCCCAACCTCAGCCTTTGCTTTTTTTCCAGGGCTTTTCCAACAGCGGCAAAACCACAGTTATTGAAAAACTGATTCGGGAATTAAGCCAAAGGGGAATAAAAACTGCCGCTCTCAAACACGCATCCCACGGTTATCAGATAGATGTTCCCGGCAAGGACAGCAGCCGTTTTTATCAGGCTGGAGCCACGCAAGTTCTGGTTGCCGGTCAGGAAAGCTTCACCTTGCATCAGAGCTGTTCTGCTCCTCCCCAATTAAGGAATCTGCTGCCTTTCGTCCAAAAGGTTGATTTAATTCTGGTCGAAGGCTTTAAAGAGGAAAGCGGCCTGAAAATTGCCGTCCGCCCTTTAAAAAACCTGCCGCCCCGACTGCATAGCAGTGAGAAAGAAGGTCTGCCCCTGCCGGGTAAAATTATCGCTGTGGTCGGAGATGAACCGGAAAATGATCTGCCCTGGTTTAATCGAGATAATATCACCGGTCTGGCTGATTTTATTTTAACTTATTTTCACCTGAAGAACTAAAAGCCAAAATAGCTTCCCGCACCAGCTTGGCCGCCAAAATGGAAGTAATATCCCCATGATCGCATAAAGGACAGACTTCCACCAGATCAAAGCCAATTACTGAAAGTGAAGTCAAAATTCGAAAGGCTTCCAGCAATTCAGCCGAGGTACAGCCACCCGGTTCCGGAGTTCCGGTTCCCGGAGCAAAAGCCGGATCCAAAACATCAATATCCAAAGTTAAATAAACCGGACAGTCCCGGATTTTTTCCGCCCAGACAGCCAAAGCAGCCAAATCAAGTTTTGGTGAAAAATTAGTATTTTCCCTGGCAAAAATAAATTCTTCTTTTGTACCGGAACGAATGCCCATTTGATAGATGCGATTCGGAGTTACCCACTGACAAATCCGCCGAATTACCGAAGCATGAGAAAGTTTGCTGCCCAAATATTCCTTCCGCAAATCGGTGTGAGCATCAAACTGCAAAACCACCAGATCCGGATAAAGCTTGGCCGCTCTTTGTACGGCTGGAAAAGTTAATAAATGCTCCCCGCCCAAAAGAATCGGCAGCTTGCCGCTGGAACGAATTTCCGCCCAGGCTCCGCCGATTCGGGTCAGGCTTTGTTCCACTGAGCCTGGAGCCAAAATCAGATCCCCGGCATCATAATAACGATAATCAGCCAGATCCTTATCCAGAAACGGACTGTATTCTTCAAGGCCGGTGCTTACTTCCCGGATTTTGCGGGGAGCAAAACGAGAGCCAGGCCGAAAACTGACTGTATCATCCAGTGGCACTCCCAAAATAACTGAATCAGCCGTAGCATAATCCTCCCAACTACCCATAAAAGGAGTGACTTTTTCCTTTTCTGCCTGCATTCCCATTCCTCCCCTTTAACCTGAATTTTTATTTTAACAAAGCTTCCACAAAAGGCGGCAAAACCTGACAAGCCTGGTGCATTTCCGGACTGTAGAATTTAGTGTTTAAATCCGCAATTTTGCCAATATCCACCTTTTTGGGATCATATTTTTTGCTGCCCAAAGTAAAGGTCCATAAACCGCCCGGATAAGTGGGTATATTACCCAGATACAAACGAGCCAAAGGAAAGATGCGGTCAACATCTTTATAAACTCTTTTAATCAATTCCGCTTCAAAGAAAGGCGATTCAGTTTGAGCCACAAAAATACCTTCTTCAGTCAAAGCTTCGTAAACATTCTGATAAAATTCCGACCCAAACAAACCTTCCGCTGCTCCAATAGGATCGGTAGAATCCACAATAATCATGTCATAGGTGTTTTTATGTTCTCTGACATATTTGATTCCGTCATCGACAATAACTTCCACCTTGGGATCATCCAAAGCACAGCTTATTTCCGGTAAATATTTGCGGGCAGCGTCAATAACCATGCGATCAATTTCCACCAAAACCGCTTTTTCCACAGAAGCATGTTTTATCACTTCCCGAATAACTCCACCATCTCCGCCACCTACCACTAAAACTTTACGAGGATTGGGCAAAGTATTCAGGCCGACATGAGCAATCATTTCATGATAAACAAATTCATCTTTAATTGTAGTCTGGATAACATCATCCAAAAACAACATCCGACCACATTCTTCACTATTGACAACCGAAATTTTTTGAAACTCGGAAACTCCGGTATATAAAATTTCAGAAATCCGCAAACTGATCTGCATATCTTTAGTTTGCATTTCACTGGCCCATAATTCCATTAAAATAAAGTCCTCCTTAAAATGACAAAATATAATTAGCTAAATTATACCTGCTGCTGACTTAAATAGCAATCCTCTTTTCCCAATTCGGCTTTGGACAAGACCTTGATTTTTACCTGCTTTTTCAGCTATACTGGAAAGAAATATCTGATTGAGGTTCCAAAGATGAAAAGATTCATTATACTTTTAATTGCAGCACTTCTTGTAATTTCAATTATAATTCCAATCCGAATACAATTTTTTCAACCGAAAACCATTCCTGTTTT
>JAZRXK010000042.1:0-2125 GCA_045600185.1 Desulfocucumaceae bacterium
CTGTTCCCGAAAGTTCTGTTCCCGAAAGTTCCGTTCCCGAAAATCCTGTTCCAGAAAATACTGTGCTTGAAAGTATTGGGATTTATTATTTTGAATGCTATGACGACGACACTTATGGTATTTATCTGAATGGGTATGGTATGACAACGCAAAATAAAGACAACATGGAGCTGGGTAATGGATTAAGCAACGATAAGACAATATGTGAAACCGGTTATGGAGTTTATGTGCAGTCTGCCAAGAATCAAACAGTTACTGTTTCTGTAGAAGGAAATGCCAAAAATTTGGAGCTGGATACTAATGCGTTAACCGAGGAACTTTATGGTGATAAAGGTTATAAATTCTTTGATTTCGAAAGAAATAAGAGTGCTTTCTCAGATTCTGATTTTGTTAAACTGACCAGAGGAGAATGTAAAGTAGGCCTGTCTTATACAGTGGACAACAATCCGGAAGAACACCATGATTATGAACTCAATACCCATTTCGCCAAAGCGATTAAAGCTGATGCCCCTGACGGCTTCACCTGGGGTAAAGACGAACCGGCTCTCATTCGCACCTGGGAGCAGTTTGACAATCTCAATAATGTTGACGCATATCTGACCAATGGTTATAAGTTTAAGCAGGAACGGGACATTGATATGCAGGGCGAAATAAACACGGATACGAATCTGGTGGGAATTTGTGATTATACCTCAGATAAATTCCGCATGATCGGTAATGATACCAAGCCCTTTAATGCTGAATATGACGGTCAGGGTTACGCCATGCTGAATTTGAATCTGACCAATACCGGTACCAATACCACTGGCAAAATCTACAACGGTTTATTTGCCCGGATTGGCTCCACCGGAAAAGTGACTGATCTGGTCTTACAAGGTTCAGGCTTCAATTACACCTCGCATAATGGTGGTAATCAATCGTCTGGAGGAAGTTATCCTGAAACTACAACTACAGGCTCTGGTAGGACGAAGAAGACAATTACAACTATAATTACAGTTAACCTCTATAGTCAATATATAGGTATTTTAACCGGATGGAATGAAGGTAGGATTGAAAATGTGCATACTGCTTCAGATCTCGATTTGAATTTTACCTATGCCAGCAGTAATGCTAGAAATAGCAGTAATATTGAACCGCTATTTGAATTTAAAGTGGGAGGCCTGGTTGGCTTAAATAACGGAACTGTTACTTTGAGCGGTTCCAAAAGCAATGTTACAGCCAAGTGCTTGAACTTTGATAGTAATATTGCTAATGGTAGGTATGGTAATAATATGATTTATCTGGGTGGCTTGATTGGATATAATGACAATTCTGCCACCAGCAATAAAAAATCCTTTAATGATAAGGAAATTACCGTTAGCGAGGATGCCGCAGGAATATCTTATCCCAGCAGCAGCGTTTATTACAACTATGCAGCCGGAGATGTTACAATAACCGCTTCAAATATCAATAATAATCAGGGGTATATAGGCGGCTTGATTGGTTATAACGGAACTAATTCTGCGATTATCCATTCTTACGCCAGAGGTCTGGTCTCGTCTCCTGCTACCAATAAAATGGGACAGTTTGTTGGTGATAATAACAGCCAGTGCTGGTTCTGTTACGCCTACAATAAAGATGTCAAAAACGGATTTTTCGATGGAAAGTCACCAGATGACAAGAATCACCATGGCTGCTTTGCTTACAGTGATCAGCCAGCCAGTGCAAAGGTTGAATTCATCAACAATATGAGCGATATTCAAAAATTCATTAATGCCAGAAGTGGTGGTACAGGAGAAGATGCTAACAGCTATCTGCTCTTTACCTTGCCTGAATATGAAGAAGATACCGCTATCAGCAAACCGGTTTATCCGGCATCGCCAGTCTGGCAAATCATTGATGGTCAGACCTTGCCTGCCTTAAGCAACAACTACGAAGGCGATTATTAAGATTCAAAGCGATCTGTTGGCTTAAGCCAACAGATCGCCCCAAAAAGCAGCCGGAAATTTGTAGGTTTACAATTGATGTGTTACATAAATTCATCACACAGTAACGGCAGCAGATCCGATTTTTCTGCAGCAGCCTTGATTTTGCTTGAGGCTATGCAGTTTGGTAATCACGGGTCTGTTACCCGGAAATTTACAAA
>JAZRXK010000043.1:0-1367 GCA_045600185.1 Desulfocucumaceae bacterium
CGAAGGCGAGGCCGCCGGTTTTGTTCTGGGTAACGATGCTGATCCCGGAAATATCAAGAACTGTTATACCGCTACGGAAGTTGAAGGAAAAACGGAATATTCCTTTGGTCCCATCGGAGAATATGATTCTTCCTGCCTGTCTTTGCAGGACGGATATGACCTCAGCACTATGGGCGGAAGTTGGCCTACTCCTACAACCAAACCTTATGATGAAGCTTTGTACGGTGCCTCCTATCCTTATCCCTCCATTGAAGGTCTGGAATGTTATGGGGACTGGCCGACTTTTCAGTTGGAAGAGTTGGAAGCCTTGAATCCTCCCGAGGTTAAGCCGGTTAACGGAGAAGAACTTTATCTGGAAATAAAAGCTGCTCTTCCTGCTGACGAGGTGAGCTTCAATCCACAAGATTGGAAATTGAAGGTAACTGTTAAAGGTAAGACTTCGAATAAATCACAAGAGCGGTTTGGAAATAATCTCAAACTAAACGGAACCGAAATTACTTGTGATAATATAGTTCTGGACAGCTTGCAACCTGGCTTGAGTTTCTATGAACAATATGATGGGTTTATTCCCGGTGAAGACCTGATTATTGAGACTGTTTTGTATAAAACGGATGACAAAGGCGTAAAAATAGCTGCCAGTCCTGTTGTTGTTGTTGGAAGAGACAAACCAATCAACAGTCTGTTTGCCGGGGTGGAAAATGGTCAGGTTGCAATAAGCAATGGACGGCATTTGCAGAACTTGAATGCCACCGATGGTCATTATGCAGGTCAGGAAGAAGTACCAACTGTTGTTCTGACAAGTGATGTTAATTGGGATGCTACGCAGGATCACTATAACAAACATTATGGAACGGAGAGTCTGCAATTCCACACCATTGCCAATGATGATTTATTTGGCAGCAGCGGTACAATTACTGACATTGACGGTCAAGGGCATACTATCTCCAATCTGACTTTGTCTGAAGATGGCAAGAATCTGAATGGCGAGAAGCTGGATAATATTGGTTTATTCAGTGAAATTTATTCCAAGATTACGGGTTTAAATCTGGAAGGAACTACTCTGAATATTGCGGCCAGCAAGGATGGATTGACCGTGGGGATTCTGGCTGGAGCCAGTCATGGCGATATAACCAACTGTCATGTTACGGACAGCACCATCATTTCTACCGGAGATAAAACTGTTAATGTCGGCGGTTTTGTGGGAACTAACTTCGGAACGATTAAAGATAGTTCTGAAAGCAATTCTACAGTACAGGTTGCCGAAGGTAATGCCGCTGGTTTTGTTTATGAAAATAAAGCTGACGGAAAAATTGAAAAATGTTATGTCCGGGGAGAAAACAGCTACGACGATTCCAGCGTAAAGGTTG
>JAZRXK010000044.1:0-4732 GCA_045600185.1 Desulfocucumaceae bacterium
ACAGTAGGGATGGAATAGCCCAAACTCATACGCCTGTGGACATTGTGTAAGACTTGAGCTAACGATTATGTTAGCCAGGCAGGAGTGGTTGAAGCAGGAAGCTCCGACTTCTGTAAGTCGGAGTAGTTCACACAGCATACAATTTATGTGAACTGTTACAATGGAGGGTTTTTTATGGTAGATAATGAATTTGCTCAAGCTTCTTTGGCTAAAATACGGGTCATTGGGGTTGGTGGAGGTGGTAATAACGCCGTTAACCGTATGATTGAAGCTAAATTAACCGGGGTAGACTTTATTGCAATCAATACTGATGCTCAGGCTTTGCAGTTATCCCAGGCTGAAACCAAAATTCAGATTGGAGTGAAATTAACCAGAGGACTGGGAGCCGGAGCCAAACCGGATATTGGCCAAAAAGCGGCTGAAGAAACCAAGGAAGAAATTGCTCAGGCTTTAAAGGGTTCCGATATGGTTTTTGTAACCGCTGGAATGGGTGGGGGAACCGGTACCGGAGCTGCTCCCATTGTGGCTGAGATTGCCAAAGAAATGGGAGCTTTAACGGTTGGAGTAGTTACCAAGCCTTTTTCTTTTGAAGGTCGGAATCGCATGAATCAGGCTGAAACCGGAATCCAGAATTTAAAAACCAAAGTAGATACTTTGATCAGTATTCCTAATGATCGTTTATTACAGGTTATTGACAAACATACCAGTATCGTGGAAGCTTTTAGAATTGCCGATGATGTTTTACGCCAGGGTGTTCAGGGTATTTCTGATTTAATTTCCCGTCCCGGAATTATCAATTTGGACTTTGCCGATATTCGGACGGTTATGAAGGATACCGGTACTGCTTTAATGGGCGTTGGAAGCGGCACCGGCGAAACCCGTGCTGTTGAAGCTGCCAAGGCGGCTATTTCCAGTCCATTGCTGGAAACTTCCATCAATGGAGCCAAGGGTATTTTAATGAATATTACCGGAAGTGATTCTCTGGGATTGCTGGAAGCTAACGAAGCGGCCGGAATTGTTCATGATGTGGCTGATCCGGATGCTGAATTTATTTTTGGTACGGTTATTGATGAAAGAATGGAAGATGAAGTGTGTATTACGGTAATTGCTACCGGCTTTGACGGTTTTACCCCCGATTTAAAATCCACTGCAAAATCCACTGCAAAATCCAGTTTCAATTTTACAGAAAAGAAAAATAAGACCGCCAATATTTTTGGTATTTCTAATAATTTCCAAAAAAAACCGGTTGAAATTGAGGAAAAAGAAGAAGAAGAACCTAAACCGGAACACAATAGCTATGGCAAAAATGATGGTTTGGACATTCCTCCTTTCCTGAGACATAAAAGAAAATAAAAATGAAAAACTTTATCTGAAAAATCCCTGAGATTTATTCCAGGGATTTTTTTATTTGCTCCTAACCATGATTTTACATTTTTTGCCGGTTGAATACGGTATAATGGAAGCAGCATAAAATTAATTTTAGGCAAAGGGGATAAATTTTATTTGGGCTGAAAAAATTTTGCTGTTAAATGGGGTTATTGATTATGGCCTGTGGTTTTTGGCCGGGAAATTGGCCGGAATTCGGCTTTCTCAAAAAAGATTGCTGGCCGGAGCCGGAATTGGAGCAATTTATGGTCTGCTTTTCAGCCGGGGCAGCTTCTGGCTGGGAAGTTGGGTTTGGGAACTGGCTGTTTCCTGGCTGATGCTTTTAGTAATAACCTGGGGCAATGAAAGAAAAAAAATTTTTTTTAGCTGGTTATATTTTTATGGGCTGGCTGGGACTTTGGCCGGAATTTACAGCTTTTTCTTTAAAAAATTTGGACAGCCCGGCTGGGGTTTATTGTTGACTTTGTTATTGTTGGGTGGGGTTCTGCTTTGCAGTCCTTATTTGCAAAGAAATAAATTGCAGCAACGAATCAGCTTGAGTCTGAATGGTCAAAAAATCAGCCTGCAGGCGTGGCTGGACAGCGGAAATTGTTTGCGGGAGCCTTTGAGCGGTTTTCCAGTGGTGATTGTGGAATATCAGGCAATCAAAAATATTTTGCCCGTGGTCTTACAGGATTGGCTGGAAAACAGTTGGTCAGGAGAAATGGAGTCTTGCACCGGACTTCGGTTGATTCCTTTTCGCTCTTTGGGACAGGAAAGAGGTATTTTGCCGGGTTTGCAGGTTGATTGGTTGGAATGGAACGGAATTCGTACTCAAAAAGTAGTTATTGGGATCAGTGAAGCTGCTCTGGATACCCAGGGTCAGTATCAGGCTTTATTAAATCCCCGCTTGATTCAGAGCTGATTCAGCCGAAAGAGGGGTGAATATGGAAAAGCATTTGCGGATGGAAATATGGTTGTGGAGAATGCGGCATCGTTTTTTGGACAGCGGCAGTGTACATTATGTGGGCAATCATGAGGTTTTGCCTCCGCCCTTATCGGCTGGAGAAGAATTGAATCTGATTTCCCGGCTGGAAGTGGGAGATTATTCCGTTCGAACAGCCTTGATTGAAAGAAATTTGCGTCTGGTGGTGTACATTGCCAAAAAATTTGAAAATACCGGCATAGCCCTGGAAGACTTGGTTTCTATTGGAACCATTGGCCTGATTAAGGCGGTCAACAGTTTTGACCCGGAAAAAAAAATTAAACTGGCCACTTATGCTTCCCGCTGTATTGAAAATGAAATTTTAATGTTTTTGCGGAGAAATAATAAATTACGCAGCGAGATTTCTTTTGATGAGCCGCTGAATATTGACTGGGACGGCAATGAGCTTTTGTTGTCTGATGTTTTGGGAACGGAAGGAGATGGTATTTGCAAGCAGTTGGAGGATAAAGTGGATCGAAAGCTTTTATATCTGGCTTTGCAAAAGTTAAATCAAAGGGAAAGAAAAATTATGGAATTGCGTTTTGGTCTGAAAAGTCCGATTGAAAAAACCCAGAAGGAAGTAGCCGATATTTTAGGTATTTCACAATCCTATATTTCCCGCCTGGAAAAAAGAATTATTAAACGCCTGCGAAGGGAGATTTCCCGACTGGAATAATAAAAAAAAGGGCTGAATCTGCACTGATTCAGCCCCCGATAATCCTGAATTTGCTCCGGGATTATTTATGCTTGTCTAATAATCAGCTTTTGGGCAAGTGGGCTGACAGCTCCTGCTTTAAGTGTTAAATCTGATTGGCAGTTACCTTGCCGTCAGGAGTTACGATAATTTGAAAAATAACTTGTTGATTGTCTGGCTGTTGTTCTTCCCAGGGGCGATAATAAGTAAAGCACAATTCACCAGCTCCCGGTTTCAGACCTGTAACCTGAAACTGGAAGATGCCGGGAGAACCTTCAACATCGGGATTATCTGGCATATAATCCAGTTCATTGACGGTGTATAAATCTTCATCCGATTTGGTAACATACCAGCCAAAACCGGTGGTGGCGTTGCCTTCCAGTTGAATAAGAGCCGGTTCGGAATTAAACCCGGAAGTATTTTCTTCGTTTTGCATTTTGATAGCAGTTACCTGTCCGTTGTCGGCCACATTGATTTCATAAACAGCTCGATCTATGGCTTGATCTTTGCCTTCCCAGGAACGGTAGTACAGGAAAGATAAAGTATCAGTACCCGGCTTTAAACCGGTAACCTGAAATTGAAAAGTGCCGCCGGATCCGGGCAGATTGGGTTCAGAAGTAATATAATTCAATTCTTCTACAGCAAATAAGCTTTCATTGAACTTGTCTGCATACCAGGCAAAACCGGTGGTGGCATTGCCTTCCAGTTGAATAAGAGCCGGTTCAACATTAAATCCGAAAGTGTTTTCTCCGCTGTCTCGGGTTGAGTAAAATTTCAGCAGTATTACCGAAAGCTGGGATCTGGTCAGCAATCCTTTGGGCGAAAGGGTGGAAGGAGAAGTTCCGGTGATAATGCCTTCGCCACAGGCCCATTGGAAAGGACCAATGGCATATTCAGAGATCTGGTCAAAATCTTCATAGGATAAAATATTGGTGTCTTCATTCAAATCACATTTCAAATAAATATTCATATTTTCCAGGAAAGTTACGGTCTGTTCCCTGGTTAAAAGTTGATTTACCCCAAATTGACCGTTGCCCATACCGCTGGTAATGCCTGCGGAAGCCGCCCATTGTATGGCTGCATAATAATAAGCGTCAGCGGGCAAATCAGAAAATTCCCTGCTGCTTTCGGCCTGGGGCTGGCGGTAGAGCATCCACAGGGCATAGACCATTTCGGAACGAGTAACCGGATGATTAAGACCAAATTCTTTGTCTGAATCCAGCTTGAATAATTGGTGATCAATGGCAAAATTTACTCCATCGGTGTACCATTGCCCTGGCAGAACATCAGAATAACTGCTGTCTGCCCAGGCCGGAGTCAGGCTCAAGCCCAAAGCCAGAATCAGGACAAGAGCCATAAATTTTTGTTTACCCATAAAAAGACAAACCTCCTTTTAATTTGCTTAGTTCTTAGAGGAATTTTGGAAACAAAAAGTTTCAAAAACAAGCAAAATTCAGAAACTATTTTGTCGGGAAACTTCTGCTGGTTTGCTGATGATGCGTTATGAACTTATTGGGAAGAGAGCTTGTCAAGGGTGAAAAAAAAATGGTGAAAAAAAATTTGATCTTGCAGGAAAAGTGTGCTATGCTTGGTATGTATATATTAGCGGGAATAGTTCTGCTTTTTTCGCCTGCAAGAGGCTGAAAAATGGAAGACTCCTGAGGATATGCAATAAATTACCTGATATG
>JAZRXK010000045.1:0-4579 GCA_045600185.1 Desulfocucumaceae bacterium
AATTTCAGGCAAAATTGAGCCGCCAGATAAATTCCAATGGACAGCAGCAATTTATACTTTTTAACGGAAATTCCCCCGGCAATAACCGAAAAATAAACGATAAACATTTCCATAAAAATGCAGGCCAGAAAATTGAAAACTAACAGAATAAATATAAACAGACTGAAACCATCATCAAAAGGCAGGCTAACCAGAAACTGCTTTATAAAATTGCCAACGCCTTTCAGAAAATTGGTGTCAACAAGCATATCCTGATTTGAACCAAAGGTTCCTATAATCAGAAAACTGACAAAAACGACCAGACTGTTTATAATCATCCAGGCCAGACCGGTTAAAACCTTTGACCAAATCAGTTGATTGGTACTGACCGGCAGACTGAAGGTCAGATAGCCTTCATCTTCAAAGAAATTTCTTTGCACCCGCAGACAAATTAAAATCAAAGTTACCAAAGAGCTGCCAAAAACCACCACACCCAGCAGAAAGGTAATAAAGGCCGAAAATATGGAAAAGATTCGCAGAACCGTGCTGGAATCCTGCATCATATTCATGGTCAGGCGGGAAAAGATCACTACCAGAATACTGCCAGCCAGAACTCCCAGCTGTAAAGGGAAAAGATTGTGGGCAAAGGCCAGAAAGTCATATCTGAGAAGCTTTTTTAACATTTGAATACCTCCCGAAACAAAGCATCTAAAGACTGATTTTTCCAGACATTATCCACCGAATCCTGTAAAACAATCCGGCCATTCTTTAAAAACAGAAACTCATCCAGCACCTTTTCAACATCAGAAATTAAATGCGTGCTGATAATTACCGTGGACTCCGGTTCATAGTTGCTGACAATGGTTTCCAGAATATAATCTCTGGTAGCAGGATCAACTCCGCCAATGGGTTCGTCCAGCAAATATAATTTGGCTCGTCTGGACATGGTTAGCACCAACTGCAATTTATCCTTCATGCCTTTGGAAAGAGCTTTAAGCTGTCGATCCAGGGGTACTTCCAAACGCTTCAGCATTTCTTCCGCCCGCTTATAATCAAAATCAGCAAAAAAGTCCCGATAATAACCCAGAGTTTCTCCGGCCTGCATCCAGGCTGGCAAGGTCAAACGATCCGGCAAATAACTCACCATAGCTTTGGTGGTTAAACCAACCGGCTTTTGATCAATTAAAATCTGACCGCTGGTTGGAGTCAAAAGACCGGCCGCAATTTTTATTAAAGTAGTTTTGCCGCTGCCGTTGGGTCCCAGCAAGCCAACAACTTTACCAGCAGGCAAAGAAAAACTGATATTGGACAACGCCGGCATATTGCCGTATTGTTTGCTTAATTCTTTAACTTCAAGCACTATTTCGCCTCCCCTTTTTCCAAAGCAGTTTCAATTAAAGCTGAAATTTGATCTGACTGAATTCCCAAAGCCTGAATCTGATTGACAAAGCTGGAAACCAGTTGAATTGCCCGTTCCTGTTTAGCCTGCATAATACAATCTTCTGCCTCCGTTACTTTTCTGCCGCTGGTACGCTGCGTTTGAATCAAGCCCTTTTGTTCCAGCTCCACCAAAGCCCGCTGCATGGTATTGGGATTGACTGCCGCTTCCACAGCCAGATCCCGCACACTGGGCAGGCGGCTGCCGCTGGGATAAACACCATTGATAATCCGAAGTTCCAGAGTGTCTACAATCTGTTTATAGATTGGCTGTTGTGCTGTAAATTGCCAAACCAAAGACTTTTCACCCCATTTCCTTGCCTTATTAAGCTAACCATCTAATACAATTATACAATCTTGGTTGTTTTTGTCAAGATCCAAAAACAACTTTTATTCAAAAATAATTTTCCCCTTCTCAAAACAGAATCCGGGAAAGCTGGTATAAGTTCCGAGTTGACCGGTTAAGCTAAGCTCGGTGATTTTATGCAGAAAAGGAAAATACTCTGGGCTTTGCTGTTCAGCCTGAGCTTTATGCTGTCGGTGCAGGCGGCTGAATATCCCGATTTATATTGGGGGTATAGCGGCACGCCGGTGCAAAAAGTGCAGGCGGTTTTAAAACAATGGGGTTATTATGGCGGAGCGGTGGACGGTTATTATTTTACCAGCACCCAGAAGGCGGTACGGGAGTTTCAAAAAAACAACGGCTTAAAAGTGGATGGTCTGGTGGGCAAAGCCACCTGGGAAGCTATGGGTTTTTTTGTCGGCAGCTCCACTTCTCCAAAAAGCAATCTTCAGCTTTTGGCTCAGGTCATCGAAGGAGAAGCCGCCGACGAAATTTATGTGGGCAAGGTAGCGGTAGGAGCAGTCATTATGAATCGTCTGGCCAGTCGTTCCTTTCCCAATACTCTGGCCGGAGTAATATATCAAATCGATGCTTTTGAATCGGTCAGCAATGGACAATATTTACGGCGGGTCAGCTCGGATTCACTGCGAGCAGCTCAGGAAGCCTTGGCCGGTTGGGATCCAACCAGAGGAGCTTTATATTTTTGGAACCCCAACAAAAAGGTCAGCAGTTGGATTTGGTCCCGGCCAACCATCGGGCAAATCGGCAATCATGTTTTTGCTCTTTGACCAAAGGAGAAGAATTTATGCAGGCCAAATATGTAACAATTACCGCTTTAGTTTTGGCTTTGACGGCCATGCTTTGGAGCGGATTCAGCTGGCAATCGCAAAAAAAAGCTCAGATTGCCTTGCAAAACAGCCAGCTTCAGAACTTTTATACAGCTTATGCAGCAACGCAGGCTTTGGAGAACAATTTAAATAAAGCCTTGATCGGGCAGGAAACAGAAAATTTACTGCTAAGTCAGCTTCGTCTGGAAGCTTTACAGGCTCAGGAAAATTTATCCCGCCTGCCCGGTGCTGAACAAAATCTGGAAAACAGTCTGAGTTTTCTCAATCAGGCAGCAGATTATTTTTTAAGCCTGCAAAAAGAAAATTTGGCAGCTTTTTCCCAGGATCAATGGCATAATCTGCATAATCTGGTTCAAAAGTCCCGTTATCTCAATCAACTTTTGGCTAAAATTCAACTTAATCTGGAAAAAGGGAAGAAAGTGGAATTACTAGAAGATAAGGAGTTTAGTTCTGAACTGGCCAGCCTGAGCGAAAATCTGGAACAAATGCCAACTTTGCTTTATGATGGACCTTTTTCGGATCACTTGCAGCAAAATTCCGTTTTGCCTGCTCAAAAAATCACCGCCGCCGAAGCTGAAAAAATTGCAGCAGAATTAAGCGGCAGTCCAGTTGTAAGCAGTCAAAAGCTGGATTCTCAGCCGGCAGTTTATCAAGTCAATTTGCAAAATCAGCAAATTTTAGGAATTACTGAGCAGGGCGGGCGGCTGCTCTGGTCTTTGACGGACAGAAATTTGGAGGCGGCTCAAATTTCCCACTCGGAAGCTCAAAAAGCAGCTCAGGCTTATTTGGAAAAACAGGGCTTTGGCTCCATGCTGCCGACTTATCAGGAAGAACAGGACAATCGGATTATTTTCAGCTTTGCGGCTGAACAGGATGGAGTAATTTTATATGGAGACTTAATTAAAACAGAAGTGGCTTTGGATCGGGCGGAAGTCGTTGCCCTGGATGCCGCAGACTATTGGGACAGCCACCTGAAACGCAATTTGCCCAGGCCGAACTTAACCTCCCAGGAGGCTCAGAGCTATTTAAACCCCCGTTTAACCGAGGTTTCCGCCGGTCGTCTGGCCTTAATCCCCCGAACTGACTCCAGCGAGGTGTTAACCTATGAATTTCAGGGGAAATGGGGGCAGGACACTTATTTAATTTATATCAATGCTGAAGATGGTTCCCAGGAACAGATTTTTCAATTAAGACTTACCGAAGCAGGAAAATTGGTTCAATAAAAAAAGCTTCCAAAATTAAGAAACTCCGTTCATCAGTTGCACACACCAACTATTGAAGGGACTTTCTTTGCTGAATTTATATTTTGTTATCACCTATTTTATTTTTTCTTCTGTTTCTTCTTTTTTTGTCATCCTTTATCGTGTTCGCTCGATCAGAAAATATTTGATTTGAATAGAACAAGTCAGTGTCCTGCTGTTCCAGAACCAGCAAAGTTTCATTGTATATTTGGTTATTACTGCTTAGTAGCGAGCGTAAACAAACACGGTCAATTTTTGACAAAATTGACTGTTCTATACACGCACATTTAAACGCAACAGGTGCATTTCCTGAAGGATTAAGTGCATCTAAAGCTACAATTACTTCAACATCAGAGAAATAAGGAACATCATCAGCCCTTACAGTTATTTTAGATTGGTACTTTTTAACATTAAAAGAATTATTAACTATTTTAGAAGCATAAACATTATCACCAAAATAATTTAAAGTAAAATCATAACTACTCGCATTTAAGTTTGTGAGATTAAATGAAACTTTACCCTCCTTGACAGTTTCAGTAAGGTATAAATTATTAATAACTAAAGTTACATTACCAGTAGCAGCATTTGGAAGAGTTACATTAATAATTACATCTTGACCATAAACAACATCAACAACACTAACATTCATATAATAATTACCATCACGAATACCTTTTGCTAAAGTATTACCGGTATTAATACTAGTTAATAAATAATCACCATCTACAATA
>JAZRXK010000046.1:0-29571 GCA_045600185.1 Desulfocucumaceae bacterium
ATTCTTGTGATACAGTAGCAGACTTAATTACCCAATCAGCATTAGGGATACGATGTATAATTGCCTTCACTTTACCGATTTTAGGTAATTTGATATATTTATTATCTATAATAGCAACTGTGCCTTTTTGATTATTGGTAGTATAAGACTTACGACTATGCTTTGCAGATTTGAATTTAGGAAATCCATTTTTCTTTTTACGAGATTTACTAAATGCATTACGAAAAGCTGCTTGTAAATCCATTTGTTTATTAGCAAGAGCAAGACTATCTACTTCTTTTAGATATGGATAGTCCTTCTTATACTTAGCAGGAGTTACAGCAGCAAACTTACCGGTAGCTTTATAACTTTCAATCTTATCGGCAAGCATAAGATTATAAACCTTACGGCAGCAGCCGAAGGTTTTAGCAAACATAACACTTTGTTCAGTTGCAGGATATATTCGATACTTAATTGCTTTGTTTGCCATCTTTCTCACCTCTTCATAGTATTTATAACCCTTATGATGATGATCATGATCGATTATATTATGATTATAACACTATAAATAACAAAAGTCAAGAAAACGCGTGTTTATCGCAATTCATCCCGCCCTATAGAGGTGGGGGATTTCTTGTTCACGGCGTGTTAAAATTCCTGCCTTAATCAGATTGTTCCCTGGTTCCTTTGGCAGCTTTTAATAATTTCAATTCTTTGGCTGTCAATGCACGATATTCTCCGCTTTTCAAATTGCCCAAAGCCAAATTTCCAATTCTGATTCTTTTCAACCGCAGAACTGGATGTCCGATATATTCACACATTCGCCGAATTTGCCGGTTTCTTCCTTCCTGAATACTGATTTCCAGCAAAGCATTGCCCTTCAGCAAGTCCACAAAACGAACTGTAGCCGGAGCAGTCAGACCATCTTTCAAAGGAACTCCGGTTTCCAGTCTGGCCAGCTTTCTGGCATTGGGCAAACCCTGTACCCGAACCCGATAAATTTTGCGAACCTGATGCGAAGGATGAGTTAAAGCTAAAGTTAAGTCTCCGTCATTGGTTAAAAGCAGCAGTCCCTCACTGTCATAGTCCAAACGCCCTACCGGATAAACTCTTTCCGGAATTGCCTGAATTAAATCGGCAACAGTTTTGCGTCCTTTGGGATCGGCCAGAGAACTGATATAACCTCTGGGCTTGTTCAGCATGAAATAAACGGCAGGTGAAGGAGATTTTTTGAGCTGTCTGCCTTCTATCTCAACTTTATCCTTTTGAGGATCAACTCTGCTGCCCAGCACTGTAACTGTTTTTCCGTTGACCTTAACTTTACCGGCCAAAATCATTTCCTCCGCTTTACGGCGGGAGGCCACTCCCTGACGAGCCAAAAACTTTTGCAAGCGTTCCATTTTATTTCACTTCTTTTCCTGTTATCTTTTTTCTCCAGTCAGAATAAATTACAAACAGCTTAGCCCATCAGGGAGGACTTAATTTGTTTGTCCTTTTATCCAATTTTGCCGCCTGGCTGATTCCTCTTTTATTGCTGGCAATTTTGCTTTTAGCCGCTTTTAAAAAAGTCAGGCTTTATGAAACTTTTATCAATGGAGCTGAAGACGGTTTCAAAACTGCCATCCAGACCATTCCCTTTCTGGTGGGAATGCTGGTGGCCATTCATGTCTTTCGAGACAGCGGAGCTTTGGATATAACCTGCTCTTATTTGAGTCCCCTGCTGGATTTTCTGCATTTTCCAGTTGAAGTTCTGCCTCATGCTCTGGTGCGTCCAATTTCCGGTGGAGCCGCTTTGGGGATTGCCTCCGATTTAATCCAGACGCATGGACCTGACAGCTTTCTGGGGCAGTTGGTATCGGTAATGCAGGGAACCACCGATACCACCTTTTATATTTTAACCTTATACTTTGGCAGTGTTGGCATCACCCGTTATCGTTATGCCCTGCTGTCCGGTCTGACTGCCGATTTGGTTACTTTAATTGCTTCCGTTGTCATCAGCTATCAGATGTTTGCCTAGTAGATTCTGACTGTTTTTGTATCAGCTTCCCATTCAACCTGGGAACCCAGATATTCTGAGACATACCGCAGGGGAATCATGGTGCGGCCATCTTTAATTGCCGGAACCGTATCCATAGTCAGGCTTTGTCCATTGACCAAAGCCTTAATTTGACCAATAGTAAAGACTACCTGATTATTATCCCTGGTACAATAAACCTTCTTGGTATTCGGTTCCCATTGTACCTCCATCCCTAAAGCAGTTGCAATAGCTCGAACAGGCACAATAACCCGATTATTAGCGTCAATATAAGGCTGGGTATCAAAAGAAATCAATTTGTCCTGATAATAAGCCTGAACACCTTTGGGAGTGACTTCCGGGGCTGCTGGAGCTGTTTCCTGCAGCTTGGAAGTTTCATCCTGCGTACTTAGAGCCGGATCAGCTTCTGTTGAGGCATCTGAAGGATTTGCATAACCATAAAGCAGATATTTTTCCCTTTCTGCTTTGAAGGCGTTCAGATTATCCGCCCAATCAGCTTCTATTTGCTGTGGAGTTTGATTGGCTAAAAGAGCCTGACCAATTTTTCTGCTTCCCATGATTTTATCAAACATGACCAACTGAGAACCGCTTTTATCAATATCACTTTGGGGAACGGTAAAGCCGGTAATAATTCGGGCATAAGCCAGCATATAATAACCACTCCGGCAGGGATTGAATTTGTGATAATCAGTAATGTTCAGCCGTACTCCCTGAGTTTGGCCTCTGGTTTCCGAAGTGTAATAAACTCCTTCCAGACCGGCATTATTCAGCAGATCGGCCAGTTTTTGCCCATCTACCCCGGAACCTCCTACCCATTTAAAATAATCGGAAGCACCAATCCCGGTTCCTTCTCCCAGGCCGGTAGCCATATAGCAAAAAGCTGCATCAATATCCGGAATATTGGGGGAAGTCGGCACCCAGTTCAAACCGGTATCCTGAAAAATCATTTCCCGATAATAGCCGCTCATAGGTACCAGAGCCAAATCCGCTCCAATTTCCCGATTATAGAAAGAAGCCAGTTCGCAGATAGTCATGCCATGAGCCATAGGCAGATTATCCACTCCCACAAAGGTTTGGCATTCATCTTCCATAACCGGGCCTTCCACAATGACCCCGCCCACCGGATTGGGACGATCCAAAACTACCACTTTAATTCCATATTGGACGGCAGCTTTCATACAATAATTTAAAGTGGAGGCATAGGTATAGGTTCTTGAACCTAAATCCTGAATATCAAAAACCAGAACTTCAATTCCTTGTAGCATGGAAGCGGTGGGAGTTCTGGTTTCTCCATACAGACTGTTGACCGGAATGCCCAAAGTGGGATGAGTATAGGAAACCACATAATCTCCCGCTTTGGCGGTTCCGTCCAGACCATGTTCCGGAGTGAATAAAGCCACCAGATTAACTCCGGGATCGGCAGCTAATTTGTCAATGGTACTGATTCCCTGACTATCCACACCAGTTTGATTGGTAATCAGACCCACATTTTTCCCCTGAACCAAATCATAATATTCGCTAAGAAGCCTTTCATCTCCCAATTTGAAAGGAACTGCATTTTCTGCCCAGGCAGTGCTTCCTCCCATCAGCCCCAGACAAAGCAGCAAAACAATTCCTAAAAATTTAATTTTGGGCAAACGCAAAATATTACCTCCTTTTGTAGTTTATCAATTTAGACGGTTTTAGAAAAAATTCTGTTCCAACTGTCTGGTGATTTCCATTTCTTCGTAAGCAGTCAAATCCACCTGAATCGGGGTCAGGGTAATATATCCCTGACGGCTGAGATTAACATCAGTAGCCGCACCGGCATCGTCCAGCTCCAGAGGACGACCAGTCATCCAGAAGTATTGCTGTCCTCTGGGGTCAATGCGGCGATCAAAAGCATCCACATAAATTCTTCTGGCCAGTCTGGTTACTTTCAGACCCCTGGGTTGGGGGCAGTCCGGAATATTAACATTTAAAAGGGTTCCTTTATTCCACTGCCAGCCTTTTTGCCAGATATGCGTAATCAGTTTAACAGCAAACCTCCCAGCCTGAGAAAAATCCGTACAATTAAAGCTGACATGAGAAAAAGCAATGGCCGGATAGCTGTGAATGGCTCCTTCCAGGGCAGCTGAAACAGTTCCGGAATAAAGTATATCGGTTCCCAGATTATTGCCCTTATTGATGCCGGATAATACCAGATCCGGCTTTTCCGGCAGCAGAGCATCCAGAGCCAGTTTAACGCAGTCCGCCGGAGTGCCGTTAATAAACCAGCCCCTGGTTCTGGGATCAGCATAACTCACCGAATTAGCCCGCAGAGGCTTGTGCATGGTAATTCCATGTCCCGTGGCACTTCTTTCCTGTTCCGGGGCTGCCAGATAGATTTTCTGCACAAAATCCAGGCTTTCCAGAGCTTCCCGCAAGGCGGCAATGCCAGGAGCGTCAATTCCATCATCATTACTGATTAAAATCCGCATTATAATCCACCTCTATTAAATAAAATTATTGAATAAAAGGACACAGGAGCAAATTCTCCTGTGTTCCTTTTCAAACTTCATAAATAGAAATTACCATCTTGCCAGTTTCCTGGTTTTTGGTTAAACCAAACATCAGCTTTTTTTCCCGCAGGCTTTTATTTAAAAAGTCTACTACTTTATACATATCTTCATACGCTTCAAAGGACTTCAAAGCTAAAAGCTCTAATTTATCCCCATTGCTTTCGGAATTCTGCATGGCTACCCCTTAATTAACATCATGGCCTCTGCTCTGGTAGCTTCATTTTTCTGAAAACTGCCTCGTACTGCTGAAGTCAAGGTTTTGGAACCGGGTTTACGAACTCCCCGCAGGGTCATGCACATATGTTCGGCTTCCATAACTACCATCACCCCATAAGGGTTCAGTTTGTTCATAATGGCATCCGCTACCTGAGCGGTCAGGCGTTCCTGCAACTGAGGTCTTTTGGCATAGCCTTCCACGACTCTGGCCAGCTTGGACAGACCGGTAATATTGCCTCGGCTGGCTTCCTTACGGGGCAAATAGGCTACATGAGCCTTTCCGAAAAAGGGCAGCAAATGGTGTTCACACATGGAATAGAAAGGAATATCTTTAATCAGAATCATTTCTTCATGTTCTTCAGTAAAAACTTTTTCCAAATGCAAGGAGGGATCTTCACTTAAACCGCTGAAAATTTCTTCATACATTCGGGCTACCCTGGCCGGAGTCTCCAATAAGCCTTCTCTTTGCGGATCTTCTCCGATAGCTTCCAGAATCATGGTAACGGCCTGTTCTATTTTGGGTTTATCCATGGGTCAAAAAAACTCCTTCCAACTTTTGGTTCATTCTAACTAAATGCTATCTTTTTTATTTTACAACCTTTCCGCTTATTTGCAAAACTTTTTTTAACAAATCCGTCTAAATTACTTAAATTTTTTCAAACGGAGAGCATTGGAAACCACTGAAACCGAACTGAAAGCCATAGCTGCTCCGGCAATGATTGGACTTAATAAACCGGCAGCAGCCAAAGGCAAGGCCAGACAATTATAAAATAAGGCCCAGCCCAGATTCTGCCGAATATTGCGTAAAGCTGCCCGGCTTAAACGAATGGCTCGTACCAGTTGTTCGGGATCATTATCCATAATAACTATCGAAGCACTTTCCAAAGCAATGTCGGTTCCGCTGTTAAAGGCTATGCCCACATCAGCCGAACTTAAAGCCGGAGCATCATTGATTCCGTCTCCGACCATGGCAGTTAAACAGCCCCGGTTCTTTTCTTCCTGCACCAGACGGGCTTTTTCTCCCGGCAAAACCTCGGCTGCAATTTCGTTGATTCCTACTTGCTGAGCAATACTTTCAGCGGTTTTCCAATTATCTCCGGTCAGCATTTTAACCTTAATGCCCATTTGCTGTAACTGACTTATGGCTTTTGCAGTATTGGGATGGGGTTGATCAGCTGCGGCCAGAATCCCGGCTAACTGGCCATTTATTGCTACCAAAACCAAAGTTTTACCTTCTTCCTCCCATTTTTGGATTAGCTCTTGATCCAAAGCAATATTTTGCTGCTCCAAAAAACGAACATTGCCCACCTGAACCTCCTGCCCCTGAATATTGGCTTCAATTCCCAAGCCAGGCCAGGCCTGAAAACTGCTGACTTCCGGCAGATCCCGGCCGGCGGCGGCCTGCAAAATCGCTGAAGCCAGGGGATGTTCCGAATTTTTTTCCGCTGCTGCCGCCAGGGTCAAAACATCTGCCGAACCATAGCTTTGCCAATCGGTAATCACAAATTGACCTGTGGTCAAAGTTCCGGTTTTATCAATTAACAGGCTTTTAATCTGACCGGTCAATTCCAGATATTCTCCCCCTTTGATTAAGATGCCCAGTTCAGCTCCTCTCCCGGTTCCCACCAACACCGAAACTGGAGTAGCCAAACCCAAAGCACAGGGACAGGCTACCACAATAACCGCAGTAAAATTCAAAATAGCCGGAGCTAATTGTCCGGGACTGCCCCAAAAATACCAATAAGCCAGAGAAAGCAAGGCAATGCCCAGAACCACCGGTACAAAATAAGCGGAAATTTTATCCGCCATTCTTTGAATGGGGGCTTTTTGACCTTGGGCTTTCTCCACAATTTGAATGATTTGAGCCAAAATTGTTTCCTGCCCGGCTCTGGTTACTCGATAGAGCAGGCTGCCGTTTTGATTGATCGTAGCCCCCAGAACTTCATCTCCGGGCTGTTTGGTCACGGGCAGACTTTCGCCAGTCAAAGCCGACTGATCCAGGGACGAGCAGCCTTTTTCCACAATGCCGTCGGCTGGCAGGGTTTCTCCCGGACGAATCTGCACCAGATCCCCAATCTGAATTTGTCCGGACTCTATTTCCATTTCCTGCCCATCTCGAATAATGCGGGCTTTGGGAGGCTGAAGCTGCATCAAACGGGTTAAGGAATTGGAGGTACGCTTTTTGGCTTTGCCTTCCAGAAATTTGCCTAATAAAACCAGAGTGATCACCATGGCCGAGGATTCAAAATAAGTTTCCTGGATTCCCCAGCTTGCCCCTTGGAAAACCACCCAGGTACTGTAAAAATAAGCAGCGGAAGTTCCCAATGCCACCAGAACGGACATATTCAAACCGCCGTTTTTTATGGCTTTAAAAGCATCCTGATAAAAATAACTGCCGGGAACAAATTGCACCACCGTAGCCAGAGCCAATGCCAGATAGCTGTTGAACCACTCTCCCAGCATATTCAGGAATAAAGGTATGGCAAAAAACAAAGCGAACAGAAACAATATCAGCTCCCGCTGTTGGGACAAGGATCGGGGAGGCTTATCATCATCGGCTGCTTCCCCTTCAAAACCCATATCGTCAATAACTTCAAGAATCCGGTTCAGACTGATTTCTTCCGGCACATAAGTCAAAACCGCCTGATTGGTGGCCAGATTTACCACCGCCTGCCGAATACCGGCAGTTTTATTTAATTTTTTTTCCAAACGACTGGAACAGGCTGAACAGTGCATTCCGCCAATTTTTAAAGTAATTTCTTTTTCTCGCATAAAAACTTCCTCCGTTCTTGCTATTTTGCTTAAAATCGCTTATCATATCATAAAAAGGAGGTCTGAATATGCCCGACAAGCTGAATCGAGATCCTTTATACCTGTTAGCTTTGCTGATTGAGATCTATCGGGGAATCAATGTTATTCTGCCCGAATTTGACCCAACCATGGAAAAAAACACTTTAATGGATGTTTTCTCCACAGCCATTCGTTTTGCTGCCAGGGAAGAATCCTTGCAGGTATTAACCGGGGAAATTGGCAAGTGTGCGGCAGAAGGAGCCACCGTCAAGGAGCAAATGCAGCTTATTCACAGTCAGCACCCTGATCTGCTCAATGCCAAAATGGTAGCCGCCGCCCATTTGATGAATCAATTAAACGGGGAAGGCTCCAAATTTCTCTAAAGCAGATATTTTGCAGTGAACTGCCCGCTCAGGGTAGTTCACTATTCAAAAAGCTTTTTCCAAACATCATCCTTCTGCTGTTCCAGGCGTTGGGTATAGTTTTCCAGATATTGCTTTCCCCAGACTGTCCGGCTTAATTTCTGCCAGACCTGTCCGGCTGCCCAAATAAAGGCGGAGCTTAACAGGCTTAAATCTCCGGCCTGAATCAACGGACAAATCAGCAAACCATCTTCGTCCAGAACCACCTTGATTTTGTCCTCCGATTCCAGAACGGCCGCCAAAGGAAACAGGCGGCATAAAAGCGGACGCTGCGAGCGTGGACAGGCTCCCCGGCAAAGAAGCAGATTTTGTTCCCCTTCTTCCCGAATCACTGCCCACTCCTGTCCGGCCAGCCTTTCCTTTTCTCCTGGAACCAGATAAACCCCCACGCCTTCCTGCCATTCCTGACAGCATTTTTTTTGACAAAGCTGTCCGCAATCCACTGGCAGGGGAGTTAAATTGCCAATGATTTCATACAATTCCTCCAGAACATAAGCCATAAATTGCCCCTCCTCCAATTCCACAAAGCAACATAATCCCAAACGGGCTGATTCTGGTCAGGCGAATTAAGGCCAGAGCTGCACCAAAAATCAGAACGGCCAGCCAATCCGGTTCCAGCCAGGGACGATTATTGCTCCAAAAACTAAGCAAAATAATTGACCATCCGGCTGCCAGAATGACAGCTATCACTGCCGGACGCAAACAGGTCAAAACCTCCTGTACTCCGCTTAAATTTCGATATTTCAGATATAACCAGGCCAAAGTCATTAAAACTAAAATGGAAGGCAAAATATAGCTTAAAGTAGCAATTAAAGCTCCAAGCACTCCTTCAATCTGCCAGCCTACAAAAGTGGCACAGTTAATGCCCACCGGCCCCGGAGTTGTTTGAGATAAAGCCAGAATGTCAGCAAATTCCTGCATGGTCAGCCAGTGGTTTTCTTCTACTATCATAGACTGAATTAAAGCAATGGAAGCATAGCCGCCCCCAAAGGAAAATAACCCTATTTTAAAGTAAACTAAAGCCAAAGCCCCTAACATAAGCTCTTAAAATTCCCAGACTGATCCCCCGGCCAGATAATCCAGTTTATCTCCCATAATTTCTTTTAAAACCGCATAAGCCGGTTGACCGGTACAATGTCCGGTATAATATTGCGAATTGGTCTTTAAGAGAAACTCAGCAATCTGCTGTACCATTTCCCGATCCACCGCAGCTCCTCCCATGGGATTGCTTAAATGAAAACCGCCGAAAACCTGAGTCGGCCAACTTTGATAGCGTTGATAAAATGCTTCCAGAATATTGATAATGCCCCGATGGGCACAACCGGCTACTAAAACCTTTTTATCTCCTTCCAGAATGACCAGATTTTGTTCATGCAAAAAATCATCTTCCTGATAAGTATTGCCAACTTTTTTTAATAAATCCTTATTTCCGGTTGGCAGCAATTTAGTCCCCTGAACATTGGAGAATAATTCCAGACCATCTTCCAAAACCTGAAATTCCTGAGTGGGTATCAAACGGGTTTCCCTGGCCAGTTCCGGATCAATACCAATATATTTGCAGCTTCCATCCGGCTGACGGCCATAGCGTTCTTCAAAAGAGCGGGGATGGACATAAAACGGAGCAGTGGCGTTCAGCTTTAAAAATTCATGCAGGCCACCACCATGATCAAAATGACCATGCGAAAGAAAACCCAAATCTACTTCAGCCAGCTTAACACCCATTTTTTCGGCATTCTGGCTGAATAAAGCGGAAGAACCGGTATCAAATAAAATCTTGCGTCCCTGTCTGGTTTCAATATACAGGCTCAAGCCATGTTCACTGCCAATTTCTTCTGAAATTGTGGTATTTTCCAATAAAGTTTTGATTAACATTTATTTTGGCTCCTTTTTCTGATAATTACGAATGGCTTCTCCCAAAGCCTGCAAAGCATGATCGGCACAGTGTTCCTGGTGAGGCGGCAAGCCTTCCAAAGCTTCCAGAATATCCTGCCTGCCAATGGCCAGAGCTTCTGTTAAAGCTTTGTCTTTAGCCAGCATGGATAAAACGCTGGCCGAAGCAATAAATCCACCGCAGCCAAAAACCAGATAACTGACTTCCACCAGTCTGCCTTCCCTGACTTTAATAAAGAAAGTCAGAGAATCATGTTCGCCTTCCTCCGCAAAGCTGCCTTGAGCATCAGCGTCCGGCATACTATAGGCATTGTGCGGAGTCATATAATGTTCAATTACCTTAATTGAATAATCGTTGGAAATTTGAATCAACTCCTTTTTTTATTTCAGCAGGAACTGCCCCAAAAAAACTGCTCCCAGACCCAAAAGCAGGCTGGCTGCAACATAAGTTAGAGCCATGATAACCCTGCCTCCGGAAAGCAGGGTGCAGGTTTCCAGAGCAAAGGTTGAATAAGTGGTAAAGCCTCCACAAACTCCCACTTTTAAAAATAAAATCAAATATTGACTTAAACCACTGCCCCGCTCCATCAGCCCCACCAACAAGCCAATGGCCAGAGAACCCAAAACATTGATCAACAGGGTCATCAACGGAAAACCGCCGGAAGAAACGGGCAGCAGACCCAGCCAATAACGGCCGACTGCTCCCATAAAGCCTCCCAGACCCACAGCCAGACAATTAAGCATTTTATTTCTTCCCTATCACTTATTTCTTTTATTTTACACCCCTGTTCCCTGCTTGAAAAGTCTGATTTTTCGTCAATTTGACAAAAAATCAATCTTTCGCTATACTAAAAGCAGTTTCCGTGCCTCCGGCTCTAAGGGCTGTTGCAGCCTATGGGTCGTGGCCTAAACCGTTGGTTTACAGGGTTGTCATTGGAAACGGGGCAGCCTTCCTTATTTGAGAAGGAAACAGAAAGTTACAAAGGGTTTGATAAGCCGGAAAGGAGGCTGCAAAAATTACTTTCTGCCCCCCTGAATCAATCTTTTTAAATTAAAAAAGGGGTTTAAAAAATACATGAAAAAATTATTGTTAGTTGGCATCAGCCTGCTTTTAATGCTGGTCTTATCAGGTTGTGGCCAAAAAGCCGATAATACCGATCAAACTTCACCCAATGCCCAGACAGACAGCAAAGCCAAAGTTGAATTAAATATCTCGGCTGCTGCCAGCTTGCAGGATTCCTGCGGCGAACTGGAAACTCTTTATGAAACTCAAAATCCCCAGGTGGATCTGATTTTCAATTTTGCTGGTTCCGGCACCTTGCAGCAGCAGATTGAAGAAGGTTCTCCCTGCGATCTCTTTATTTCAGCAGCTCAAAAACAAATGGACGCTTTAGCCAAAAAAGGTCTGTTGGATAAAAGCACTCGCCTTGATCTGCTGTCCAATCAATTAGTTCTCATTGCTCCGGTCAATAGTGAAATTAACAATTTAAACGATTTAACCAAAGACAATCTGGTTAAACAAATTGGTCTTGGTGAGCCTCAAAGTGTTCCGGCTGGCAATTATGCCCAGGAAGTCTTAACCAATATGCAGCTTTGGGATCAGCTGAAAGATAAAATGGTTTATGGCAAGGATGTTACCCAGGTTCTGACCTATGTGGAAAGCGGCAATGTAGAGGCCGGTTTTGTTTATCTTTCAGATACTGCCAACGCCAACAATATTAAAATTATAGCTTCTATAGATCAGGAATATTTTACCCCGATTATTTACCCGGCTGCAATTTTGGCTCAAACTCAAAATCCGAAACAGGCTCAAGATTTTCTGGACTTTCTGCAAACTGAGCAGGCAGGAGAGATCTTTGCCGCCTATGGCTTTAATTTGTGTACTAAATAATGCACATCAGCGATTGGTTTCCAATTTTTCTTTCTTTAAAGATTGCAGCTTTATCACTGATCTTTATCAGTCTGACCGCTCTCCCTCTGGCTCGAATTCTGGCCAGAAGTGAGTTTAAAGGTAAAACCCTGGTGGAATCCCTGCTTACCCTGCCTTTGGTTCTGCCGCCTTCGGTTCTGGGTTATGGTCTGCTGATTCTGATTGGCAAAAACGGTCCAATCGGTCAGCTTCTGGCCAGATTTGGTTTAACTCTGGTTTTCACCTGGGGAGCAGCAGTTTTAGCTTCCATTGTCGTAGCCTTCCCCCTGATGTATCAAAGTGCCAAGGCGGCTTTTTTAAGCGTTAATCAAAATTATGAAAAATCAGCCCGCACTCTGGGCAGTTCCGAAAGCAAAATATTTTTTACCATTACTCTGCCTTTGGCCTGGCCGGGGTTGATGTCCGGGTTGATCCTATCCTTCGCCAGAGCTTTGGGCGAATTTGGAGCTACTTTAATGGTAGCGGGCAACATTCCCGGCAAAACCCAAACTATTCCCCTGGCTATTTATTTTGCGGTGAATTCTGGAGATAAAGCTGCTGCTCAGACTTTGGTAATTATTATTACCATTTTCAGCTTTGCGGTTATTTATGGAGTGAACAGCTGGAGCAAAAGGAGAGGAAGATAAGCTTATGCTGGAAGCAAGCATTGATAAAAAGCTTGGCAGCCTTGATTTGCACTGTCAGCTTGTTCTGGGAGCTGAAATTCTGGTTCTGTGGGGAGCTTCCGGGGCAGGAAAAAGCACCGTTCTGCATTGTCTGGCCGGACTTTTGCAGCCGGATTCCGGTTATATCAGAATCAATCAGCGAGTAGTTTTTGATCGGGAAAAAAAAATTAACCTGCCTGCCCGTCAAAGAAGAATTGGTTATTTATTTCAGGATTATAATTTATTTCCTCATATGACTGTCCGGAAAAATATTTTGTATGGTTATAAAAACCTGCCGTCTGCTGTTCGCCAGTCCCACCCCAATCCTCTGGATTTTCTGGCGATGTTTGGCATTGAGCATCTGCTCAACCGTTATCCCAACCAGCTTTCCGGAGGAGAAAAACAAAGAGTGGCCATGGCCAGAGCCTTATCTGCCTGTCCGGAAGTTTTATTGCTGGACGAGCCTTTCAGTGCTTTGGACTGGGACAACAAGGTTAAATTAAAATGCGGAATTAAAAACCTGCAAAGACAGTGGCAGATTCCTTTTATTGTTGTAACTCATGATCGTCAGGATGCTTTGGATTTTGGCGATCAAATAATCAAAATTACCCAGGGACAGGCTTCTCCTCAGCAGGTTATGAATGTACAGTATTTTTGATTTATGCAGGAGATCAAAAAAGGCGGTTTTCTCAGGAAACCGCCTTTTAAAATCATTCTCAGATCAATTTATAGTCACTCAAAACACTTTTCAGTTTAGCACCCTGTTCCGGGCTGACCGGAGCCAAAGGCAGGCGAACCGGACCGGCTGCGTGTCCAACCATTTGCAAGGCGGTTTTAACCGGAACCGGATTGGTGGTAATAAACAGGGATTTCACCAGAGGCAGCATTTGTAAATGCAAGTTTCTGGCTTCTTTAACTTTACCAGCTTCATAAGCGGTAATCATTTCCTGAATCATGGGGCCGATTAAATGCGATGCCACGCTGACCACCCCTTTGGCTCCAACGGAAAGCATGGGTAAAGTCAGGCTGTCGTCCCCACTGTAAACCGGGAAACTTTCTCCAAAACGGCGGCACAAGTCGCTGACCTGATCCAGATTGCCGCTGGCTTCTTTGATGCAGGTAATATTTTTAATTTCTGCCAGACGGGCTACGGTATCCGGCAAAAGATTAACGGAGGTTCTGCCCGGGATATTATAAAGCATAATAGGGATATTAACCCCTTCCGCTACGGTTTTAAAGTGCTGATATAAGCCTTCCTGAGAAGGTTTATTGTAATAAGGGCAAACCAGCAGCAGACCGTCCACTCCCACTTTTTCTGCTTCCTGACTCAAATGCAGAGTATCAGCCGTACAGTTGCAGCCGGTTCCGGCCAAAACTTTGGCTTTGCCCTGCACGGCCTTCACCACTGTACGGAATAATTCAATTCTTTCATTGTCAAACAAAGTCGGAGCTTCTCCGGTAGTTCCGCAAACTACAATACTGTCTGTGCCATGATCAGCCAGGTATTGAGCCAGTTTGGCAGTTTCTTCATAATTTACGGAGCAATCATCATTCATTGGAGTAACCATTGCGGTTAACACTCTGCCAAAATCCATTATTTTTTCCTCCTAAGCTTTTCTCTCTTAATTCTCGCTTTTCAGCCATTTATTCTGCACTAATACTTCAGCAATTTGAATAGCATTGGTAGCTGCTCCCTTGCGAATCTGGTCAGCTACTACCCAAATATTCAATCCTTTGTCAATGGAATTATCTTCCCGAATCCGACCTACAAAAATTTCGTCCTTGTCCGAACAGAAAAGCGGCATGGGATATTGATTATCAGCTATTTGATCAATAACCACCACTCCAGGAGCCCTGGCAAAAACTTCTTTGGCTTCGTCAGCAGTAATTTTCCGCTCCGTTTCAATATTGATGGATTCGGAATGGCTGCGGAAAACCGGCACCCGAACCGTTGTTGCTGTAATGCCCATTTGATCATTATGCAGAATCTTATGGGTTTCCTTAACCATTTTCCATTCTTCCTTGGTATAATCCATTTCCTGAAATACATCAATATGAGGAATTAAGTTGAAGGCAATTTGATAGGCAAACTTCTGAGGCGGGTAATTTTCTCCGGCCAAAACAGCTCTGGCCTGTTTTTCCAGTTCTTCCAGGCCTTCTGCTCCGGCTCCGGAAACTGCCTGATAAGTGGAAACCACTATTCTTTTGATCCCGGCTGCATCATAAATTGGTTTTAAAGCCCCCACCATAATAATGGTAGAACAGTTTGGATTGGCAATAATTCCTTTATGCTTCCGGCAGTCTTCCGGATTTACTTCCGGCACTACCAGAGGAACCTCCGGATCCAAACGGAAAGAAGAACTGTTGTCAATAACTACACAGCCCTGAGCAGCAGCTCCGGGGCCAAATTCCTTGCTGGCCGAACCACCGGCAAAGAAAGCCACATCCATACCTTTAAATTCTTCCGGGGTGGTTTCTCTTACTATGTATTCGTCCCCCCGGAAAAACATACTTTTACCAGCCGAGCGAGCTGTAGCACAAAGTTTCAGCTCGCCTATCGGGAAGTTTCTTTCCTCCAGAACCTTTATCAACTCATGTCCTACCGCTCCCGAAGCCCCTACAACAGCTACATTTATCGGGCGGCTCCCGGCCAGGGAACCTTTAACAGGGCATATAGACATTATAATTCCTCCATTTCTTTCTCAATTCATTGTTTATTTATCAAATTATTTATTATCAGCAATTAAAAGCGGCTGTATTTGTCGTCCCTGCCAGGCTTCCGCCGTGGCTTCCACAATTAAATCCATCCTGGCTTTCAAAGAATTGGGCTTTTGCAAAGGACTATCCTGGCCAAAAGGCACCCAGTAAATATTTTTGCTGTTTAAAAGAGTTCCCACATTGCGGGCATTCAGCCCCAGACCATCATTAGTGGAAATGGCCAGAACCACCGGCTTTTGATTGCGTAAATGAGCTTTGACAGCCATCGGAACGGTTCCGTCTGTAATGGCATTGGCAATTTTGGCCAGCGTATTGCCGGTGCAGGGAGCTACAACCAGAATATCAAACAAATTCCGGGGGCCAATGGGTTCAGCTCCGATAATGCTGTTAATTGGAGGGTGTCCGGTATATTGAACCAGTTGTTCTTTCCAGGCCTCAGCTTCTCCAAAACGAGTATTCCAATGATCCACCGATTCGCTGACAATCGGAAAAACTTCCGCTCCGGCTTCAGTCAGCTTTTGAGCCTGGATTAAAACTTCTTCCAAAACACAATGCGAACCAGTGACCGCAAAACCGACTTTAACCTTCGGCAATTTCAATTTAGAATCCACCTCCGGAATAGTCAGGCAGATTGGAGATTAGCAATTCAGGCACAATTTGAGCCAGAATCTGACCGGCCGTTTTGGGGGCATATTTACCCGGCAGCCCCGGAGCCAGAACAGCTTTTAAGCCAAGCTGCCGAGCTTTGGCAAAATCAGTTCCGCCGGGTTCCGAAGCCAGATCAATAATAACTCCGGAACATTTTTCCAGGGCTCTGGCATCCAAAATCAAAGCCGGAACCGTATTAAAAATAATATCAAAGCCGCTTAAATCCCAATGGGCAAAATCAACCCACTCCAGACCCATACTCCAGGCTCTGGCCTTTTGGCTGAGATCATTGCCTGCTATTGTAACCTGAGCGTCCATATTTCTTAATATTCGAGCTAAAGTTAAGCCAATCCTGCCCAGGCCGCAAATTAAAATCCGGCTGTTATGAATGGTAATATCTGTTTCCTGCATGGCCAGACAAACAGCTCCTTCGGCTGAAGGTACGGAATTCAAAATTGCCGCAAAATCCGAATTAAAGATTTCCAAAGGTTTAAGCTGCAAATCCCGCAGGATCTGCTTTAGTTCCTGCCCGATTTTTCCTGCTAAAACCAAAGTACCGGGAGGAAGACTTTGAAAAAGCTCCGGTTTTAAAGCCAAAGGCTGTCGGGAAAATTGGGAAACCAGTTCCCGGTTCAGATTTTGAGCCGGCAAAATCAAAGCGTGAACTCCCTGCAAAGTTGATTCAGGTTCAGCCCAAAGGGTTAGACCTTCCTGTTCCGGCAAAGCCCAGGCCTGCACTTCCGCTCCCATTTGCAGCAATTTTTCAGCCAAAACCACTTCCCGAAGATCTGCTCCCCACAAGGCCAGTTTCATTCCACCCAAATTCATAATCTCCACCTGACTTCTTTTATTGTCAGTATATGAGACTCAGCCAGGGAAAGTGTCGTTAGTCACTGAAAATAATATTGTCCAAACCGTAAATCAATTCCTGTAATTCCGAAGCTTTCCGCACTGCCAGCAAAACGCCGGGCATAAAGCTTTCTCTGGAAATAGAGTCATGCCGAATAGTCAAAGTTTCCCCTACACCGCCAAAAATCAATTCCTGATGTGCAACCAGACCTGGCAGACGCACGGAATGAATATGAATGCCATTTTTATTCCCGCCCCGGCAGCCCGGAATTTTTTCGGTGGCAGCGACATTGCCGACGACAGCTTGCTGGCGGCTGGCTTCAATTAACTCAGCCGTTTTAATGGCAGTTCCGGAAGGAGAATCCAGCTTTTTATCATGGTGCAGTTCAATAATTTCTACATGAGGCAGATATTTTGCAGTTATGGAAGCCAGTTTCATCATTAAAACCGCTCCCACCGCAAAATTGGGAGCAACTAAACCGCCAATTTGATTCTCTTTGGCCAACTGCTGCAATTCGGCAATTTGTTCCGGGCTTAAGCCGGTGGTGCCGATAATCGGACGAACCTGATTTTTCAAGGCCAGGCTGGCATTAGCAAAAACAGTTTTGGGAGTGGTAAAGTCAACCAGAACTTCCGGTTTTAATTCGGCCAAAGCAGCTGCCAAATCTCCCCGCACTTTAATTCCGGTCTCCGCAATTCCCAATAAACTGCCGACATCAACTCCCACGGCCATGGGATCTACAGCCCCGACCAATTCTGTATCTTCGGCTCCCCAGATTGTTTTTACAACTTCCTTGCCCATTCTGCCGGCAGCTCCGCTTACCAGAACTCTAATCATATTTTGCCAACACTTCCTGAAAAGCGTTGTCCCTCCTTCAAAAAAATTTTTAAAATATTATAACTTTATTTTTGTCGATAGTCAAAAACCCGTTTGCTTTTCTTTTCGCTGCGGGGCAAGGTTCCAATTTCCACGGTTTCCACCTTAATGGTCAGACCTACTTTGCTTTTAAAGTAATGCTTTAAGGCATCCTCCAGTTCTTTGGGATTGGTGTTGGGCTTTCTTTCCAATTTTAAAAGCATTTGATCCTTGCCTTCCAGATGGTCAATATAAACCTGATATTCCGAGCTTAAACCTTCAATATTCTGCAAAGCATCGGTAATCTGGCCGGGATAAATATTAACCCCTTTTACCTTGATCATATCGTCAGTTCTGCCCATAATCCGGCCAATTCTTTTATGCGGACTGCCGCAGGGACATTGTCCAGGAATGAATCTGGTAATATCATGAGTTCTATAACGCAAAACCGGAGCTGCTTCCTTATGGAAAGTAGAAATTACCAATTCACCCACTTCACCTTCCGGAAGCAGTTGGCCGGTTTCCGGATCAATGATTTCAAAGTAAACCTGATCATCCCAATAGTGAATTCCAGTGTGACAGGGGCAATCAATTCCAATACCGGGTCCATAAACTTCAGTTAGACCATAAATATCAAAAAGTTCAATACCCAGTTCTTCAGCAATGCGGCCTCGCATCAAATCTCCCCATAATTCAGAGCCAATAATTCCCCGTTTCAGATGAATTTGATCCTGCAAGCCCCGTTTCCCTATTTCCTCCGCCAATAACAAGGCATAGGAAGCCGTGGCACAAATAACGGTGCTTTTTAAATCCAGCATCATTTGAATTTGTTTTTCGGTATTGCCCGGCCCCATGGGAATAACCATAGCTCCCAAATGTTCAGCTCCGGCCTGAAAACCAATTCCGGCAGTCCACAGGCCATAACCGGGAGTAACCTGAATTACATCTTCGTCCGTAATTCCAGCAGTGGCAAAGCAGCGGGAAAACATCATTGCCCAGGCTTCCACATCATGGCGGGTATAGGGAATAATGACCGGCTTGCCAGTGGTGCCGGAAGAAGAATGAATCCGTACCACCTGCTTTTGAGGAACAGCCATTAAACCCAGCGGATAGGCTTCTCGTAAATCGGCTTTATCGGTATAGGGAATTTGATAAAATTCTTCCGGGCTGTTAATTTTTCTCCTGCCCAGTCTTGCCTGATAAAAAGGGCTGTTGGCAGTTGTCCGTTCCACTAATTCCTGTAACTTTGTCCAAATTTGATCTTCCATTATTTTTCTCCTTCAGCAGCCATTCTGCCCAGGAAATAAGCCTGCCGGTTTAATTCCAAAAATCTGGCCGGAACACAGAGTTCCAAAGCTTTCTGCATGGCTTCTTCCGTAAAGGGCAAAGCCTTGCAGCCCATAGCTGCCCCCAGTAAAACAATATTCACTGCCTTGCTGGAACCGGCTTTTTGACTCAAAGATAAAGCATCAACAAATAAAGCTTTTCTTTTTTGCAGAGCTTCTCGAATATCTGTCCGGGGATATTCCTGCTTGCCCATCCCTGCACTAACTGGCAAAATAGTTTGCTCATTCACCAAAAGCCGACCTTCCGGAGCCAGCCAGGCCAGATTGCGAGCTGCTTCAGCCAGTTCAAAGCCCAGCAATAAATCAGCCTGTCCTTTGGGAATATAAGCAGCCTTTCTTCCCTGGCCAATGCGAATATGCCCGACTACACAACCCCCTCTTTGAGCCATGCCAAAAGTTTCCATGGTACGCACCGGCAAATCCTGCAAAATTCCTACTGTACTTAAAATGCGAGAGGCCAGAACGGTTCCCTGTCCGCCTACTCCAGCAATTAAAATATTCACCTATTCATCCCCCTGCTTCTGAATGGCTCCCAATTTACAGACATTGGTACATAAACCACAGCCATTGCATAAACTGGAATCAATTTGCACTTCAATTTCACCTTCCAGCACATACATGGCCGGACAGCCCAGCTTGTTTATACATAAATGACAGCCAATACAGGTATCTAAATCAATTTGGTATTTCCTGTTCGACTTAAACAGATTAACACAGGGAGCTTTAAAGATGACGGCTGCCGTCCCCGGCTGCCGCATGGCCCATCTGACTGCTTCTGTGGCCTGATCCTGTGCAAAAGGATTGACCTCCCGAACCGGAATTCCGATTGCCTGCAAAATTTTCAAAATGCTGATGGGTTCTACGGCTTCCCCCATTAAAGTTTTGCCCAGACCCGGATGAGTCTGATGTCCGGTCATGGCTGTAGTGGAATTATCCAGAATCATAATATTGATGTCGGTTTGATTATAAACCGCATTGATGGCTCCGGTAATTCCACTGTGAAAGAAAGTAGAATCTCCAATAAAGGCGAAAAGAGGCTGCTCCGGTTGAGCAATCTTCAGTCCCTGGGCAATGGTTAAGCCAGCTCCCATACATAAGCAGGTATCAGTCATATTCAGCGGAGGAGCATTGCCCAGAGTATAACAGCCAATATCCCCGGTATAAATTCCTTTTTCTCCGCTGGCTGTTTTAACTGCATAAAAAGCCGCCCGGTGAGGACATCCGGCACACAAAACCGGAGTTCGACCCGGCAGGGTCAGATCTGCCTCCGGGGTTTCCGGAATGTCCAGACCAGCAAAATCCGCCAGAGCCTTTAAGACTTTTTCATAACCCAATTCTCCGGCCCAGGGGCAATCTCCGGTCTTCTTACCCTGAATTTCCACTGATAATTTTTGTTTATAAGCGGTTTCCACTAAAGCTTCTTCCAAAACCGGGCTTAATTCTTCCAAAACCACCACCCGATCACACAGGCTTAAAAATTCTCCGGCCAGCTTTGCGGGAAAAGGCTGAGGTGTGCCTATTTTTAAAAGATTCAGGGGCAAAGCATAAGTATCAATAATTTCTTCCACAAAAGCGGTAGTGCAGCCTCCGGTAACAACCCCCAGGCGGCTGCTGCTCTTTTGCAGGTAATTAAAGGGTAACTGCCCCAGCTCTTCGCCCCATTCCGGCAGTTTTTCCGCCAGTTCCTGATGCCGTTTAAAAGCCAGAGGCGGAAAGATAACCCAGCGGGGATCTTTGACAAAACCGCTGATTTCCACCGTTTCTCTTTGTTCCGCTAATTGCATGGTTTCACTGCCGTGACAAATGCGAGTAGTTGGCCGCAAAATTACCGGCTTGCCGATCTTTTCCGAAAAGCCAAACGCAAATTTCATCATATGATAGGCTTCAGTCGGAGTGGCTGGATCCAAAACCGGCAAATTGGCATAACGACCAAAAAAGCGGGTATCCTGTTCAGTTTGTGAAGACATCGGCCCCGGATCGTCAGCCACCAGAACCACCATTCCCCCCTTAATGCCCACATAAGCCAGACTCATGAGGGGATCAGAAGCTGCATTCAAACCTACCTGCTTCATGGTAACCAGACTTCTGGCTCCGGCATAGCTGGCTCCTGCCGCTACTTCCAGAGCTGCCTTTTCATTAACTGACCATTGAATATGCAGGCCGGAATGTTTGGCCACATTTTCCAAAACCTCAGTTGAGGGTGTGCCGGGGTAGCCTGTTGCTACCTGCACCCCGGCTTCAATGGCTCCCCAGGCCATGGCCTGATTACCCAATAAGAGCTTTTTCACTGTTTGCTTCCCCCTATTACGGCTGCACAGCGTGGACAAAGATCATCTTTAACCTGGGGATGATACATCCAGCAGCGTTCACATTTTTGTCCTTCGGCTGCTTCCACCTGTACCCCAAAGTCCGGCAGTTCATCAGCTTGAGCAGCCTCGGCTGGAACAGCACTTTCTTTTAAGTCTACGGCAGAAACAATAAAAATTGTGGGCAGTTCTTCTTCCATAGATTTCAATAAAGCATAGGTCTGATTCTGGCTGAAAAGAATTACTTTGGCTTCCAGAGAATTGCCGATAACCTTATTTTGCCGGGCTTCCTCCAGGGCTTTAGTTACCAGAGAACGCCAGGCCAGAATTTGATTCCATTTGGCTTCCAGATCCGGATCCAGATATTCTGCCTGAATCTGCGGCATTTCCGTCAACTGCACACTGACTGGATCCTCGGCGGTTTTGGGCAGATACTGCCAGATTTCTTCGCTGGTAAAGGTCAAAATCGGAGCAACCAAACGCACCAGAGCCTGAATAATTTGATATAAAACAGTTTGAGCCGATTTTCTGGCTGGTGAATCAGCCTTGGAAGTATAAAGGCGATCCTTAATCATATCCAGGTATAAAGCACTTAAATCCACCGTACAGAAATTATGCACTGCATGATAAACAGCATGGTATTCATAGTTTTGATAAGCAGTCAGAACCTTTTCGGTAAAACGGGTTAAACGCAGCAAAGCCCAGCGATCCATTTCCAGTAAATCAGCATAGGCCACCGCCTCCTGAGCATAGTCAAAATCATATAAATTGCCCAACAGAAAACGGCAGGTATTGCGGATTTTGCGGTAAGCATCCGCACTTTGCTTCAGAATTTTATCCGAAATGGCCAGATCTCCCCGATAATCGGAGTAACTGACCCACAAGCGTAAAATATCTGCTCCCATTTGCTTGATTACTTTGAGCGGATCCACCACATTGCCCAGAGACTTGCTCATTTTGCGGCCTTTTTCATCCACCAAAAAGCCATGGGTTAAAACCGCCTTATAAGGGGCTTTGCCGGTGATGGCTACGGCAGTGGAAAGAGAACTGTTAAACCAGCCCCGGTGCTGATCACTGCCTTCCAGATATAAGTCTGCCGGATAACTCAGATCCGGCCACAATTCCGGATTCTGCAAAACTCCCACATGACTGGTTCCGCTGTCAAACCAGACATCCATGGTATCAGTTTCCTTAATAAATTGAGAACAACCACATTCGCATTTAATTCCCGGCGGCAAAAGTTCGGCGGCTTCATGAGCAAACCAGGCATCCGAACCTTCTTTGCGGAAAATTTCCTGTAATCTGGCAATGGTTTCCGGAGTAATCAAAGGCTTATTGCAGTCCTGGCAGTAAAAAATCGGAATGGGAACTCCCCAGGTTCTCTGCCGGGAAACACACCAATCCCCCCGATTGGCCAGCATATTATAAATGCGATCCTTGCCCCAGGCCGGGATCCACTGGACATCATTTTCAACAGCCTGCAAAGCTGCCTGTCTGAAGCCATCTACCGAAGCAAACCACTGTTCAGTTGCCCGGAAGAAAACCGGTTTTTTGCACCGCCAGCAGTGGGGATACTGGTGCTGAATTTTACCGCTTTGCAAAAGAGCATCTTTTTCCGTTAAAACAGCCAGAACTTTTTCGTTGGCTTCCACATAATATAAACCGGCAAATTCCCCGGCTTCCTCTGTAAAAACGCCTCTGGCATCTACCGGAGATAAAATTTCCAGATTATATTTCAAGGAAACCAGATAATCTTCATGCCCATGTCCAGGAGCGGTATGTACGCATCCGGTACCCGCTTCCAAAGTAACATGATCCCCCAGAATAACCTGAGATTCCCGATTCAGGAAAGGATGTGAGCAGATAACACCTTCAAGCTCCCTGCCCTGATATTTATTTAAAATCGTCGCTTCTTCCAGACCTGTGGCTGCCAGGAAATTTTCAGCCAGTTCTTCGGCTACCACAAAGGTTCCTTTGGAGGTTTGCAGACTGACATAATAATATTCCGGGTGCAGGCAAACCGCCATATTCGAGATCAAAGTCCAGGGCGTAGTTGTCCAAATAACCATGGCTGCTTCTTCCGGCAAGATTCCCTGCCCGTTTTTCACCTGAAAACGAACATAAATGGAAGGAGAAGCTTTATCCTGATATTCTACTTCCGCTTCTGCCAAAGCGGTTTCGCAGGAAGAACACCAGTAAACCGGTTTTAAGCCTTTGTAAATAAAGCCTTTCTGAGCCATTTTACCAAAAACTCCAATTTGAGCCGCTTCATATTGGGGGAGTAAAGTTAAATAGGGTTGCTCCCATTGTCCCCGCACGCCCAGGCGTTTGAATTCTTCCCGTTGAGTATTGACATAACTCAAGGCAAATTCCCGGCACTTGGCTCGAAAATCCAGAACCGGAACCTGATTCCGTTTTAAACCGGTGGCTTTAATGGCCTGCTGTTCAATGGGCAGACCATGAGTATCCCAGCCCGGTACATAAGGAGCATCATATCCGGACATGGAACGGTATTTAATCGTAATATCCTTTAAAACTTTATTTAAAACATGTCCTGTGTGAATATGCCCATTGGCATAAGGAGGGCCGTCATGCAAAATAAATTTTGGCTTGCCGGTGTTTTTTTTCTGCACCATTGCATAAATATTCATTTCATCCCATTTTTTAATTCTTTCCGGCTCCTGAACAGGCAGATTACCTCGCATCGGAAAATCAGTTTGGGGCAAATTCAATGTTTTGCCATATTCCATCTAACAATCACCTTTCTTTGTCTAATAAAAATCCCGTTCTCTCAAAGAGGACGGGTATAAAATCTTGTCAGCCCTTGTCCGCCCATCATCTCAAGGCTCCCCGGAATTTTGCTGCCATACTTCCAGTTATTTTGGATTATTATATCTGAATTTAGGCCAAAAATCAACCGCTATTATCCTGCCCAAGGCTGAAAAGACTGCGTAAGTTTACAGCAGCCCGGCCAAAGCTCCCGGCAATTCAGGACACGGGATCAGAGAGGGCGGGAACCGTGTTTTATCGCAATTCATCCCGCCACCTATAGAAGTGAGGGATTTCTTACTCACGGCGTGTTAAAATGGCCACAAGATTTCAATATTTTCCCAGTCTTCCTGTTCTCTCGAACGGGAGTCTTCTTCCACCAGGATTTTAATGCGTTCATCCTGCAAAAGCTCCTGCCAAACCACAGCAGCCATTTGAATGAATTCCTTCTGCAAAGGTATTTTTTGCTCGATTAAGGGACATTTGTAAGGCAGATTCAAAGTTTCATAAATCAAAATCAGGCTTCCGTCCAGCAGCAAGTGTGGCGTTAAAGGAAACAGGCGGCAGCTTAAAGGCCGCTTGTCCCTTGGACAAGGACGGGTACAAATCATAAAATAAACTGATCCCTGCCAGGAGGCGGGAAAATCAAACAGGCGGCAGTCATGTTTTTCCATGATCAGCCAGTCTTCCTGCCCGCTGAACATTATTTCCTCCCCCGGAAACAAATACATACCCAAGGTTTTGCCTTCCTGAGCCTGACAACAAACACTTCTGCACAGCTTGCCGCAGTCCTGCACCAAAGGGGTTATGTCATTACTAATCTGATACAACCAGCGATAATTAATTTTCAAGGTCAGCTTTCCTTTCCGCAATCTTTTCAAGAATGGTCTTCTTAATCGGCTGCTCAATTAACATTTCTCCAGCCCTGCCAACTTTCCGACATGTTAAAATCTATCCTGAACTGCCCGTTTGCTCACTGCAATGACCAAAACCGTCATTGCCAAAGGCCAAAGCCAGATCAGAACAGCACTCAAATCCGGAAAATAATGCTGGCACAGCTTCCAGATCTCTGAATCATGAATAATCATTTCGCCTCCCGTCCAGGCCAGAATTCCAGATCCCAGGTAGGTCAGGAATTTAAATTTTTCCATCAGACGCAACATCAGAGAACTGCAAAAAATCATCATCGGAATGGAAGTAATCAAGCCTAAAACTAACAAAATCCAATGTCCATCAGCCAAAGCTGCCACCGCCAGAACATTATCCAAACTCATAATCAAGTCAGCCAGCAAAATTATTTTAATGGCCTGCCCCAAGCTTCCGGCTTGGCGGAGGGTTTGGGTAGATTCATCATTGCGTAATAATTTATAAGCAATATATACAAGCAGCATACCGCCCAGAGCATGCAGCCAGGGCCAATGCAAGACCAGAGAAAGTACCGCTACCAAAAGAATTCGCAGCAGCACAGCCCCCAAAGTTCCCCAGAAAATTGCCTTCTTTTTCAGTTCCGGAGACAAATTTTTGCTGACCAGAGCAATAAGCACCGCATTATCTCCGCTCAAAATTAAATTAACCAAAAAAATTTCCAGAAAAATTCCCAACATAATCAACCATCATCCCCATTTTAAATCCGGTTCAGGCTAAATTATGCTGCTTTTTTTGAGAAAAGAACTATTGATGGTAAAGCTTGCGAGTGGTCAGGCAAAACAAAGTAAAGGTAGTACAAGTGGCAATAATATCGGCAACAGGTTCCGCCACAAAAACCCCGAAAACCTTATCTTCCATAAAAATGCGGCAAAATATAAATCAGGGGAATTAACAAAATTATTTTTCGCCAAGCCGCCATAATCAGAAGCTTTGGCCAATCCTCCCAGAGGCAGGAAGACCATCTGGCGAATGGCGGTTAAAAAAGAGGAGTTATCCCGAATTTTGAGTCGGGAACTCCTCTTTAGTTTAAATTATTACTTAATTTTCCAAATCAATTAAAAAATCTGGTCGCCCTGCAAAACCCGATATTTGGCAACATTCAAAGCGTGATTTAAAACAGTGCTGTAAACCGTACATTCTGCATTCAACTGAGCATAATTCAGGCTATCCAAAGTATTTTGGGTACACATCCCAGCTTTATAGTTGATGGAACCCACTGTATAATTTTGTTGTGCCGTAGATAAAGCCTGCAAAGCAGAATAATAATTTTGCTCTGCGGTTTTAATGGTGTTGTACAGACTCCGAACACTATCTTCCACGCTGGTTTCGGTGGCATTAACCTGAACTTGAGCTGCATCTTTTTGGTAGAGTAAATCATCGTAATCATACCGATTCATACTATCGTTCATTTGTTCCTTAATTATGGGAATTGATTCAACAGTTTGCCAAAGAGCCAGGCTGGTGTCTTTGGCTCGATCCATATCCGCAGCCAAACTTTCCGTATTAAATTCTGCAAAGTTAATTTCATCTGTCAAAACAGGACGATCTTCCGGCTTTAAACCCACCAGAGAATTAAAGGTTAAATAGGAAGCTTCCAAATTGGTTTCAGCGGCAGTTACGGCTGTTTTAGCGGCTTCATAAGAAATTTTTTGAGTGTCATAATCACTTTGAGACAACATTCCAAAAAGGTTCTTCTTGCTGGCAATGTCCAAATTGGAATAAGCCAGCTTTTGATAAGCTTCGGCCAGATTCAATTTTTTCTCAGCCAGCAAAACATTGATATAAGCTCCATAAACTGAGGACTGCATTTGCAAAACTGCATCTTTATAGGTCTTCTGAGAATTTTCATAATTGTATTGACTGCTTACATAGCCAAGTTCTGTAGTTTCATCATGCTGATATTGTTCCCTGATGTTATTCATGGAGTTTTTATAACGATCCACATTGATCTGAGCAGCCTGTAAAGATTTGTTGCTTTCCACAGCACGGGTATAAGCTTCATTCATGGTCAGGCTTATTTCGGCCTTATCTTCTGCCAGAGCTGCTGCTGAAGTCAGCATTAACAGGCAGATTATCAGAAACAAAGAAAAGATTTTGTTTTTTCCGGTTTTTTTCATAAATCTCTCCTAAGACAAAGACCGATCCGGATTTGTTAATCCGGGTCGGCCTCTATTAACTTAACATCCTGTCTTACAATTCAACTATTCACCAACAGAGACGGAAACTGCAACAGCACCATCGTCAGAAGTGGAGGGAGCTGCAACAGTACCACTGGGAACGGTGGAAATCTTATCAGTATCGATATGTCCAATAGGATAAATGGTTACTACCTGAGCGTTTGGATCCCAAGTGATGTCATAACCGAACTGTTCGCACATCTGTCTGACCGGCAGGAAGACCCGACCGTCTTTGATCTGAGCGGTAGTTCCCGGATTGTCTGCGTCGAGAATAACTTTTACGCCATTAACGGTCATGTAATCGCTGCCAAGGCCAGCAGAAATCTGAACAACGACGCCTTTCTTGGACAGAGTTACGGTCTTCAGGTTGGCATCCCAAATGATGTTGGCATCATCAATGCCAAGAGCATTAGCAACATAACGGACAGGCAGCATAGTACGGCCGTTGCTGATGTACGGAGCAACATCCATGGTAAAGAATTCGCCGTTTACATTATAGCTGGTGCTGCCAATGGTGAAACCGGAAACAACACCGGTAACTCCTTCAGAATCATCAGCAGGAGTACCGCAAACTGCGATAATATCTTCCGCAGCATTGGTTACAGCACTGAAGATTTGTCCATCACTGAGTTTGAAGCCTTTCTTACCTTCGTAATAGTAGTAGTTACCCACAATATCGCCAAGATCATTCAGATAATCTTCTACTTCATCTGCATCATTGCACTGCAGAACGCCGCCGCCTTTAACCTGCAGCTTGATATTGCCTTCAGCTACGGTACGGTTTACAGTGATGGCAATGCCACTTACAGTAATGGTGGAAGCTTTAGCACTCTGACCATCAATAGCAATGTTCATATCCTGATCACCGTTGATGGTTTTGGTGTTAACATCATCCAGGTCTACATCACCAGCAGTTACGGTAACGGTAGGAGTAGAACTGAAGCTTACACCGTCGGGCAGATGCAGAATAACATCTCTGTCTTCAATGAATACTTCTTTGGCATTTTCAGTAATGGTAACATCACCGATTGCCTGAGCATATTTACCAATACCAACCATTACGGCATCGCTTACGGTCATGGTAACCGGAGCAACTACCTGAGCCAGGACTACTTCACCGCTGAGTCCTTCGCTGCCGCCAAAGGTTACTTTCAAGTCACCGGAAAAGTCGGGGGAAGCTACAACCTGCATTCCATCAAAGCTGAAGGAAGCTTCTTTTTTGGTTTCGCCACCAGTTGCAACTTTAAATTTGGCAGTTCTGCCGTTATCGTTGAAACCGTTGAAGTTCAATCTGTGACCTTTGCTGCTGACGGAAGACGGCAGTTCAGTCCAGTAGCAACCGTTGGGCAGAGTAATGTTCAAGGTACGGTTGTCATTCAAGCTGTTAGCTACAGATTCGTTCAAATCAAATTCGCCAAGATCCTGATCTAATTGACCAGCAACAATAGTGGTAGTTTTGGTTACTTTGGCATTCAGGCCATATTCACCATAGGTCAAGCCAACGAAAGAATCATTGTCCAGATCAGTATCGCCTTTGGAGGTAATATCAATGGTGATATCCCCTTCAGTTACTTTGCTGGAATCGTCAACAATTACGCCATCTTTTACATCAATTCTCAGAGCAGAGGTACTTTCCTCCTCAAAGCCACTGAAGTCCAAGTACATTTCACGAGCGTTGTTGGAATAAGAAAGTACTTTTCTGGTGATGTCATCGCCAGCACCATAACCATCAATTTTACCGGAAGTGATCTTGACCACACCGTCTTCAGCCCAAGTCAGACCGGAAGGCAGCTTGTAGGCTAAGGTTCTGTCAACAGTGTCAATAGAACCTTCAACACTTTCAGTTATTCTGAATTCTACCAAATTGGAGCTGGTGGTTCCATCTTCAGTGATGGCCGGAGCATTGGTGGATTTGGTAGTTACCATGCCGGATTTTACTACAGCAACGGTTTTGCCGCTGGTGGGTATGAATCCGCCGCCATGTTCAGTGATTTCCAGAGGTACATTGCCTTCGTAATCACTTTCAACATAAATGTGGGACATATGAAGTTCAAAGTAAGAACCAAGAGCATCACTAAGACCTTCACTATAGTCATTAAAATCACTTGCTACGGTTAATTGAATTTCATAGTCATTGAGTTGTTCGATCTCGAACGGGCTGGGAATATAAGAACCCTGACCACTCGTACTTTCCAGAATGTAATAATACAGAGCATTGCCTTTTCCATCATAAACTTCCGGAATTTTGATGAAGTTGCCATCCTCGTCATCACCGAGAATATAACTGGAACCGCTCTTTGTCGGAGTAGCATTCCAATCAATATTATCCATTACATACCAACCATCTACTTCAGCTTCTTCGCCATGTCCTTCCCTGCTGACAAACTGAAAACCATTGGGCAGAGAGAAAGTAGCATCGTCGTCGCCTTTCAAACGACCGGAGTTCAATTCCATGGATACAGTACCCAGGGTTGCTACTTCGTCGTCAGAAACGGTTGGGCTACTGAAAACATCCAAAGTATTGGATGC
>JAZRXK010000047.1:0-1299 GCA_045600185.1 Desulfocucumaceae bacterium
GTTCCGGATATTGAACTGGCTGAAGGTGATAATACCATAGTGGTAAAGTCTGTTGACGCTTCTAATAAGAAACTGGAAAAAACCATATTTTTGACTTATGTTGCTTCATCAAATTCATCTGGAAAATGCGGAGACAATCTGATCTGGTCCTTTGATCCGGACACGGGAGTTCTGGAGATTACGGGCAGCGGAGCGATGTACGACTATGAACATGGCACTGTTCCCTGGGCAGACCACTGCCAGTATATAGCGGTTATTAATCTGCCGGAAGGCCTGACCAGTATTGGGGGTAGTGCATTTTATTGGTGCGACTCTTTGACTACGATAAATTGGCCGGAAAGCCTGACCAGTATTGGGGATAGTGCATTTTTTGGCTGCAACTCTTTGACTGAACTGGATTTGCCGAACAGCCTGACCAGTATTGGGGGTAGTGCATTTTATTGGTGCGACTCTTTGACTGAGATAAATTTGCCGGACAGCCTGACCAGTATTGGGGTTGAGGCATTTTATGGTTGTAGCTCTTTGACTACGATAAATTTGCCGGACAGCCTGACCAGTATTGGGGCTGAGGCATTTGCTGATTGCAGCAGGTTGGAGACGATAAATTGGCCGGACAGCCTGACCAGTATTGGGGCTGAGATTGGGGCTGAGGCATTTGCTGATTGCAGCAGGTTGGAGACGATAAATTTGCCGGACAGCCTGACCAGTATTGGGGATGAGGCATTTTCTGGCTGCAGCTCTTTGACTGAGATAAATTGGCCGAACAGCCTGACCAGTATTGGGGAGAAGGCATTTTATGATTGCAGCTCTTTGACTGAGATAAATTTGCCGGAAGGCCTGACCAGTATTGGGGAGAGTGCATTTCGGGATTGCCACTCTTTAACTGAGATAAATTTGCCGGAAGGCCTGACCAGTATTGGGGATTGGGCATTTGCATATTGTATCTCTTTGACTGAGATAAATTTGCCGGACAGCCTGACCAGTATTGGGGCTCAGGCATTTTTTGGCTGCAACTCTTTGACTGAACTGGATTTGCCGGACAGCCTGACCAGTATTGGGAATAATGCATTTTATAATTGCATCTCTTTGACTGAGCTGAGTTTGCCGGCCAGCCTGACCAGTATTGGGGAGAAGGCATTTTATGATTGCAGGTCTTTGACTGAGATAAATTTGCCGGAAGGCCTGACCAGTATTGGGGATGCGGCATTTTATGGTTGTAGTGCTTTGACTACGATAAATTGGCCGGAAAGCCTGACCAGTATTGGGGATAGTGCATTTTTTGGCTGCAACTCTTTGACT
>JAZRXK010000048.1:0-8119 GCA_045600185.1 Desulfocucumaceae bacterium
CCGGCTTTCTCCGCCGAACAGTTAATATCTTACCACATTCATTTTGTCTTGTCAACTCTTTTTCAACTTTTTCTGCTTTTTTGCTCCAAGGGTCTCCCAACCCCGCTCCAAAGCTTCCAGCCTTCCAAGAATGTCAGCGACTTTATAAATATATCATGCTTTAAACACTTTGTCAAAGGTTTTTTTACAAAAATCCTTACTTTTTTCTTCCATCTTTCAAAACATCTGTAAATGGGGAACAATCGCCTCCGCAGCTGCGACTGTTTCCCCCGGATTGGCTTTTAAAAAGAAGGATTTTCCTTGCCTGCCCCGGAACCTTCTTTTTCTGCCAGCCAAACATGAGCCAGATTAAGCAAAGAATAAAAATCTTTACCTTTATTTTCTTCCTTATTTGGTTTATGAGAATTTTCCATTTCCCATAAACCAGCCACCAAAGTAATTACCTGCCAAATTATTTTTAAAACTGCTTTGGTTTTGGCTCTGGCGGAAGTTTTGTCTTCCAAAATGCTCAAACGCTGCTTAACATTTTCCAATTCCGACAGCAGATCCTGAGTTTGAGCGTAATTTTTTTCCTGCCAGGCTAATTGTTTCAGTAATTTTTCTCCTATCAAATTAAATTTTTCCCAGACTTCCTGATTGTTATTCTCTATATTCAAAAATTTTTCAGGCATAAATCTCCCTCCCTTTCAGTCTAATTTATGCTTTGGCAAGATTACCAGAACCTTTTTTGTCACTTTGGGGCAAGATAAAGCATAAAATATTGCTATCAAGGAGGTTACAAACATGGATAAATCTTTTTTGGAAAGTCTTGGTTCCTGGTCGGAACTGTTGAAAGACTTGGATCCGCAAATGATAAACAAACTTTTAGAAAATGTGGATCCGCAAACTTTGGGAAATATGTTGGACGGGATTTTAAATTTAGTGGGCAGCAATCCAGATGGAATAAAGAATTTGATTAAAAATTTTTTGCCCTGATCCAAAAAAGGGCATTCCTTTTTCAGAATGCCCTTGCAGTTGACGCTCCCCCGCTGCTGAAGCAGCGGGGATTCGGAAAAAGTATAAATTATTTCATTCTTTCCATAACGACGGCAACCGCAGCTTCTTTCAGAGCTTTGGCTTTGGCAACCAGGTCGGCTTTTTCAGCTATAATGCTGTCCACAAATTCCTGATCGGTAACACTGGGAATATTGATGTCCGCACTCAGCAACACAGCGTTTAAAGCTGCTTCACAAACAAAAGCGGCTACCCCGGCATCACTGATGGCCATTTTGTTCCCAATTTTGGATAACTGATCAATAATAACCATAGCTTCCAGCAGGGTGCGGGCAATTTCCATCGGCTGATTGGTTGCAGCTTTTAAACGTTTTTGCAAAACTTCCTGCCGAGCAGCTTTTTCTTCATCAGTGTTTTTGGGCATCCGATAAGCAGCCATTAAGTTATTAAAGGCTTTAATATCTTCATTGGTCAGTTTTTCCAGACGATTGATAATATAATAAGCTTTGGCGGTAATTTCTTTGGCTTCGGCTTCTACTTCGACATATTTGGGTTTGCCAATGGTTAAATTACCCACCATGGCAGCCATGGCTGTTCCCAGACAACCTACCATGGCCGAAACACTTCCGCCGCCCGGAGTAGGAGAATCAGAGGCGGAAACGGCCAAAACCTGCCGTAAAGTCTGATCATACATAATTATCAAAACTCCTCTTTATTTATTTTGCAAAGCGATGGCTTTCAAAACATTTCTTTGAATCAAAACGGTGGTCAAGCTGCCTACGCCGCCGGGAACCGGGGAAATAGCTCCGGCAACTTCCTTAACATTTTCAAAATCCACATCACCGCAAATACCATTTTCCAACTGAACAATAGCAGCATCCACTACTACAGTACCCGGCTTAACCATATCGGCAGTCAAAGTATTTCTGCGGCCAACAGCCGAAACAATAATATCTGCCTGTTTGGTATGATAGGCCAAATCAGTGGTTTTGCTGTGGCAAACAGTGATGGTGGCATTCTGATTCAAGAGCATAAACACCAGCGGTTTACCAACAGTTTCGCCCCGTCCAATCAGACAAACATTTTTACCTTTGATTTCCACGCCGCTTCTTAACATAATTTCAATGCAGCTTTCCGGGGTAGCCGGGAACAGACCTTCGCTGCCGCTCAGAATATAACCCCGGTTAATCGGATGCACTCCGTCCACATCTTTTTTGGGATCAACGGCTTCCATGATTTTCTTTTTATCAATATGTTTGGGCAGGGGCAATTCGATCATAATGCCATGCACTTTGGGGTCTTTGTTTAATTCATCAACTTTGGCCAATAATTCGCTTTCTTCCACATTGCCGGGGAAGGTTGTCAATTCAAAGTCAATGCCCACTTTGCTGCAGCTTTTTTCTTTGGAACGGGCATAAACGATAGAAGCCGGGTCATCTCCGGCCAAAATAACCGAAAGTTTGGGAGCAATGCCTTTGGCTCTCAGGGCTTCCACTTCGGCTTTAACTTCTTCCCGAATACCGGCAGCTACTACTTTGCCGTCTAATAAAGTTGCTGACATGAAATAATTCCTCCTATATATTCTTTCTATTCGACAATCCATTTGTTCTTGTTGCAAAGTTATTTTAACCCTTGCCAAAACCTTATAAAAATCTATAAAGTTATGTTTAGTTCTCCCTTCATCATGTCCCATTTAGCTGAAAAGCTGTTCTGGTTTATATAACACTCCAGGAGCCTAAATTCCCACACAACGCCTGGTACATATCATCCGTATCCAGTTTATTCTTCAAATAAACCGTTAATTCCTGGACAATCCAGATGCTTATTGCTCTGCACTCCCAAAAACCATGGCTGAAAAACCGGGATTACTTTACAGCAATCCCGGTTTCCAAATGCCCGTTTTATTTGGAAAGATATTCGTTAATTGCATTGGCAGCCTGTTTTCCGGCTCCCATGGCCAAAATAACGGTAGCAGCTCCGGTTACAATATCTCCACCAGCGAAAACTCCCGGAATAGAGGTAGCTCCGGTATTCGGATCAGCTACGATATTGCCTTTGGGAGTGAGTTCCAAGCCCTTGGTGGTTTTGGGTACCAACGGGTTGGGACCCTGACCAATGGCGACTACTACGGTATCAACTTCCATAACAAATTCAGAGCCTTCAATCGGAATTGGTTTGCGGCGACCGGAAGCATCGGGTTCACCCAATTCATATTTCAGGCATTTCATACCAGTTACCCAGCCTTTATCATCAGCCAGAATTTCAGTCGGGTTGGTCAGCAGGTCAAAGATAACGCCTTCTTCACGAGCGTGTTCAACTTCTTCTCCTCTGGCCGGTAATTCTTTATCGGAACGCCGATAAACAATATGACTTTCTTCCGCACCCAGCCGCAAAGCGGTTCTGGCTGCGTCCATGGCTACATTGCCGCCGCCCAGAACGGCAACTTTTTTACCCAATTTGGTGGGAGTATCCCATTCCGGGAACTTATAGGCTTTCATTAAGTTGGAACGGGTTAAAAATTCATTGGCAGAATAAACGCCACAATAGTTTTCACCCGGAATATTCATAAAGTAAGGCAGACCGGCACCAGTGCCGATGAATACTGCATCAAAGCCTTCTTCTTCAATCAACTGGTTTACAGTAGTAAATTTACCTACTACCGAGTTTACTTCTATATTAACGCCCAGTTTTTTGAGGTTTTCGACTTCAGCCTGCACAACAGCTTTGGGCAGACGGAATTCAGGAATACCATACATCAAAACGCCGCCAGCTACATGCAGAGCTTCATAAATGGTTACACTGTGACCCTGCTTGGCCAGGTCAGCCGCACAGGTCAAACCGGAAGGACCGGAACCTACAATGGCCACTTTTTTGCCAGTGGGAGCAGCAACTTCCGGAATGGTAATTCCGTTGGCTCTTTCCCAGTCAGCACAGAAGCGTTCAATGCGGCCAATGCCGACAGCTTCAAACTTAATACCCATGGTACAATGTTTTTCACACTGATTTTCCTGGGGACAAACCCGACCGCAAACAGCCGGCAAAGCATTCTTTTCTTTAATTTTGCTGATGGCACCCCGGAAATCTCCTTCAGCTACCAATTTAATAAACTGAGGAATAAAGACTTCTACCGGACAACCCTTGCGGCAAGGTTCGTTTTTGCATTGCAGACAGCGTTGAGCTTCTTCAATAGCCATTTCAGCAGTATAACCGGTTGCTACTTCATCAAAGTTTTTAGCCCGAACTTTGGGATCCTGAGAAGGCATGGGGTTTTTGGTTGGTTTCATTTCTTTTTTAGCCATTATTTATCACCTCCGCATTGACAACGATATTTTTCATTAGCTGCGGTTTCTTCTGCTTTAAAGAAGGAAGCCCGGCGGCCTAATTCTTCCCAGTTGACCTGATGGCCGTCAAAATCGGGACCGTCAACGCAAACGAATTTAGTTTTTCCGCCTACCGATACCCGGCAGCAGCCGCACATACCAGTGCCATCAACCATTAAGGCATTCAAGCTGACAATGGTTTTAATATCATATTCAGCAGTCAGACGGCAGCAGGCTTTCATCATGGGCTGAGGGCCAATGGCAATGCACAGGGCAATATTTTCTTTGCCTTTTTCTTCAATGATTTCTTTCATGACATCGGTTACAAAGCCCTTGCGAATATAAGAACCATCATCAGTGGTAACTTTCAGTTCAGTGCAGGCAGCAGTCATTTTGTCTTCCCAGAACAATAAGTCCTTGTTTCTGGCACCGATAATGCCGATAACCTGATTGCCCATTTCTTTTAAAGCACGGGCAATGGGGTGAACCGGAGCAACGCCAACGCCGCCTCCGACAACCAGAATAACTTTATCGGTTTTAATCAGCTCAGTGGGTTCTCCCAAGGGGCCGACAAAATCGCTGATACTGTCACCAGCCTGCATTTTGCCTAATTTACCGGTAGTTTTTCCGACATCCTGAACTACCAGAGTAATAGTTCCTTTTTCCCGATCAAAATCAGCAATGGTCAGAGGAATTCTTTCGCCCTGTTCATCAATGCGAAGAATAATAAATTGTCCCGGCTGACAACTTTTAGCTACTTTCGGAGCTTCTATGACCAGCATTTTAGTGACCGGGGAATAATCTTCTTTTGCCAAAATTTTAAACATAAAAAAATTCTCCCTCCCTGGTAAGTTTAAATAAACTTCAGCTCTTCCTGAGATGGTTTTCAGGAATTTTTATCTTTTTGAATACTGGATAGTCTGGATATTTTACACAGCCAGGATTTAGAAGCCTGTTTTTTTGCTGCAGCCAATAAAGTATATACAGTATTCATTACATAGAACTAATTATAGCACATCCAACAATATTTGCAAAGGATCTTTTTAATTTCTGTCCGCAGATTTCCCCAGCTGCTGAAGCAGATGGGATTTTCGCCCGTGAGCAATTTATAAATTTTACAGTAATTTTGAACTAACTTCTGGACAATCGGACTTAATTCCTGCTTACTGTCCAGGATAATTTTTCTTTCCGGGTATTGACCTGGAATCAACTTTATTTTATATTAACTATAATTAAAAATCAGGAGGCTAAGTTAATGGATAAATGGGAATGTGAAGTTTGCGGTTATATTTATGATCCGGAAAAAGAAAATGGTGTATCTTTTGCTGATTTACCGGCAGATTGGGTTTGCCCCATTTGCGGAGCTGGCAAAAATAAATTTGAAGACACTGCCTGGTAAGACCAGAGCCTGCTTTTCCAATAAGAAAGCAGGCTTTTTGCTTATATGATACAAAAAAATTCTTTTCCGCTTCCTGGAGATATGATATACTTTTCAATGTAAAATAACAGTTGCAGTCCCAATCTAAAGGAGAAGATAATTTTGCAGATAGTAACCCGTTTTGCCCCCAGTCCCACTGGATTTATGCACATTGGCAATTTAAGAACCGCTTTATACTCTTACTTAATAGCCAAATCCCAGGGCGGACGCTTTATTTTGAGAATTGAAGATACTGATCAGAAAAGACTGATTGAAGGTGCGGTTGAGGTTATTCTGAACACCTTGAAAACCACTCGTATTTGTTATGATGAAGGCCCGGATATTGGAGGCGAACACGGCCCCTATATTCAAAGCCAACGCAAACCGATTTATCAGGAATATGCTCAAAAGCTGATCCAGTCCGGTCAGGCTTATTATTGTTTTTGTACGGAAGAACGCCTGGAACAGGTTCGGGATGCTTTTGGCAATTATGATCGGCATTGCCGGGATTTAAGCCAGGAAGAAGTGGAAAAAAATCTGGCTGCCGGAATGCCCTGGGTTATTCGGCAAAAAATGCCTTTAACCGGAACGACCACCTATACCGATGCCGTTTTTGGCGAAATTGCCACCAATAACAAGGAACTGACTGATCAGATCTTAATTAAAACTGATGGTTTTCCAACTTATAATTTTGCTCATGTCGTTGACGATCATTTGATGGGAGTAACCCATGTTGTCCGGGGCAGTGAATATTTAACTTCAACTCCCAAATATGCCCTTTTATATGATGCTTTGGGCTGGAATCGACCGGTTTATGTTCATCTGCCGCTCTTAATGGGTCGAGACGCAGAAGGCAATATTGCCAAGCTTTCCAAGCGACATGGGGCAGTCAGCTTTGAAGATCTGGTTCAGGATGGCTATTTACCGGAAGCTGTCATCAATTATACAGCCCTTCTGGGCTGGTGTCCCAAGGACAGCAATGAAGAATTTTTCAGCATTGAAGATCTGATACGCACTTTTTCCATTGAAGCTGTCAGCAACAGTCCTTCCGTTTTTGATTATGATAAATTGCTCTGGTTCAATGGGGAATATATTCGCAAGCTGGATTTTGCCACTTTTTATGCTATGGCAGAACCTCATTTACAAAAAGCTCTGCCGGACTTTGCCGATCTTCAGTCTGTTGCCCGGCTTTTGCAGGGTCGAATTCAAAAACTTTCGGAAATTCCGGCCATGATTGATTTTCTGGCGGAACTGCCTGATTACAATCCAGCTTTATTTACTCATAAGAAAAACAAAACCAATCCGGAAGTTGCCGCTCGCATTCTGACCGCCGCTCAGCCTCTTTTAACCGGTTTAACGGAATGGAACAATGATTTGCTTTATGCAAAATTGCAGGACTTGGCCAAAGAGCTGGAAATAAAATCCGGAGCAGTTCTCTGGGTTATCAGAATTGCAGTAGCTGGCAAAGCGGCTACTCCCGGCGGAGCCACCGAAATTATGGAACTTCTGGGACAGGCTGAAAGCCTTCGCCGTCTTCAGATAGCCCAAATCAAACTCAGCTAATACTACCTTCCTGTCAGCTGCCTTCGGGCTATATGGCTCAAAAATTTACCAAAAGAGTGCCGAATGGGAAAAACCGGATTACAGCGATTGAGGGCGGGTTCCGCCCTGCGGAGCCCGCCCTCGATCTGATATACCCGACAACGGGGGATAATCCCCCGCTGCGGGTACATAGGCTTTAATGTCGGCAATTAAACAAAGCACAACTAATTTCTACTCCTCTATCATACGATATTTCTACTCCTCTATCATACGATAATTAGGCTCATTAGGCTGGGTGCTTGTTGGGGGGGCGTTGAAGTCTCCAACCCCCATGTTCCCCGTGCCCGGTAAGCTGGCGTTTCCCATGAGGCTTGCATCCGGCTCCAGGCTGATAACCGTAATTTTGGGGCTTTCATATTCCCTGTTTTCCATGTTCAATGCTCCTTTCCTGCTGTTTATTTAACAACCTGCGTTACTCTTTCAAAGAGTCATCCGAAGGAGTTTCACTCGTACACTCTACCAGTGGACTTCCGATACTGAAGCTGCAGTCCTTCGCTTTCAGGAAGAAGCAAGCCTGCTTATCGTTGCTGTCTCCCAGAAACTTAACATGAATAGACGGAGTTTCTGACTTGGAATCGTTTAGATAGTCATTTATAATTGCCTCGCCGATCTGATAGTTTGCAACAACAGTGTCGTCATTACTGTTCGTGTAGCTGAGCTGGACATACATTTCAACCTGCGGGTTGGTAAGAATATTCTTCTCATCATCTATTGCCGGGACAAACCGATACTCCTCACCAACCCATTGTGCTACAAATTTGCTCTTTTCTGTGTCCACTTCCACTTT
>JAZRXK010000049.1:0-11177 GCA_045600185.1 Desulfocucumaceae bacterium
GATTTGTCAAGCCCTTTTTTCATTTTTTTATAAAAATTTAAGAAACCAGAATGCTCACCAGCTGAGTGTTGTGGTTTTTTCTGCTTTCCCCAGACCTCCCCCAACAGCGGACAAGGGCGGAATTGCCGGAAAAATATTTTGGAAGGAGACAACGAAAGTAATGAAAGTAAAAAGAATATTCATGGCCATGCTCACTTTGGCTCTGGTCATGACCCTGGCCTCATCTGCGGCACTGGCGGAGGATCCCACCTTCAAGGCGGTTCTTACTGGTACAGAGAATAACTATACCTTGACTTTCTATTATGATAGCGATACTCACGAAACAGATGCAAATCTCGTGGAGGTGTATGATGAGAATGCTGAGGATCCTGCGAAGAGGCTGCCCACCGGCGCAACGACAGCGGGGGCTTGGCCTTATTACAGTGATAGAACTAGTATAAAACATGTGACAATTGACAAGTCAATGCAAAAATACGATGGTCTGACCTCCACGGCGTATATGTTCTACAATATGAAAAATGCCGAAAGTATCACCGGGGCGGAGTATCTGGACACCAGTAATGTAATAAGAATGGATCATACGTTCTTTTATTACGGCTATGTTAACGAAAACCTTAATACTATGCCGGATGTCGGCGGTTGGGACACCAGCCGGGTAACAAACATGGGATCTATGTTCCAGAATTATGGCGGGGACTCCACTGTCTTGAACTTCAACCTGAATCTGTCCAGGTGGGACACTGCCGGTGTATCTTCTTGTAGTAATATGTTCCTTGATGCCGGTAAGAATGCAAAGGAAGAGAACTGGAAGGTCGCCATTCCGGCCAGGACAGGCACCCTGAGCAATCTAAATACCATGACGAACTGGTATTGCAAGGATACAAGCACTTGGATCGAACCCGCAAGTGGAAGACAATTTACAGTGGCTTCCCCTGTCGCTGCCGTTCAGATCTCTGGACAAGACGCTCAAGTCTTCTCCACACTCAAGGATGCTCTTGACTATGCCAATAACAATGCGACAGCAGATACACCGGCAACCGTAACCCTGCAGGATACTTCCCGGGAAGACTGCTCTGCGAATATAGCTCCGGATGTAACCCTGGACTTGAACGGCCAGACCGTAACTGTTAAGGATATGGCAGTATTCGGCAAACTCATTGACAACGGTAGTGGCAAATTGATTCTTGCCAAAGAAAACTTGGTATACAATCTTGGCCAGATAGAAGTTATCGAAGGCGGCAAATATGACGGTGAGTATGCTCTGCCCGTATGGAATAACGATGGTTACAAGTTCTGCAAAATGAGCAGCTTCACACCAGAATGGAATAATGTGGGTAATGAGCAGAGGTATTGTTTTGAACCGGATCGAGATGAGCTTAAGCAGATTTTTACTGAAGACTCTCAGGTTGAAATGTATGTCCAGCTCGAGTACACAAACGAGAGAAACGAAACTGTTGTTGCAAACTATCAGATTGATTCAAAGCTTGTGCAACAGTATCTTGAATCAACCGAGGGTAAGTATATTTATGTTACTTTTATAACAAACAACAGCATCAAGAATATGGAAGCCTGTACCTTTTTCAAAGCCGGAGACTGCAACTTTAATCTCGGAACTAAGCTGACGCCGTCTGGATCTGAATCTGAACAGCCTTCAGAAGATCAGCAGACTGAACAGTCCTAACGCAGGTTGTTAAATAAATATCAGGAAAGGAGCATTGACCATGGAAAACAGGGAATATGAAAGCCCTAAAATCACGGTTATCAGCCTGGAGCCGGATGCAAGCCTCATGGATAATCCGGGAGGTGGAGCATTACCGGGCATTGGTAATACCGGTCTTGGAGGAGTAGCAAGCACCCAGCCTAATGAGCCTAATCATCGTATGATAGACTAGAAATTAGTTGTGCTTTGTTTAATTGCCGACATTAAAACCTATGTACCCGCAGCGGGGGATTATCCCCCGTTGTCGGGAATGTCAGATCGAGGGCGGGATCCGCAGGGCGGGACCCGCCCTTTCTGATCCTGTCTCCTGAATTGCCGGGAGCTTTGGCCAGATTATGTAATACACTAACTGTAAGCCTACAGTAATGCTACATTGTCGGGAAACTTCGATTTGACAAAGGGATAATTGTTTGATATAATAAAAAAATATCTGTTTTATACAAAGGCTGAATTTGTTCGGTGATGAATTTGTTCAATAAAACTTTAAATTTATAAAGAATGGAAGCGAGGTATTGGCGGAATCGTCAAGCCTTGTTTTTGTTGTCTGTTTTGGTATGGCATTACTCTTGTAAGGGGTGTGGTATTTTATGTCTGCTTCTCGTGAACAGAGAAGTTTTGCTAAATTGCAGGAAGTTTTGGAATTGCCAAATCTGATCGAAGTGCAGCGGAATTCCTACAAATGGTTTATGAATGAAGGTCTTAAAGAAGTCTTTGAGGATGTTTCTCCCATTCAGGATTTTTCCGGCAATTTAATTTTGGAGCTGGGCAAACCGGATCCCGATGATCCGGACTATCAGTTAGGGTACTATCTGGATAAGCCCAAATATGAGGTTGAAGAATGCAAGGAGCGGGATGTCAGTTATGCTTCTCCTCTGAAAATCAGAGCGGTTTTGACCAACAAGCTGACCGGTGAAATGAAAGAACAAAAAGTTTTTATGGGGGACTTCCCCAAAATGACGGAAAAAGGTACTTTTATTATTAACGGAGCTGAAAGGGTTATTGTTTCTCAGTTAGTTCGTTCTCCCGGAGTTTACTTCAATGAAAACAGGGATAATTTTGGTAAAAAAATGTATGGAGCTACCATTATTCCCAATCGGGGAGCCTGGCTGGAATTTGAATCGGATCTGAACGATCATATTTTTGTCCGGATTGATCGCAACCGCAAAATGCCGGCAACTGTTTTGCTGCGGGCTTTGGGGTACAGTACCAATGCGGAAATTATGAATTTGTTTGGCGAAAATCGTTTTATTCAGGATACTTTGGCCAGAGATACTACCAACTCAACAGAAGATGCCTTAATCGAAATTTATAAAAAGCTGAGACCGGGTGAGCCTTCCACGGTGGACAGTGCCCGTTCCCTGCTGCATACCCTGTTTTCCGATCCCAAACGCTATGATTTGGCCAATGTGGGTCGTTATAAACTGAACAAAAAATTAAAACATGGAATTTTATACAAATATCCGGAGCAATATGCTCAAACCGATCTGTTTTCTTCCAATGGTGAGCTTTTATTGCGGGAAGGGGAGCAAATTACCCCGGAAACAGCTCAGGAATTGGGTGAAGAAGGAGTTCGGCTGGGAGTTTGTGAATATGATCAGCTGCTCAAAACCTATCTTCCGGCCAGACGGCAGTTTATTCGCCAGCTGGAAATAGAGGATATTTTATGCACAATTCGCTATATGCTGGGATTGATGGAAGAAGAATCTCTGGGCAAGGTTGATGATATTGACCACCTGGGCAACCGTCGGCTGCGTTCGGTTGGCGAGCTTCTGCAAAATCAGTTTCGGATTGGGCTGTCCCGTATGGAAAGAGTGGTTCGGGAAAGAATGACCATTCAGGATACAGATGCGGTTACTCCCCAGGTTTTAATCAATATCCGGCCGGTAGTGGCTTCCATTAAGGAATTCTTTGGTTCCAGCCAGCTTTCTCAGTTTATGGATCAGACCAACCCTCTGGCCGAACTGACGCACAAACGGCGGCTTTCTGCCCTGGGGCCGGGAGGTCTGAGCCGGGAAAGAGCCGGTTTTGATGTGCGGGATGTTCACCTTTCCCACTATGGCCGTATGTGTCCAATTGAAACTCCGGAAGGTCCGAACATCGGCTTAATTGGTTCACTCAGTACCTATGCCAGAGTTAATGTGTTTGGCTTCATTGAAACTCCTTATCGTAAAGTGGAAAACAAAAGGGTTACCAATGAAATTGTTTATTTGACGGCTGATGAAGAAGAAGGAGTGAATATTGCTCAGGCTAATGCTCCTTTGGATGAAAATGGATATTTTATCGAAAATAAAGTAAATGCCCGAAACCCGGAATTTGTAATTGTTACTCCGGAACATGTTGATTACATGGATGTTTCCCCCAAACAGGTTTTCAGTGTTGCCACCGGCTTAATTCCCTTCCTGGAACATGATGATGCCAACCGGGCTTTGATGGGAGCCAATATGCAGCGGCAGGCTGTGCCTTTGCTGCGGGCTCAGGCTCCCAGGGTGGGAACTGGTATGGAATATAAAACCGCCAAGGACAGCGGAGCTGTGGTAGTTTCCAAAAAAAGCGGGATAGTGGAAAAAGTTACTGCTCAGGAAATTGTTCTGGCCTGTGATGATGGAACCAAAGAGCGGCATAAGCTTTTAAAATTTACCCGTTCCAACCAGGGAACCTGTGCCAACCAGAAACCCATTGTCGAAAAAGGAGAACGGATTGAAGCAGATCAGATTATTGCTGACGGTCCTTCCACTGAAAACGGTTATCTGGCTTTGGGACGCAATATTCTGGTAGCCTTTATGCCCTGGGATGGTTATAACTATGAAGATGCTATTTTAATCAGTGAAAAAGCAGTGAAAGAGGACTTTTTTACCTCCATTCATATTGAAGAATATGAGTGTGATGCCAGGGATACCAAATTGGGACCGGAAGTAATTACCAGAGATATTCCCAATGTTGGGGAAGAAATTTTGAAGGATCTGGACGGAATGGGTATTATTCGGGTCGGAGCCGAAGTTCGTCCCGGAGATATTCTGGTTGGTAAAGTTACCCCCAAAGGAGTTACAGAGCTGACGGCAGAAGAAAAACTGCTGCGTGCTATTTTTGGAGACAGTGCCAGAGAGGTTCGGGATACCTCTTTACGGGTTCCGCATGGAGAATCCGGAAAAATTGTGGATGTCAAAGTATTTTCCAGAGAAAATAATGATGAACTGCCTCCGGGAATCAATCAGCTGGTGCGGGTTTATATTGCCCAGAAACGCAAAATTTCCGAGGGAGATAAAATGGCCGGCCGGCATGGCAACAAGGGGGTTGTGGCTCGTATTCTGCCGGAGGAAGATATGCCCTTCCTGCCCGATGGAACCCCGGTTGAAATTGTCCTCAATCCTTTGGGTGTGCCTTCCCGCATGAATATCGGACAGGTTTTGGAAACTCATTTGGGCTGGGCGGCTCGCTGCAATACAAATTATGGGCAGGGAGATGGCTATTATGCTGTAACCCCGGTCTTCAATGGAGCTACTGAAAATGACATTTTAAGTTCTCTGAAGGAATCCGGCCTGCCGGAAAACGGCAAAACCATTTTGTACGATGGCCGCACTGGGGAACCCTATGACAACCCAATTACAGTGGGTTATGTATATATGCTGAAGCTGCATCACCTGGTTGATGATAAAATTCACGCTCGTTCCACTGGACCTTATTCCCTGGTTACTCAGCAGCCTTTGGGTGGTAAAGCTCAATTTGGCGGCCAGCGTTTTGGAGAAATGGAAGTCTGGGCTTTGGAAGCCTATGGAGCAGCTTATACCCTCCAGGAAATTTTAACTGTTAAATCTGACGATATTGTAGGCCGGGTGAAAACCTATGAAGCCATTGTCAAAGGCGAAAATGTTCCGGAGCCAGGGGTTCCTGAGTCCTTCAAGGTTTTGATCAAGGAACTGCAAAGTCTGGGTTTGAATATGAAGGTTCTGTCTGAAGATAACCAGGAAATCGAAATCAAGGAAATTGATGATGATCCAGAAGATGAAAACGAGGATATGGGAGGCGATTCTCGCAATAATCACCATGTCGAATATTGTCCGGAGGATTGTGATGAGGAAGAACCGTCAGAAACCGATTATGAAGATGAGTCCAGCGAATATGATGAAAATGTGTCGGATGAGGAAATGGATGCCAAATGTGAAGCCGATTTGCAAAGAGGCGAGCTTTATTCGGATGATGATTATCGTGAAGTTGAAATGGACGATTTGGATCTAAACAATAAAAAGCATTTTTATTAGTCGGGAAAATCCAGGGGGAGCGTGGTTTATTCATGTTAGATTTAAATAACTTCGATTGCATCCAGATTGGCCTGGCTTCTCCAGACCAGATCAGAACCTGGTCAAGCGGAGAAGTTAAAAAGCCGGAAACTATCAATTATCGAACTTTGAAGCCGGAACGAGATGGCTTGTTTTGCGAAAGAATTTTTGGCCCTACCAAGGACTGGGAATGTCATTGCGGCAAATATAAAAGGGTTCGCTATAAAGGGGTAATCTGTGATCGCTGCGGAGTGGAAATTACTCGTTCAAAGGTGCGGCGGGAAAGATTGGGGCATATTGAACTGGCGGCTCCGGTTTCTCATATCTGGTACTTTAAAGGAATTCCCAGCCGCATGGGGCTGTTGATGGATATGTCGCCCAGAGCTTTGGACAAAGTACTTTATTTTATTTCCTATATAGTGACCGATCCCGGAGATACCGATTTGCTGAAAAAACAGCTTTTAACCGAAGGGGAATATCGGGAAAAAAGAGAAAAATATGGAGATGCTTTTCAGGCCGGAATGGGTGCCGAATCAATTAAAATTTTGCTGGAAGAAATTGATTTGGAAGAGTTGAGCCAGGAATTACGCCAGGAAGTTACGGAATCCAGTGGACAACGCCGGGTCAGAGCAGTTCGCCGTCTGGAAGTTGTGGAATCCTTCCGGGCTTCCGGGGATCAGCCTTCCTGGATGATTATGGATGTAATTCCGGTAATTCCGCCGGAATTGCGTCCCATGGTGCAGTTGGACGGGGGGCGTTTTGCCACTTCTGACTTGAATGATTTATATCGGAGGGTCATTAACCGCAATAATCGTCTAAAAAGACTGTTGGATCTGGGAGCTCCTGATATTATTGTTCGAAATGAAAAAAGAATGTTGCAGGAAGCGGTGGATGCTTTAATTGATAATGGGCGGCGGGGTCGTCCAGTAACCGGCCCCGGCAACCGGGCTTTAAAATCTTTGAGCGATTTGCTGAAAGGCAAACAGGGACGATTTCGGCAGAACCTGCTGGGCAAGCGGGTTGACTATTCCGGCCGTTCGGTTATTGTTGTAGGACCCACTTTGCAAATGCACCAATGCGGTTTGCCCAAAGAAATGGCTTTGGAATTATTTAAGCCTTTTGTTATGAAAAAGCTGGTCAATGACAATATAGCCCATAATATTAAGAGTGCCAAACGCATGGTCGAGCGGGTAGACTCCAAAGTTTGGGATGTGCTGGAGGAAGTTATCAGCCAGCATCCGGTTTTATTAAACCGGGCTCCAACTTTGCACCGGTTGGGAATTCAGGCTTTTGAGCCAATTTTGGTGGAAGGCCGAGCCATTCAAATTCATCCCATGGTCTGCACTGCCTATAATGCTGACTTTGATGGGGATCAAATGGCCGTACATGTGCCTTTGTCGGTCGAAGCTCAGGCTGAAGCCCGTTTGCTGATGCTTTCAGTGCATAATATTTTGAACCCCAAGGACGGAAAACCGGTAGCCGTACCCACGCAGGATATGGTTTTGGGCTGTTATTATCTGACCATGGAAAAGGCCGGAGCCAAAGGAGAAGGCCATTGTTACCGGGATATGGACGAAGCAATTATGGCTTATGAAAACGGCTGTTTGAGCCTGCACGCCAAAATTAAAGTCCGGCATCGGGGAGAATTCATGGAAACTACCATGGGACGCATGATTTTCAACGAAGTAATTCCGGAAAAACTGGGTTATAAAAACCTGGTGGCTGAGAAAAAAACTTTGGGCAAAATTGTGGAAGAATGTTACAATGAATTGGGTCTGTCCGTAACCAGCAAGCTTTTGGACGGCTTGAAAAGGGTGGGCTTCAGATATGCCAGTCGAGCCGGGATCAGCATTGCTCTTTCGGATATTGTGGTTCCTGAAGCCAAGAAAGATATTCTGGCGGAGACCGAGCGTTTGGTGGAAAAAGTTGAAAAACAATATGAGCGGGGTTTTCGTACTGAAAATGAACGCTATAAAAAAGTTATTGATCTTTGGAATGATGCCACTGACCAGGTGGGAAACGCTTTGATGAGCACCCTGGATCGCTTCAATCCGGTTTATATGATGTCTAATTCGGGAGCCAGAGGGAATCCGAAGCAGATTCGGCAGTTGGCTGGAATGCGGGGCTTGATGGCTGATCCTTCCGGCCATGTTATTGAACTGCCGATCAAGGCCAATTTCCGGGAAGGCCTGACGGTTCTGGAATACTTTATTTCTACTCATGGAGCCAGAAAGGGCTTGGCGGATACTGCCTTGAGAACAGCCGATTCCGGTTATTTGACCCGGCGTTTGGTTGATGTGGCTCAGGATGTCATTGTCCGGGAAATTGACTGCGGAACCGAAGAAGGCATTGTGGTTGAAGAAATTAAGGACGGGACAGAAGTTATTGAAAAACTGGCGGATCGAATTTTGGGACGCATTGCCTTTGAAAATGTGGTAGATCCGGAAACCGGGGAAATTATTGTGCCTCAAGGCCAGATGATTACCAATGACAAAAACTCCAATTATGCAGTAGACCGAATTGTGAAAGCCGGGATTGATAAAGTAAAAATTCGTTCGGTTTTAGCCTGCAAAAGCCGGCACGGGGTATGCCGTACCTGTTATGGCCGCAATTTGGCCACCGGCGGCGTGGTCGAAATCGGGGAAGCGGTAGGCATTATTGCTGCTCAGTCCATTGGGGAACCGGGTACTCAGTTGACCATGCGTACTTTCCATACCGGTGGGGTGGCAGCGGCTGAAGATATTACCCAGGGTTTGCCTCGTGTTGAGGAATTGTTTGAAGCCCGCAAGCCAAAAGGTCAGTCGATTATTACCGAAATCAGCGGTCGGGTAGCCATTCAGGAAGTTTCCGGCAAAAGAAAAGTGGAAGTTGTATCTGATGATGGGGAAAGAGTGGACTATGATATAAACTATGGAGCCAGATTGAAGGTAAAGGAAGATGATTTGGTAGAAGCCGGAGATGAATTAACCGAAGGTTCCATTAACCCCAATGACCTTTTGAAGATTAAAGGTTCGCAGGGAGTTCAGTTGTATTTATTGCAGGAAGTGCAGAAGGTTTACCGTCTGCAAGGGGTGGAAATTAACGATAAACATATTGAAGTTATGATTCGTCAGATGATGCGGAAAGTTGAAATTGAAGAAGCCGGAGATACCTATTTATTGCCGGGTTCACGGGTGGATACCTTTGATTTGGAACAGGAAAATCAAAAGATTATGGCCGAAGGCGGAAGTCCGGCCGAAAGCAAATCCGTTCTGCTGGGGATTACCAAAGCTTCTCTGGCTACGGATTCCTTCCTGTCCGCCGCCTCTTTCCAGGAAACTACCAGAGTGCTGACCGAAGCGGCCATTAAAGGCAAGAAAGATCCTTTGCTGGGCTTGAAAGAAAATGTTATTATCGGGAAATTGGTTCCGGCTGGGACCGGAATGGGATGTTATCGGGATGTCGAAGTATTGTCCAAGGAAGATCCTCTGCTGGCTTCTCCGGACTCGGAAGAAGTTGCCAAAGTTGTTAAACAGGAAATTATTAACAACTTAGATGACTTTGCAGAGGAAGAGGATGAAGAAGACTGGGAAGATGAATATATAGATGATGATATGATGGAAGAAGACGAACAGGAAGAAATTATGGAAGCAGTTACCAAACTGGACATCTAAATTGCAAGGGGAGCCGGAAAAGGCTCCCCTTGCAAGCTAATCAGGCCAGTTCAATAATTTTGGCGACTAATTGGGCGGCGGCAAGGAGATCGGCTTCCGCAATCCATTCCTTGGTGGTATGCACTTCCCGCATTCCCACTGCAAGGTTGCCCATTTCCAAGCCCAGACCATTTAAAATATTGGCATCACAGCCACCGTTACTTTTAACGGGCTGAAATGGAATCTGCAAAGCTTCGGCGGCTTGTCTGGCCAACTGGCAAATGGAACATTCCGGATCTAAACTGAATCCGGAATTGGAGTTGTTTAAATTAAGCTGGATTTCAGCCTGATTTTCTTCCCCGGTTTTTTGCAGAATATCCAGCATTTCCTGCAAAGTCTGCTGAAATTTAGTTTGATTCAGACTGCGGGCTTCCCCTTCAATTAAAACCGAATCCGGTACAATATTGGCGGCCTTGCCTCCGGAAATAATGCCAATGTTGGCTGTGGTTTCTTCGTCCAGACGACCCAGACTCATGCGGGAAATAGCCTGAGCTGCTACGGCGATTGCGTTGATTCCGTCTTCCGGATTTAAACCGGCATGAGCTGAACGGCCTTTAATCAAAGCGGCAAATTTTTGATAAAAGGGAGCTGAAATAACCAATTCCCCGATGGGCTGGCCATGATCCAGAGTATAGCCCCGTCGGGCTTGCAGTTTATCCACTTCCAGATGTCTGGCTCCCAAAAGGCCGATTTCCTCGCAAACAGTAAAAGCCAGCTCCAAAGTAACATGAGGTTGGGGATTTTCCGTTAAGGAACGGACAATTTCCAATATAATCGCTATTCCGGCTTTATCGTCTGAGCCAAGAATGGTGGAACCGTCGGACTGAATCTTGCCCTGCTGACAGCAGGGTTTAATTCCCTGCCCCGGTTCCACGGTATCCATGTGAGCAGCCAGAAGCAAGGGCTGACCGGGTTTGCTGCCGGGCAAACGAGCCAATAAATTACCGCAGGAAGTATTTAAGATCTGCCCAGCCTGATCCTGCCAAACTTCCAAACCCAACTTTTGCAATTCCTGCTTTAAAAATTGAGCCAGCTCCGCTTCCTGTCCGCTGACGCTGTTAATTTGAACCAGCTGTAAAAAAGTTTCTTTCAGGCGTGCTGCATTGATCATATTTTCTACTCCTTATTGAAGACAGCCAAAACCCGCCTGCTTTGACCAAAGGAAAACGAATTTTGGCTGTTGGTGTTTATTTTTTCACCAGTTTCACACCCAATTCCAGAGCTTGTCGGTTCATGGGAATCATTTTATGTCGATGCACAGGTAAAACCTTCCGCAAAGATTCTTCAATGCTGTCCACAGTAACTACCTTAGTCAGTTCAATTAAAGCTCCTAAAATAATATTATTGGCTACTTTGGCATTGCCCAATTCTTCAGCCAGGGTATTGGCTGGAATATAATAGGCTTGAACATCTTCTCTTTTAACCTTGAGATCAATTAAGTCGCTGTTGACAAAAATAATTCCGCCCGGAGCTACAGTGGGTTCAAATTTT
>JAZRXK010000050.1:0-14278 GCA_045600185.1 Desulfocucumaceae bacterium
GGAAAGGAAGGCGTTATATGGAAAGCACAAAATATGAAAGCCCCAAAATCACGGTTATCAGCATGGAGCCGGACGAAAATCTCATGTACGCAAGCGGCCGGCAGGGTTTTGGATTATTTACATCCCTTAAAGGTGTGGAACTTGGCAGTGAAAATAATGAATCATGTCCTTTACCAACGCTATAGTAGAGATCAGTTATGCTCTGCTTAATTGCCGGCATTAAAACCTATGTACCCGCAGCGGGAGGCATGGCCTCCCGTTGTCGGGAGTATCAGATCGAGGGTGCGCTCCGCAGGGCCGAGCCCGCCCTTTCTGATCCTGTGTCCTGAATTGCCGGGAGCTTTGGCCGGGCTGGGCAGCATATTAGCATATTAATTGTAAATCTGCAAAAATATTTTGCCAAATTCCCTGCAAAGTCTGGATTTTTGTTTTTGAATATGCTAAGATAAAAAAATCGAGGTGAAATTTATGACTACCAGAACGAAACGATCCAAAAGAACCACTAAAATTATTGCCATAATTTTGGCCGCTTCTTTGCTGATTTCTTCCATAATAGTTTTAATCAGCGGAGCGTTTGGCTTGTTTGCCGAAAATACCCCAGTAGCTGATTCGGATTCTCCTCCTGCTTTAAGCTTGCCGGAATTGGAAAAGCAGGTTCAGGAGCATCCCCAGGATGCGGAATTAAAATTACAACTGGCTGATGCTTATTATGCTCAGAGTGATACAGAGCAGGCCGTTAAGCTTTGTCAGGAAATTTTGACCCAGGAACCGGATAACAGCGAAGCCAAAATTTATTTAGCTACTCTTTACAGTTTACAGGATCAAAATGAAGAAGCCTGTACCTTGTTAAAAGAAGAAATTGAAAAAAATCCCGTGCAGGCCAAGCCCTATTATGTTTTAGGCCGTACCCTGGCCTGTAATATGGCCGAATATGCTGAAGCTGCCACTTATCTGGAAAAATATCTGGAGCTGGAGCCTCAAGGAATGTATGCTGAAAATGCTTCCAGCTTTTTGAATTATTGCAAAGACCAACAATAATATTATACAATAATCTGCAAGACTAAGCTGAATATATCACTTGAAAGCAGGATTTCAGATTAAAACAGAGAATAAAATCAGGCAAAGAAAAAAATATCAGATGTAGAAGGCGGAATGGACACACCTTGCGGATAAGCAGAATCTGACCCCAGGCAAAAGCTTAAATCTGAAAAAGACCTGACCTGCGGGCTCAGAGCCGTCCACAAAGTTCACATATCAGACGCAAACCTCGAAAGGCAGATTGGCCGCTATGGACAAAAGTTTTCAAAAAAATTCCAAAGAAAAAATTATCATTCAGGGCAAGACTTCATTAAATGGCAAAATTAAAATCAGTGGAGCCAAAAATGCAGCTTTGGCTTTAATCTCGGCTTCCATTTTGGCTGATGGGGAAGTCATTCTGGAGAATGTACCCCAGATCACTGATGTCAATGTTTTACTGGAAATTCTTACATCTTTGCAGGTTAAGGTACAGTGGCTGGCTCCGGAAATCGTTAAAATTGTTCCTCCAGCTCATTTAAGCAGCTATCCCTCTTATGAGCTGGTCAAAAAACTGCGAGCTTCCAATTTGCTGCTGGGACCCATGCTTTCCCGTTATGGCCAGGCTCAGCTTTCCATGCCCGGCGGCTGCAACATCGGCAACCGTCCCATGGATCTGCATTACAAAGGTTTGCAGGGCTTGGGAGCAATTCTGGAACTGGATAAAGGAGATATTCGGGGCTGGGTTCCGGGAGGACGCATGACCGGAGCCAGAATTTATCTGGATTTTCCCAGCGTAGGAGCTACTGAAAATTTAATGATGGCCGCAGTTCTGGCCAAAGGACAGACTGTTCTGGAAAATGTTGCCAAGGAACCGGAAATTGTTGATTTGGCCAATTTTCTGAACCGTTTGGGAGGCAAGGTCAGAGGAGCCGGAACAGATGTCATTAAAATTCAAGGCTGCGACAAGCTGGATGGATGTTCCCATTATACGGTCATTCCTGACCGCATTGAAGCCGGAACCTTTATGATTGCCGCCGCTGCCACCGGCGGCGAATTATTGATTGAAAATGTTATCTGTACCCATATGGAACCCTTATCAGCTAAACTGCGGGAAGCCAATGCCTTTATTGAGGAAGGGGAAGATTATATTCTGGTCAGAGCCAGCCATCCTCTAAAAGCCATTGATGTTAAAACCATGCCTTACCCAGGTTTCCCCACTGATTTACAATCCCAGGTTATGGCTATGCTGGTAAGTGTAAGCGGCACCAGCATTATTACTGAAAATATTTTTGAAAACCGTTTTCAGGTAGTTGATGAATTAAAACGCATGGGAGCCAAAATCAAAGTGGAAGGACGCATTGCCATTGTAGAAGGGGTCAACAGCCTTCAGGGAACCCAGGTTCGAGCCACGGATTTAAGAGCCGGAGCAGCTTTGGTTATTGCCGCTTTGAAAGCCAACGGAACCACTGAAATTTTTCACCCGGAATACATATATCGGGGTTATGACCATTTGGAACGCAAGTTTCGCTTATTGGGAGCCAATATTATCAGCCAATGACCCATCTAACTATTTTAACGGTAGGCCGCCTGAAAGAAAAATTCTGGCAGCAGGCTCAAAACGAATATCAAAAACGCCTGCAGGCCTACCTTAAACTGGAAATTATCGAAATAGCCGACGAACCGGACAGCAGCCGTCCGGAGGAAGCTCAAGCCAAAGAAGCTCAAAGAATTTTCAAACGGCTGAATCCAAACAGCTTCTTAATTGCTTTGGAACGCCGGGGGAAGCAATTCAGTTCTGAGAAGCTGGCCGTTTATCTGGAGCAGTTGGCTTTAAAGGGCAAAAGTCACCTGACCCTGCTCATCGGGGGTTCCTGGGGACTGGATAAAACCCTGCTGGACAAGGCGGATCTCTGGCTTTCCTTTTCCGAGCTGACTTTTCCTCACCAGCTTATGCGAATTATTTTACTGGAACAAATTTACCGCTGCTGCAAAATCAATCATAATGAACCCTACCATAAATAAGTCTTTTCAGACTTTTTCTTTTTTTACTTAGCTTGCTGGCAGGAAGTTCACAACAGCTCTGGATTAAATTGAAATATCTGAAATAAAATATATAAAAAATAAAGTTAGGAGCGTTTCCCGTGCATGAGGAATTGGAAAAAAATAATAATTTCCTGAAAGATATAATTAAACAGGATTTGGAACAGGCTCACAGGACAGGCAGGGAAAAAGCGGTTTTCACTCGCTTTCCGCCGGAACCCAATGGTTATCTGCACATTGGCCACGCCAAATCCATCTGCCTGAATTTCAGTCTGGCTGAAGAATTTGGCGGTCTGTGTAATTTACGCTTTGACGATACCAACCCCAGCAAAGAAGACCAGGAATATATTGACAGCATTGAAAATGATGTGCATTGGCTGGGCTTTGACTGGGGAGAACGCAAATATTTTGCTTCTTCTTACTTCCCCGCCCTTTATGACTTTGCCGAACAGCTTATTCAAAAAGGGCTGGCCTTTGTTTGCGATCTCACTTCGGAAGAAATGCGGCAATATCGGGGTACTTTGACTGAACCCGGCCAGAACAGTCCCTATCGGGATCGCAGCATAGCAGAAAATCTGGATTTATTCCGCCGCATGAGAGCCGGGGAATTTGCCGATGGCTCCAGAGTTTTGCGAGCCAAGATTGATATGGCTTCCCCCAATATCAATTTGAGAGATCCGGTACTCTATCGGATTATGCGGGTCAAACACCACCGCACCGGAAATGAATGGCCGATCTATCCCATGTATGACTTTGCTCACCCTCTTTCCGATTATCTGGAAGGCATCACCTATTCAGTTTGTACTCTGGAATTTGAAGCTCACCGTCCTTTATATGACTGGGTTCTGCAAGCTCTGGACTTAGAGAATTTGCCTCATCAATATGAATTTGCCCGTCTGAACCTGACCAGAACCGTTATGAGCAAACGCAAACTGCGGCAGCTGGTGGAAGAACATCTGGTTTCCGGCTGGGACGATCCCCGTATGCCCACTATTTCCGGAATTCGCCGCCGGGGCTACACCGCCGCTTCTCTGCGGGATTTCTGCCAACGCATTGGCGTAGCCAAAGCCAATTCTCTGGTTGATTCTGCTTTATTGGAGCATTGTATTCGGGAAGAACTGAATTATTCTGCTCCCAGAGTTATGGCGGTTCTGCGTCCTCTGAAATTGATTCTGGACAATTACCCGGAAGATCAGGTGGAAATGCTGGACAGCGAATACAGCCCGGAAAAACCGGAACTGGGCAGTCGGCAAATTCCTTTTTCCCGAACCTTGTATATTGAACAGGAAGACTTTATGGAAGACCCTCCCAAAAAGTTCTTTCGTCTGGCTCCCGGTCGGGAGGTTCGCCTGAAAAACGCTTATATTATTCAATGTCAGTCCGTGGTTAAAGCTGAAGACGGAAGTATTGTGGAAATCCATTGCACCTATGATCCGGAAACCAGAAGCGGCATGGCTCAAAGCGACCGCAAAGTTAAAGGCACTCTGCACTGGGTCAGTGCAGCTCATTCCCTGCCGGCAGAAGTTCGCATTTACGATCATTTGTTTAATTCGGATCAACCGGACGAACAGGAAAATTTTCTGGAAGATTTAAATCCCAACTCTCTGGAAATTTTAACCGCTCAGGTTGAACCTTCTCTGGCTCAGGCTGAAATTGGCCAACGCTTCCAGTTTTTGCGAATGGGCTACTTTATTCTGGATTTGGACAGCCAGCCCCAAAAGCTGGTTTTCAACCGCATTGTTTCCTTGAAAGATACTTGGAGTAAAATTAAAAATAAATAAGGAGGATTCCCATGAAAAGCGATACCATTAAAAAAGGATTGGAAAAATCTCCACACCGCAGCTTAATGAATGCTCTTGGTTTAATTCCGGAAGAAATGGAACGGCCTTTTATTGGAGTAGTCAATGCCTTTAACGAAATAGTTCCCGGTCATATGCACCTGCGGGAAATTACTGAAGCAGCCAAGGCCGGAGTACGCCTGGGAGGCGGAGTGCCTGTTGAATTTCCATCAATCGCCGTTTGCGACGGAATTGCCATGAATCACACTGGAATGAAATATTCTCTGGCCAGTCGGGAACTGATCGCCGATTCCGTTGAAACCATGGCTCTGGCTCACAGTCTGGACGGGCTGGTTCTGGTAACAGCCTGCGACAAGGTGGTTCCGGGAATGTTGATGGCCGCTGCCCGTTTGAATATTCCTTCCATCATTATCAGCGGCGGTCCCATGCTGGCCGGACGCTTTGAAGGACAAAATGTTTCTTTAAGCACGATTTTTGAAGCAGTGGGTCGGGTTAAAGGCGGATCCATGACTGAAGCCAAATTAACTGAACTGGAACAAAGCACCTGTCCCACCTGCGGTTCCTGTTCCGGGATGTTTACGGCCAATTCCATGAACTGCCTGACTGAAGCTCTGGGCATGGCCTTACCCGGCAACGGCACCATTCCGGCCGTTACTTCTGCCCGGAGGCGTTTGGCCAAAGCCACCGGTTTTCGGGCTGTAGAACTGGTTAAGCAAAATATTCGCCCCTGCGACCTGATGACTCCCAAATCTTTTGACAATGGCCTGACCATGGATATGGCTCTGGGCTGTTCCAGCAATACAGTGCTGCATTTGCCAGCCATTGCCGCCGAAGCCGGAGTAGAAATAAATCTGGATAAAGTTAATGAAATCAGTGAAAGAACCCCCAATTTATGCAAATTAAGTCCCATGGGTTCTCATTTTATGCAGGACTTGGATGAAGCTGGAGGTATTCCGGCAGTTATGGCTCAATTAGCCAAACGGGGTCTTTTGAATCTGGACTGTCCCACCGTCAGCGGCTTAACCATTGGAGAAATTTGTCAGGATAAATCCATTCTTAATCCGGAAATCATTCGTCCCATTGACAACCCTTACAGTCAAAGCGGAGGTATTGCCGTTTTAAGAGGAAATCTGGCTCCAGACGGAGCAGTAGTTAAAAAAGCCGGAGTAGCTCCCGAAATGATGGCTCACAGCGGCCCGGCTCGCATTTATAATTCAGAAGAAGAAGTCACCGAAGGCATGAATCGGGGCGAAATTCAAAAAGGCGATGTAGTGGTTATTCGTTACGAAGGACCCAAAGGAGGTCCCGGAATGAGGGAAATGCTCAGTCCAACTGCCACTATTATGGGCTTGGGACTGGATAAGGATGTAGCCTTAATTACCGATGGTCGTTTTTCCGGAGCCACCAGAGGAGCTTCCATTGGTCATGTTTCGCCGGAAGCCGCCGAAGGCGGACCGATTGCCCTGCTGCAAGATGGAGATATTATTGAAATTGATATTCCCAACAATAAGTTAAATGTTCGTCTGAGCGAAGCTGAACTGGCTCAAAGAGCCGCTGCATGGCAGGCTCCGAAATCTCAGATTACCAAAGGTTATCTGGCTCGTTATGCCAAAATGGTTACTTCAGCCAGCACCGGAGCTGTTTTGAAATACTAGAAAGGAGCAGCAAAACAAACCATGCAATACCAACAGGGACAAACCGGTAGGATCTTTATTGCCAAGATGGATAATCAGGATGATTTATTGACTGAATTGAAAAATCTGGCTGTCAAAGAAAATGTGCAAAGTGCTGTTTTTTATGTAATCGGAGCTTTGGAAAAAGCCAAATTTGTTTCCTGTGCCAGGGAATGCGTGATACCACCGGAACAAATTTGGCGGGAATTTCAAGATGGTCGGGAAATTGTCGGAATTGGCACTGTTTTCCGCAATGAACAAAAAGAAGTGCTGATTCATTTACATGGAGCCATGGGCAAAGGAGACCTGGTACAAATGGGATGCTTGCGTTCCAATACGCAGGTTTATATCATAGCCGAAGTAATTATGCTGGAAATTTTGGGAACCACTGCTTTAAAAAGCCCGATTGACGGCTTCAATCTGTTAAATTTTGCTTAAAAATCAGGCCGCCTTTTCCTTTTGAAAAGGCGGCTTTTCAGTTCTGAATTTTTCTTTATAAATCAATTTTTTATAAATCAACCAGTTGACAGTGAGTTTAAAAAAAGTTATTATACTATTTATAAATACGTTAACCAATTACAAAAGGCTTCCAGTTAGAGACAAAACAATTCCAATACTTAACAACAAATGGCTGAAAGCTAAAAATCCTTCAAATCTTTAGACCATGAATTAGCAATAACTACAAACTTTGGCAGGAGGAAGAAATTTGATGAATGAAAATCTTAATCCATCTCCAGTTCCCTCTAAACCCAAGCTGCATTTCAACAAAAAAACCATTTTGAGTATTATCAGCACAGTTGTTGGATTGGCTTTGGTTGTTGGAATTATCTTTATTTTAAGCCATCTGTTTCAAAACCTGGAACAAAAGCAGGTTATTCAAGACGGACATCTTTTAGTACAAGGCGGCCTGAAGTCCACTGAAACCGATTTAAACAGTAAAATAGCCGGAACTATTCAGGAAATTAAAATAGAAGAAGGAGATCAGGTTGAAGAAGGACAGGTTCTGGTGATTTTGGACAGCGATGACCTCAAGGCCAAGGTCAGTCAGGCCAAAGCAGCAGTTAATCAGGCCAAAGCCGGAACGGAGCAGGCCAAAGCTAATGTTAGTCAAGCCCAAGCCACTGTCAGTCAGGCTGAAGCCGGGGTAAGTCAGGCCAATGCCAAGATTGATCAGGCTGAAGCAAGCATGAAACAGGCACAAGCTACTGTAAAACAAACCCAGTCCAAGGTTAAACAGGCCGAAGCTGCCATCAAGGCAGCTCAAAGCCAATGCGATTTGGCCGCAGCTACCAAAAACTATGCTCAAAGCCAATATGATAAAGCTCAAAACGGAGCCAGATCAGAAGAAATCAATCAACTGAAAATTGCCTGTGATCTGGCGGAAAGCACTTATAATCGCATTAAAGAGCTTTATGAGGCTGGAGCCAGCACAGCCCATGATTATGATCAGGCTCAATCCTCCTATCTTGTAGCCAAAGAACAATATGAAGAAGCTTTGAACGGCAGCCGTCCTGAAGATATTGCCGCCGCCGCTGCTTCTGTAGCCGAAGCGGAAGCCGGAATTAAAGCAGCAGACAGTCAGCTGGCTCAAGCCAGAGCTGCCAAAGAAGAAGCCGAATCCGGGATGGAACAGGCTCAGTCCGGTGTGGCTCAGGCCAAGTCCGCTCTGACTCAGGCTCAATCTGGTGTGGCTCAGGCCAAATCTTCTTTAGCTCAGGCGAAAGCCGCTCAAAATTTAGCTGCATCTTCAGAAACACAGGCTCAGGCAATTCTGGCTCAAGCGGAAGCTGCTTTAAAAGAAGCTCAGGTTTATTTGGATTATGCCACCATTAAAGCCCCCACCGCCGGAACAGTTACCGCCTTAAATATTGAAAAAGGCGAACTGGTTTCTTCGGGCATGGCTCTTTTAACTCTGTCGGACTTAAAAAAAATGTGGGTGGAAGTCAATGTGGACGAAACCAACCTTGGCTCCATCAGTATAGAAGATCAGGTTGAAGTCAGCCTGCCCGCTTTTCCCGATCAAACTTTCACCGGAACGATTACCAAAATCAGCCAGAATCCGGACTTTGCCATTTCCAGAGCTACCAATGCCAATGATGATTTTGATATTTTATCTTATGCAGTCAAAATAACAATTTCCGATTTAGAAGAACTGGCCGTTTCTCCTGGTATGACTGTCGTTGTCGATTTTGGTCAGATCAATTCATCTGAGCAGGCGGAGGAAAACAGCAATGAGGAAAACAGCAATGCGGAAAACAGCAATGCGGAAAATGCTGATTAAATTAAAATCCTTTATTTTTCCTGTGGTACTGCTCTTTATAGCTCCAAGCATTTTCAGTCTGATTTTGGGGTTTGAAATGGGCAGTGACCGCATTGAAACCATTCCTACAGTTATTGCCGACTATGATCAAACAGAATTCAGCCGTACTTTGACCGACTATATAGCAGATAATGATTATTACCGGGTTGTGCAATATCTCCAGAACGATCAACAGGTCAATCAGGCTTTGATCTCCGGAGAAGCTCTGGTGGCAGTGATTGTTCCCGACGGACTGACTGAAAAGGTCAAGCAGGGCAAGCCCTGCAAAGTTCAGGTCTTTTATGATGGTTCCATGATGACGGTGGTTTCCTCAGCCAAAACCACCATGTCCGAGATTTTTATGACGGTACGGGCTAATTATTTAAAGGGCATTTATGAAGGAAAGCTGGATACTCCTCCGGCCAAAGTTATGGACAAAATTCTGCCTGTGCAAATCGAAATGAAAACCCTGTTTAATTCTACTCGTTCCTATCGTTATTTCCTGCTTCCAGGTTTCCTGCTTGCCATTTTGCAGGTTTCTTTGGCAGTACTCGGCTGTCAACTGGCCTGGAAAAAAAGAAACTGGCTGCAAAACTGTATAGTGCTGTCTCTCTGGTCAATTTTGGGAACTGTTGCCATCTTTTGTTGTCTGGGTCTGCAATATCAGTTTTTTGCCCTGCCCTATCGAGGCAGTTTGACCGCCGGATTCTGGATAACTTTAATCTTTTCCTGTTCAATTATCTGGTATGGTTATCTGGTGGCCAAAATTGTTCATTTTCGCACTCTGGGAGTTCAAGTTGCCAGTATAACAGTTATTCCCACCAGTGTTTTGGGAGGCTATACTTTTCCGATTATTGCCATGCCGGAGATTTATCAGCCTATTGGCAACTATATTCCCTTTGCTCATTACGGAACAGCCATCCGCAATCTTTGCTTAAAAGAAGAAATTGGCTTCTCGGCCATTAAAAACGACTTTATGTATATTTTAATTTTTTGGCTGATTGAGCTTGTTATTTTTGCCCTGTTCAGCCTGGGAGTCAAAATTTATGAAACTGCTAAATCCAAAATTGATTGATATACTTCAGCCTGTAGCACCTCTCCTTTTTGTACCCCTTATTTTTACCTTGCTTTTCGGATGGATCTACAGCGAAATTTATGTAGAAAATATTCCCCTGGTTATTTATGATTGCGATAATTCCGAAATATCCAGAGAAATTGCCGACAAATTTAAATCCAATTCCAGCTTTAAATTTATCAGATATGCTGATTCCAGCCAAGACTTGCAGGAAATGCTTCTGGAAGGTCAGGCCATGATTGGAGTTTATCTTCCCAAGGATCTGGGCAAAGAAATTCAGGCTCAGAAATCACCCAAGATTTTAATTTATGTGGACAATACCAACACGGTTATTGGCAATACGGCCTACAGCTATGCCGCCAAAATTGCCAATACAGTCAGTGCCGGCATTGAAATGCAGTATCTGGCAGGAGCCGGTTTGGTTTCCTATGCTGAGGCTTCCGACACCATTGAAGTTTTAGGACTGTCCGAAAGAGTTCTTTATAATCCTCAGCTCGGTTATTTTCGCTATTTATTCGCCGCTTTGCTGGCCATTTTCATGCAGCAGACTTATATGAATACAATGGTCATCAAGCTGATTGCTTTGCGGGATCAACCTATGCCCAAAGGACAAATTGTTCTCAAATCCTTAAAATATATTGTCTATTGCTTGATCCTGGCCTCTATTTCCTACATAAGCTGTATATTGTTGGCCAATTATTATTTTGACTATCCCATTCGCAGCAGCCTGAGTTCAGTTCTGGGACTTTTAATAATTTTCATGCTGAATATGACGGCGATTTGTCTGATTCTGGCCACCTGTTTTAAAAGAAAAATTGCCTGTGTGCAATTTGTTATGCTGCTCTCCATTCCCACTTTTTTAAGCTGCGGCTATCCCTGGCCGGAATTTATGATGCCGGAATACTTTGCTTCCTTCATTAAATCAATCTGGCCGCTTTATTATATCGCCAACCCTCTGAAAGACCTGCTCCTGAAGGGAACGCCCTGGGCAGAAATCATGCCTTATATATATGGAGGATTGATTTTTACTCTGGTTTGGCTGCCCATTTCAATTTTGCTCTACAGCCTGCGGCGGAAAATATCCTTGTCCCGGCTCAAACAATCCTGACCCAAAGAGTTTGACAAAAAAGAAAACAACTTTTGAAAAATTCTTGACTTTAATCTCTGGCTAACCTAAAATTAAAATGAAGCTGGAAAATAATTTAAAAAATCATACCCGGCAATATTACAACTCATGTATATTGGTTTTTTTGGCGAGTCCCGGAAGAATAAGAATTGCTTAAACTTCTTCCGAATCCCCGCTGCTGAAGCAGGGGGGGAGGGGCAAAAAAAAAACAACAAAACTTCAACAGTTAAAAAATTTGGGAAATGCAGGTGTAGATTACAACCCGGTTTTTCTCAAAAATAAAAACAAAATAAAACGAAAGGAAAATACTGTAAACTAACAATGTAATCAAAAAGGGAAAACTTTTATTGTGAGTTACTCGTCTCAGAACGATCACAAGCCTGCTCATTAAAACAGGAACGCAGCATAAAGGTTTATAACTTTTTTCAGGTTTCCAGTAAAGGGGTATTGATGGATACTACTGACAACATCGAATTTGTAAAAGAAGAAAAAACTTCTATGGGTTCTATTCGCATCGCTGATGATGTGGTAAGAGTTATTACCGGTTTAGCTGCCAGCGAAATTGAAGGCGTAGCTGGCATGAGCGGCGGAGTTATGGGAGATATTACCGAATTTTTGGGTCGGAAAAATCTTTCCAAAGGCGTCAAAGTGGAAATTACGGAACAACAAGCCGTGATTGATGTTTTTATCATTGTCAAATACGGAGCCAGAATTCCGGAAGTTGCCAGCAATATCCAGAAAAAAGTTGTCAAAGCAGTTAAAGAAATGACTGGTCTGGATGTCAACGAAATCAATGTTAATATTCAAGGGGTTTCTTTCGGAGATAAAAAGGAAAATCTGATTGCTGTAGAATAAACAACCACAGGGGGAAGAAACAGTGAATGCAGGAAACCGGTTTTTACTGATAATTTATGCTTTGGTTACTACCATTCTGGCTGTTGCAGCAATGCTCTGGCTGATTGATTGTACCTGGTTCTCCGATTTATGTCTTATCATCAGCGATCAAGTTTTTTTCTGGCAATTTGCCTGGTTAATCCTGATTATTTATGTTTTGGCCGGACTGCATTTTATTTGGGCAGCCCTTTCCGGTTGGGAAGATAAAAATTTAATTATTTCCGATCAGGAACCAGGTAAAATCAGCATTATTAAGGAAGCAGTCGAAGAATTTGCTAAAAAAATTTTATTGCAGCATGAGAATATTCAAGAAGCAGTCGCTAAATTAAAAGTAAAATCGGGAGTAATGCAAATTCAAACCCAAATAAGAGTAACCCCGGAAACCATTGTCCCCGATTTTTCCAATGAATTGCAGGAAGAAATCAATTCCAAAATTCAGGAAACTATCGGTTTGAAAATTCAAAAAGTAGAAATTCTGGTGCAGGAAATTGCTGCCGAAGCACCTGCATCAGCTCAAAGAAAGCAGGGAAAAGCATGAACCTGTCACAAATTTTAATTTGGATCAATGAACATTGGGGTAAAATTATCGGCATAATTTTGGGACTTCTTTTTGGTTGGTTTGCTGTCAGCTATGGCATTTTCAAAGCTATTTTTGTTGCCATTTGCATTGTGATTGGCTATAATCTGGGTACTTTATTGGATCGCAAAGTAAATTTAAAAGAATGGTTCAGCAGGTTTTTTAAAACCTGAAAACGGAGGTTTGAGCATGAAGAACCGAAGATTAGCCAGGGAAACTATTTTGCAGGCTTTGTTTCAGATCGATGTGGGCAAACAGGAACCTCAATTTGCTCTGCAATATTTGCTGGATAATAATTTTTTGTCGGCAGAAGCCGACCTGACCAGTTATACCTGGGAAATTTTCAACGGGGTGCTGCAAAATCTTGCCGTTATTGATCCAATTATTCAAAACTACAGTCAGGACTGGACTTTGGAAAGAATGCCCAGGGTAGATCGAAATGTTTTGCGGCTGTCTTTATATGAACTTTTGTATCGTCCTGATATTCCAGTTGCTGTCAGCATTAACGAAGCCATAGAACTGGTTAAGGCCTTTGGCGGAGAAGAATCCGGCAAATTTATCAACGGAATTTTAGGCAAATTCGTTAAGTCAGAACAATATGCGAGACTCTCTCTCAGGCAAAATTGATAATCAGCCTGCCTGTTTTAATTGTCTGCTTTTGCTATCTTTACAAATTCCCTGCCGATTTACATGAAAACATCATTTAAGCCAGACAGTTGGGGGTTTTAACAGGAAGTACAAGGAATTTTGTTTGCCTAACAAGCAAACAATACAGACAATAAAAACAAAGGAGGATTTTCAATCATGACCAGAAACACTAATACCAAAGTTGTTAAAGGTTCTACTCAGGCTTTAAATGATATGAAATTTGAAATCGCCAGCGAATTGGGCTTGGATAATTACGATCAGATGGACAAAGGCCAACTGACCTCTCGTCAAAACGGTTACATCGGTGGTAATATTACCAAAAGACTGGTGGCTTTGGGTGAAGCTGCTTTAAAAAATCAAACTGACAGTTCCATTCAGGCTGCCAGCGGAATCAAATTAGATACTCCGCAAGACTAAACAGTTTTTTCCAGGTTCTGCTTTTGAGCAGAACCTTTTTATTTTTCTTGCAATTTACAAATAATTTGAGTATGCTATAGAAAGAAAGCAAATAAATTGAAAGTTGGTCACCATATGATCGATGAAATCAGCGTTTTCATCAGCCAATATTTACTAAATACTAATTACTGGATTTGTTATATCGGTTTGGCTTTAATTGCCGCTTTTATTTGCAATGAGCTGGTTTTTCCCTTCTGCGGCTATCTGGTTTTTAACGGAGATTTGGCTCTGATTTCTTCCGTCTGCTCCTGCAGTCTGGGAGCTACCTTTGGAGCCATGCTTCCCTACTGGCTGAGTTATTACGGAGGCAGATCAATAATTGATCGCCACGGCAAATATTTCGGCTGTACTCCCGCCAGAATACAAAGATCTGAAGCCTGGTTTAAGCGTTATGGCAGTTGGGCTGTTTTTATCACTCGTTTTGTTCCAGGTTTACGCACTGTTATTTCTTTCCCGGCTGGAGCGGCCAAAATGAAACAATTTCATTACGCCTTTTTTACCCTTATGGGAACTTTAGTTTGGGCAATAGTCCTCATTCAATTAGGTTATAGTTTTGGCGAAAACTGGTATTTGGTTTTCAACTGGTTAGATCGTTTTGATACCGCAATAATGATTATCTTCGGGGTGGTAATTTTAACCTGGTTTTGTCAAAAATACTTATTTCCTCATTGGCA
>JAZRXK010000051.1:0-8665 GCA_045600185.1 Desulfocucumaceae bacterium
ATAATAGTTACAAATTCTGCAAAATGAGCAGCTTCACACCAGAATGGAAGAATGTGGGTAATGAGCAGAGGTATTGTTTTGCACCGAATCGAGATGAGCTTGGGCAGATTTTTGCTGTAGGCTCGCAGGTTGAAATGTATGTCCAGCTCAAGTACAATAACAGTTCCAAAGATCTTTTCGCAAACTATCAGATTGATTCGGATTTTGTGCAACAGTATATTGACTCAAAAGAGTCTGGTAAGTATATTTATGTTACTTTTATAACAAGCGACAGCATCAAGAGTATGGAAGCCTGCACCTTTTTCAAAGCCGGAGACTGCAACTTTAATCTCGGAACTGAGCTGACGAAGCATGAATTTGAGTCTTCAGAAGAACAGACTGAATAGTTCCCGGAAAATTAACGCAGGTTGTTAAATAAATATCAGGAAAGGAGCATTTAAGCATGGAAAACAGGGAATATGAAAGCCCCAAAATTACGGTTATCAGCCTGGAGCCGGACGCAAGCCTCATGGATAATCCGGGAGGTGGAGCATTACCGGGCATTGGTAATGCCGGTATTGGTGGCGGCAGCACCAGCAACGGAATAACTAACGAACCACTAGATTCAATAACCAATGTGATTTAGAAAGCCGACCTTAAAGCCGGTAATTAAACAGGGCACAACTGAAAAAACATGTACCTGAAAAAACATATACCCGCAGCGGGGGTTATCCCCCGTTGTCGGGAATGTCAGATCGAGGGCGGGATCCGCAGGGCGGAGCCCGCCCTTTCTGATCCTGTGTCCTGAGTTGCCGGGAGCTTTGACCGGGTTATGTAACACATTAACTGTAAACCTGCAAAATTTTTGGCCGGAAAGCCGGTTTTGCAGTTTCTTCCGCCCCAATAAAGGAGTATAATAGTTTAATAACTATTTTGAAAGAGAATGGAGGCATGAGTCTTAATGGTGAATTTTAATGATGTAGCCCAAAAATTTCTGGAATATAACCCCAATGGTAATATCGCCCTGCTTCAGGAAGCTTATGCCTTTGCTGATGAAGCTCACCGGGGACAAAAACGCCAGTCCGGTGAAGCATACATTACCCACCCTTTGCATGTAGCCATGATTCTGGCCGAATTAAAGATGGATCAGGAAACCCTGATTGCCGGATTTCTGCATGATGTGGTAGAAGACACTATTCTGTCTTTGGAAGATGTACGCAAAATTTTTGGCCACAATGTTGCCATTATGGTCAACGGACTGACCAAATTAAGCAAGTTGAAATTCAAGTCCAAAGAAGAACATCAGGCGGAAAATGTTCGCAAAATGTTTCTGGCTATGGCTCAGGACATTCGGGTTTTAATTATCAAGCTGGCTGATCGTTTACATAATATGCGAACCCTGGGGTATGTGCAGAAGGAGGAAAAACAAAAGAGAATTTCCAGAGAAACTCTGGATATTTATGCTCCTTTAGCCAATCGGCTGGGTATTTATAAATTAAAATGGGAACTGGAAGACCTGTCCTTTCGCTATCTGGAACCGGAAATGTATCAGTATCTGACCGAAAGCCTGTCCAAAAGCCGGCAAAAACGGGAAGAATATATTGCGGAAGCCATTGCTGTTCTGCAAAAGAAAACCGAAGAAATGAATATTAAAGTGGATATTCAGGGTCGTCCCAAGCATTTGTACAGCATCTATCAAAAAATGAAAAAGAAACACAAAGATGTCAGCGAAATTTATGATGCTCTGGCGGTTCGGGTAATTGTAGATAAAATTCGGGACTGCTATGGAATATTGGGAATGGTTCATTCCATCTGGAAGCCCATTCCCGGCCAGTTTGATGATTATATCGCCGTTCCCAAACAAAATATGTATCAATCCCTGCATACGGCAGTAATCGGCCCGCATGGAGAACCGCTGGAAATTCAAATCCGCACCTGGGATATGCACCATGTTTCCGAATATGGGATTGCTGCTCACTGGCGTTACAAGGAAGGCAAAAAAAGTGATCGGGAACTGGAGACCAAATTGAAATGGCTGCGGGATCTGATGGAATGGCAGCGAGATTTAAAGGATGCCAGCGAATTTGTTGAAACTTTGAAAGCAGATATTTTTTCAGATACGGTTTTTGTATATACCCCCAAAGGGGATGTTATTGAACTGCCAGCCGGTTCCACACCGGTGGATTTTGCTTTTCGGGTTCATACTCAGGTCGGCTTCAGCTGCGTGGGAGCCAAGGTGGATCAACGCATTGTCCCTTTGGATTACAAGCTGCAAAATGGAAATATTGTAGAAATTATCACCACCAAAATTCCCAACGGACCCAATCGGGACTGGCTGGCCTTTGCTGCCACTTCTCAAGCTCGCAATCGTATTCGGCACTGGTTTAAACAGGAGCAAAAACAGGAATTGATTATTAAAGGGAGGGAAATGCTGGAACGAGAAGCCCATAAAATAACCAATTTTACTTTTGACCTGCTCAAAAGCAAAGCTTTGCTGGAAATCGGCCGCAAGCATGGTCTGAACACCATGGAAGATATTTATGCCGCCATAGGAGATGGAGTTTTAAACAGTGCACCGATTATCAAAAAATTAAAACCGACAGAGGAGCTTCCCAAAAGCGGAACTTTGGAAGAAGAATTACAGGCTTTGCCTTCCGACATTCGAGCCAAACCGGCTTGGGGACGACCCACTCAGGGAATCAGAGTGCGGGGCATTGATAATGTTTTAATTCGCTTTGCCAACTGCTGCAACCCGGTTCCCGGCGATCCCATAGGCGGCTATATCAGCCGGGGGCGGGGAGTTACTGTCCACCGTCTGGACTGCGGCAATATGGAAGTTCTGACCCGAAACGAAAGCTCCCGACTGGTAGAAGTTGCCTGGGACGAGGATTTTGCAGCTCCCTTTCAGGTTAAACTGGAAATTGAAACCATGGATCGCTCCGGAATGCTCAATGATATTTTAAATGTCCTCAGCGAACTTAAAATTAACATGAATTCCATCAATGGAAAAACCCACAGCAATCTTGCCAATATTGAAATGTTGATTTTCGTAAAAACCAGAGAACAATTAGATTATCTGGTAGAAAAAATTTCTCACATCAAGGATGTTTTTGGAGTACGCCGCACTTCTCAAAGAATGAGCAGGCTTGACTGACTTTTGATTGAACAGGAGGTAAAGAAATGATTTTTAAACGCTTGATCTTAGGCAGAATCATGGGAGTAAACTGTTATGTGCTTGGCTGTGAGAAAACCCGCCAGGCCGTCGTTATTGACCCCGGCTATAATTCCCCTTTGATTTTGCAGACCTTACAGGAAATGGACTTAAAATGCGTTCAAATTATTATCACCCATGGCCATGTGGATCATATTACCGCTCTGGAGGAAGTTCGGCAGGCAACTCAGGCTCCGGTTGCCATTCACTCCCTGGATGCAGATAATTTACTGGATCCGCAGCTAAACCTTTCGCCGTTAATGTCAACGGCAGTTATCTGCAAGCAGGCCGAAAGACTTTTGGAGGATGAAGATTTAATTCAGGCAGGTGAATTAAAATTTAAGGTTATCCATACTCCAGGACATACTCCAGGCGGGATCAGTTTGGCAGTGGAGGATATTTTATTTACCGGCGACAGCTTATTTGCCGGTTCCATAGGACGCTGTGACTTTATCAACGGCAATCTGAATCAGCTGCTTCAAAGCATTAAGGAAAAACTGCTGATTTATCCGGACTCGACCCGGGTTTATCCGGGACATGGCGAAGCCACAACCATTGGAGAAGAAAAACATCATAATCCCTATTTGATCTGAAAAATCATTTCTGAACTGCAAACGGGCAGTTCAGAAATGACTCCGGAAACCTTAATGCCGGTGTTCATCATCATGATGGTGATGGTGATTACAGCCGCAATCCGCATGATGGTGGTGATGATGCTGCCCACAACTGCAATGTGGATCATGATGTTCCGCCGAATCAGAAGATTTTTTCAGGCCGGAAGCTTCCAGGGTATCTGCAATTTGAGCCTTAATTCCCTGCAAATATTGCTTCCGCAGCTTTTCCTGCTCGGTTTTTTCATCCGGGGTTAAATTTCCGGCTTTTTGTTTAGCAGCTAACTGGTTAATTCTTGCAATCAGTTCCTGAGTAATCATCAAGAAGCTCCCCTTTTTTTGACTTTAATTATAGCATAATTTACAGGGGAAAAAACAGGGGATAAAATCGCTTTCTGTTTTCAAGCCAATACCAAACAGCTTTCCAAAGCTGGTTGACAAAAAATCAAGCTTTGCCTAAAATGAGAGAATATGCAAGCTTAGGAGGAATAATTATGGCCGTCACCAGACCCAGAGGCACCGGAGATCTTATTCCGGCTGATATTGCCAAATGGAACTATCTTGAAGAAACCTTTAAACAGGTTTGTCAGGCTTATCATTTTCAGGAAATCAGAACCCCTATTTTTGAACACACCGAACTTTTTGTGCGGGGTGTAGGGGATACCACCGACATTGTTGAAAAAGAAATGTACACTTTTACTGATCGGGGTGATCGCAGTTTAACCTTGCGTCCGGAAGGCACCGCTGCCGTGGTGCGGGCTTATCTGGAAAATCATTTAAATTCCCTGCCCCAGCCCATTAAGCTTTTTTATAATGGCCCCATGTTTCGTTATGATCGTCCCCAGGCCGGACGCTATCGGCAATTTCATCAGGTAGGAATTGAAGTTTTGGGCAGCGACAGCCCGGAACTTGACGCTGAAGTTATCGCCATGGCTATGGATTTTTATGCCCGCTTGGAACTAAAAAATTTAGTTTTACATATCAATAGCGTTGGCTGTCCAACCTGCCGTCAAGCCTTGCGGCAAAAGCTGCTGGAATTCTTTCAGCCCCGACTGCATGAATTATGCCCCAACTGTCAATCCCGCTATCAACGCAATCCCCTGCGGATTCTGGACTGCAAAAGCCCCGTCTGTCAGGAAACAGCCGCCCCGGCTCCGCATACCCTGGATTGCCTGTGTCCGGATTGTCAGGAACATTTTGCTCAGGTTAAACACCATCTGGATCTTTTGGGGGTTGATTATCTGGTTGATCCTTCTTTGGTGCGGGGTCTGGATTATTATACCCGTACCGCCTTTGAAATTGTGGCTGAAGATATTGGAGCCCAAAGCTCCATTGGCGGAGGAGGCCGTTATAATGGTCTGGTCGAAGCCTGCGGCGGTTCTCCTACTCCGGGAATCGGCTATGCCCTGGGTCTGGAAAGAATTATTTTAACCAGAGAACAGCAAAATCTAAGCTGGCCGGAGGATCCCGGACTGGATATTTTTGTAGCTGCCGCTGATCCGGAAGCCTCGGATCAAGCTTTCAAGATTCTGGCCGCTTTAAGACAGAACGGATGGGCAGCGGAAAAAGATTATCTGAATCGCAGCCTGAAAGCACAAATGAAATACGCTGGCAAGCTGAATCCCCGTTTTACAATTATTGCGGGCAGCAGCGAATTAGCCAAAGGAAATGTCATGTTTAAGGATATGAACTCCGGAGAACAACAGGAAATTGCTCTGGATAATTTAATTACTTTTTTAACTGAATTTGGGAGGAAAAAATAATGGCTGAAAGTATGGGAAATTTAAGCAGAACCAATTATTGCGGAGATCTGCGGCCTTATAATGTGGATGCCGAAGTTGTCCTGATGGGCTGGGTACAGAAAAGACGGGATCACGGCGGTTTAATTTTTGTAGATCTGCGGGATCGCACAGGGATTATTCAAATAGTTTTTAATCCGGAACAGGCTGAAGCCTTTGCCAAGGCAGAAACCATCCGCAGTGAATATGTTATTGCCGTGGAAGGCACTGTAGTACCTCGCCCGGAAGGCATGGAAAACCCCAATTTAAAAACCGGAAAAATTGATGTGGTCTGTAAAACTTTGACCATTTTGAACAAAGCCAAAACTCCGCCTTTTGAAATTGAAAATGATCTGAAATGTGATGAAAATTTACGCTTGAAATATCGCTATCTGGATTTGAGAAGACCGGAAATGCAGAGTATCTTCCAATTAAGAAATGATATTTGCCGTTCTGCCCGTTCTTTCCTGGATCGCAATTTATTTCTGGAAATTGAAACCCCGATTTTAAACCGCAGCACTCCGGAAGGAGCCAGAGATTATCTGGTACCCAGCCGGGTACAGCCGGGAAACTTCTTTGCCCTGCCCCAGTCCCCGCAATTATTTAAGCAAATTTTAATGGTGTCCGGCATGGATCGCTATTATCAAATTGCCAAATGCTTCCGGGATGAAGATCTGCGGGCTGACCGTCAACCGGAATTTACTCAGATTGACATGGAAATGTCATTTATGAACGAAGATGAAATTATGACCCTGATGGAAGAACTGATGGCTCATATTTTTGCCCGCACCACCAATATTCGGGTACAAACTCCCCTGCCCCGCCTGACCTATCAGGAAGCCATGGAACGCTATGGTTCAGACAAGCCGGATTTGCGTTTCAGCATTGAATTGCAGGACATCAGCGATATTGCCGCTCAATCCGAATTTAAAGTTTTTAAAAATGCTCTGGCCAACGGCGGCATGGTCAAAGGGATTCGAGCCAAAGACTGCGGCAATTACAGCCGCAAGGAAATTGATGATTTAACCGCTTTTGTCGGCATTTACAAAGCCAAAGGCCTGGCTTACTTTATTGTGGAACCCGGTGAAAAGGTTAAATCTCCCATTGCCAAATTCTTCACTGAAGAACAATTACAGGAAATTGTTCGCCGCTTCAACGCCCGACGGGGAGATCTGCTTTTATTTGTAGCCGATCAGCCTTCCGTAGTTTATGCTTCTTTGGGAGCCTTACGCTGTCTGATTGCCGAAAAACTGGGCTTAATTGATCCGAATCGGCATGAATTTTTATGGGTCACTGACTTCCCCATGTTTGAATATGATGAAGAAAGCGGCCGTCATGTAGCCATGCACCACCCATTTACCGCCCCCAAAGAAGAAGATTTGCAGTATCTGGAAAGCGATCCGGGAAGGGTCAAAGCCAAAGCCTATGACATGGTTTTAAACGGTGTGGAATTAGGTGGAGGAAGTATCCGTATTCACCAAAGAGATGTTCAGGAAAAAATCTTTAAAGCTATCGGACTTTCTTCGGAAGAAGCTCAGAATAAATTCGGCTGGATGCTGGAAGCGTTTGATTACGGAACCCCGCCGCACGGCGGTTTAGCCTTTGGTCTGGATCGGCTGGTTATGCTGATTGCCAAACGGCAGAGCATTCGGGATGTTATCGCTTTCCCCAAAACCCAAAGTGCTTCCTGCTTAATGACCAATGCCCCCAATGAAGTGGATTCCACTCAATTAAAAGAACTGCATATTAAACTGGATCTTAAAGCTAAAAAATCCAAAGAAAGCCAAGATAATAAACAGTAATTTCCAAAAAATAATTGTTTTTTTCCCTTGCGTTTGCTTATGGAATGTGCTAAGATAATTGCAAAGCACTACATCGTCCATTCATGCCAAGGAATGAATGTTTATCAGGGAAAAGGCAATCCAGTCCTGACTTGTGGAGACGCGGGAGAAATTGCCGAATCCTTGATTCACTTTTGAAAAAAAGTAGAAATTTCAGCCTGCTGTATGCGTGATTTTTCGGTGTTTTGAGCCAACATTTCTTGATAGGGAATCCGGCTCTGGCAACGGCTTACACAGTCCGATAATGGAAAAGTAAAAAGTTGTCAGGAGGATACCCACCTGTTCGGGCAGGTTCAAGAAACCCCGGAAAAAACGGTACAAGCGGGTGTTATGGTTTTCAAGAACCAAGCCAGCCTTCCCTGAAAATCAGGGAAGGCTGTTTATTTATTCTGAAAAGTGAGGCTTTTTATTTTGGAAAACCGACACAGCCGCAGTGAAATTTTATTGGGACAAAATGCTCTGGTCAAACTGCGGGCGGCCAAAGTGGGAATTCTGGGTCTGGGAGGAGTTGGCTCCTATGCCTGCGAAGCTTTGGCCAGAGCAGGCATAGGCCATCTGGTTCTCATAGATCCGGACAAAGTAACCGAAAGCAATCTTAACCGTCAATTAGTGGCCTTGGAAACCAATCTCGGTCAGCCCAAGATTCTGGCTATGGCTGAACGCCTTCAGCAAATCGACTCCAGCCTGAAATTAACCCTTTGTCCAGTGGCTTATCAGCCCGGTTCCGGTTCAATGCTGGATGGGCTGGATTTTGTGGTAGATGCCATTGACGATCTTCCGGCCAAAATTGATCTGTTAATTTATTGCCATCAGCAGCAAATTCCGCTTATTTCCTGCATGGGAGCCGGGAATAAACTTGATCCAACTGCTTTTAAAATTGCGGATCTTTTTGCTACTTCTGTTTGTCCTCTGGCCAAAGTTTTACGGCAAAAGCTCCGTGCCAAAGGCATTACTTCCGGAATTCCGGTGGTTTTTTCCACCGAAAGCCCCCGGACTACAGGCTCCAGCACTATCGGCAGCGTTTCCTTTGTACCAGCCGCAGCCGGTTTAATTCTGGCTTCCCATGTAATTAAGAAAATAAGCGGTTATAACTCCCCAAACGTGAACTACTCCGACTTATAGAAGTCGGAGCTTCCTGCTTCAATCACTACTGCCTGGCTAACATAATCGTTAGCTCAAGTCTTACACAATGTCCACAGGCGTATAAGTTTGGGCTATTTCATCCCTACTGTATATTTAGTTTTA
>JAZRXK010000052.1:0-4802 GCA_045600185.1 Desulfocucumaceae bacterium
AAAGCTCTTTGTTAATTTCATTCAGTCTCTGTATCGAATCCATTAGTTCATCCTTTCCGGGAAGTCGGGCTGTGCTGTTGTCCTGCCCGTACCCTCTGATTCGCGTTGCTGCCTCCGGTTTGCGTTGCATCCTCCGGTTTATGCAGCAGCCTCCGGTTCCCAAGACAACCTGTTTTTCAAGGCGTTTGGGTATGGGGAGCTTTTGCCGACTCCAGATACCCAAAACAGAGGGCCTTTTCAGAGCGATTGGGTATCTGAGCTTGATTTTCGCATGCTATACCCACGGTTTCGCAAAACCCTGGGTATGACGCTTCTTTTCATCTGCGTGATACCCAAACCCCCAGTTTTTGCAGCTGCGATTGGGTATGAGGCTTCATTCTTGCTTTCCTATACCCAACCGCATGCTGTTATATTCCGGCTTCACTTTAATATGCCGACTTCCCTCATAATGATTCAGGCGATTGGGTATGGGGAGCTTTTGCCGACTCCCTATACCCAACCGCCTGCTGTAAGTTTGTTTATTTATATAAAAAATGATCGGGGCGCCCTGTCCTCCTACTCGACAAGCGAAAACCGCACAGTTCGAGGCTTCGTCTCTCACTGTACTTGTCCGTCCAATGTCAATCCGTGCAAGCATGATGGCCGGAGGACGGATTTTTCGCACAAAAAAATGCCCAGGGCCGGAATCGAACCAGCGACACGCGGATTTTCAGTCCGCTGCTCTACCAACTGAGCTACCGTGGCGTGAAATGTTCCTGTCGTCCAAAGACGAGGCTTTCCACTCAAGCAACCTTTGAAAAAGAGCAGCTTTTCTCAGGACTACTTAAAAGAGTGGCGGAACTGACGGGACTTGAACCCGCGATCTCCGGCTTGACAGGCCGGCATGTTAACCGACTACACCACAGTTCCGCATCAAGTGCCGGGGTGATTTAAGCTTTACCTCTCACCCGCAAGACCTATTATACATAAAGCACAGGCTCTTGTCAAACCTTTTTTTTAAAAAAAACATATTTTTTTTAATTCAGGCAGAGACAGGAGAAAAGAGCAGAAAAAAGGAGAGATAAACAGGGTAAAAGCAGTTAGATCGGGAATAGACTAAACAAGTTGAAGGAGATGAGTATATTTGGAAAAGAAGATTTTGCAGGAAGTCCTGAAAACTGCCCTGGCTAAAGGCGGAGACTTTGCAGATATTTTCATTGAGAAAAAAAAGGTTTTAGGTTTGAGCTGGGAAGATGGCCGCATTGAGAAAGTGCAAAGCGGCAGTGATTTGGGGGCTGGAATCCGGGTTTTAAGCGGAGAGGCAACCTTATATGCTTACACCAATGATCTAAGCTCAGAGGGGCTTTTAAAGGCGGCAAAAACGGTTTCCAGCGGAGCAGCTGGAGGTCAGAGCCGGGACTATTCTCTGGAGCTGTTGGCCAGGAAACCGGAAGTCAATTTTGAGATTGAAAAATGGCCGGAAACCATTAAGACAGAAACCAAAGCCGAAATTCTGCAAATTGCGGATCAATCTGCCAGAGCAGTCAGTCCGGAACAAATTCGTCAGGTAACGGCTGTTTATTCGGACACTTTGCAGAAAATCACTTTTGCCAACAGTTTGGGCGAATACGGCGAAGAACAGCGGGTTAGAACCCGTTTTCTGGTGCAGGCTGTAGCCGGAGCCAAAGGACAGATCCAAACCGGCTTGGAATCTTTGGGTGGTTTTTCCGGTTTTGAATTGATTGAAAATAATTCTCCGGCGGCTTTGGCTGAAAAGGCCGCTGAACGGGCAGTAAATATGCTTCAGGCGGTAGCGGCTCCCAGGGGAAGTCTGGATGTAGTTATGGCAGCGGAAGCCGGGGGAACTATGGTGCATGAAGCTTGCGGGCATGGTCTGGAAGCGGATCTGGTGCAGCGGGGTCTTTCGGTTTATGCCGGAAAACAGGGAGAGCAGGTAGCTTCACCGGAGGTCACTGTGGTTGATGATGCCACCTGGCCGGGCAAATATGGTTCTTATGCTTTTGACGATGAAGGTGTAGCAGCTCGCAAAGTTACTTTGATCAAAAACGGTTGTTTGGAAAATTACCTTTATGATCGTTTGACTGCTCAGCAGGATGGGGTGAACTCAAATGGGCATGGCCGTCGGGAGAGCTATAAGCATAAACCGATTCCCCGCATGGGTAATACCTTGATCTTGCCGGGCAAGGAGGCTCCTGAAAAAATTATTGCTTCGGTTCAAAATGGTTTACTGGTGCAAAAAATGGGAGGCGGGCAGGTTAATACTACCACTGGAGATTTTGTTTTTGAGGTGGCCGAAGGTTATTTGATTCAAGATGGAAAAATTGGCCGTCTGGTGCGGGGAGCTACCATTACCGGCAATGGACCGGAAGTTTTGCAAAAAATTGAATTGGTGGGAAAGGATCTGGGATTTTCCATTGGCACCTGTGGCAAGGATGGACAGGGGGTTCCGGTGAGCGATGCTCAGCCGACTTTGCTTTTAAAAGGAATTGTAGTAGGCGGTACAACTTAAAAGTTTCGCTTACTGGTTTAGATAATGAGTCAGCCGAGGTCTTGAAACCTCGGCTGACTATTTGGGGGAAATTATTGTTGAGCCTGAATTATAAGATATTTGCCCAACTCAAAGGCTTTTTGGCAATCTGTTTTGAATTGAGTTTCATGTACCTGTTTTTTGTGGGCTTCATCAAAAGCAGTTGCTACATACCTGGAATAATCATCAAATTGCAGCGTATCATTAACTATTAAGGTTTCGCAGGAACCCAGAAAGCGAGCCAGATAATTGGCGGAGCTTTCCAAAGGCTGAGCGTAATTATATTGTTCCATTTGTTCGGCTTTGATATTCATGGTATAAATAAAAGCGGCCGGAATTTTCTTCTCCAATAGATTTTTATGGTCTGGGGTATAAGCCAGGATGGGGAACAGCAGGCGTTCCAAAAAAGAACGCATTTCTCCGCTCAAAGCTCCAAAATAAATGGGAGAACCCAGAGCCAAAGCATCAGCAGCCAGGATCTTTTCCAAAATCGGGGAAAGCTCGTCTTGGGCTGCACATTTTCCATAACTGGAACCGCCTTTTAATTTGCAGGCAAAGCAGCTTCGGCAACCTTTAAAATCCAGATCGTAGAGGTTGATAAGTTCGGTTTCTGCTCCCAGACTGGCAGCTCCGGCCAAAACATTTTGCAGCAAAACGGCCGTATTGCCTTTGGGTCGGGGACTTCCATTAACAGCGATAATTTTCATAGTGTAAAAACACCTTCTTCAAGCTGGAATTTTATTTAAATTGATTGTAAGGGAGAAAAAGATGGAAGTCAAGAAAGAAAAAAACCGCTTCTTTTAGAAACGGTTTTTTGGTGTGTAAGAGCGACCAAAAGGTACGTTTTCAAGCTAAAAAAGCGGAAAAGTACACTTTTTTATAATGAGCAATCGTATGCCAGGATCTGCCGTAGATCTCCTATTATTTCGCAATCAAGAATAATCAGCGTAACTCCAAGTCCCGACAGGATAAGCTTCCATCTGCTTTCTCTTGCAAGAGTCTTCTCAAAGCTGGAGGATAATTTTTCTAAAATCCGTCGCTATTCAGACACAATGTCGCCCCCCGCAATATCATCCGTTCTGCAGAGAAGCACGATACCGCCCTCATAGTGAGTTTTTGGGAAATCAACATTTTCGCGTCGTTCATCGGTAATTGAAACAGAGCCAGCAGCAATATCCGCACTTCCGCTCGAAACAGCCGTAAGCAGAGCTGAGAAATTAGCCTGCGAAATTTCAACATTCATTCCGAGCTGCTTGCCTATCATCAGTACGAGTTCAACCTCGTAACCGGCTGAATTACCGTCATCGTCCACATATGACATAGGCACCTGAGTGGAATCATGTATAAAGCGGAGTGTCCCGTTGGGTGCATCATATCCCCTATATTCTGACATATCTATACGCATGATATCCAGGTCACCGGAGAACCACTTTTCACGAAGCCTGTCAAGCGTTCCGTCTTTGGTAAACTGCACTATAATCTTCGATACCTTATCGGTAAGTTTACCGTTTTTTGCCATCGGAAAACCGTAGCTGTCCGTTTCAACCGGGTCTTTGAATATCTGAAGGTCAGAATTCTGTGCCACAACAAATTTGGCATTCGGTTCATCAAGAGCGACAGCATCAACATCTTTATCACGCAAGGCAAGTATCATGCTGCTGATATCTTCATAATACTCATGATTCAGACCTTCGATTGAACCGTTCAGTATCTGGTCGAATACCGTACCGGTCTGGCTGCCTACGGTTGCACCTGTGAAATCAGAAATCTGCGTATATTTTGTTTCTCCGATATCTGTATTTCCGCAGCCGGACACTAAAGAGCATAGCAATGCTGTAAGCAATGCCAAAAAGAATGATAATATTCTTTTCGATTTTAGTTTTTTCATTTTATTCTCCTTTACCGTTAAATTATACAATCAATTGTACATCATTCCTCTGTAAATGTCAAGAGCATTGCGAAAACAAAAACAGTTTCTGTGTGTTGGTTTGTCAATGATGCGTTACAAAATTATTGAGAAAAGCTCTCGTTAGTGATAAGGTAATGATTTAAGTATTCTCTGGGTGATTTCCAGCCCAAAGGACGCATGGGGAAATTATTGTATTTCCTGCTGTGTACAGCCAGTTGTTTTTTTAAATCCTCAAAAGAATAAAACTTGTGGGAAGCATAGAAATATTCATTATCCTTACGGTGAGAACGCTCTACCTTGCCATTGTGCCTGGGAGTAAACGGTCGGATTAACTTATGCGTGATTTTTAGTTCTTTCAGTTTGCTT
>JAZRXK010000053.1:0-3760 GCA_045600185.1 Desulfocucumaceae bacterium
TTTTTTGTAAATTTCCGGGTAACAGACCCGTGATTACCAAACTGCATAGCCTCAAGCAAAATCAAGGCTGCTGCAGAAAAATCGGATCTGCTGCCGTTACTGTGTGATGAATTTATGTAACACATCAATTGTAAACCAACAGTAATGCTACAAAATCTTTATTGAAAAATATTGACAGGATTTCATCCTTGTGCTAGAATAAAGGATATTCTTAAAATCAAGTGGCGTTGAGCGGGAATGTGAAGACCAAAGACTTTAACAGAGAGCCGGAATCAGGTGAAAGCCGGCAAGTTAATAACCTTCGTGCCGACCTGGGAGCCTGTTCGGTGATTAAACCGACCGTCAGTTCTGGCGTTATCAGAATAAACAGAGTGAATTTGTTTTGGCTTTTTCGGGTCAGGCAAGTTAATTTGGGTGGTACCACGAGATCTCTCGTCCCTTGGGGAAGAGAGTTTTTTTATAATTTTGGAGCAAAAAACCACTGATTTCCAAATAGTGGGCAGTTCTGATTTTTTCAAAACCAGCCTGAAAATTGCCAGTATAAAGGAGGTTACAGTTTGAAAGAATTATTGGATTTATTACAAAACAATGCCAAATTAACTCCGGAAGAAATTGCTACCATGCTGCAAATGAGCGTTGAGGAAGTCAAAGAAAAAATTGCCTTTCTGGAAAAAGGCAAGGTTATTTTAAGCTATCGAACCCTGATTAACTGGGAAAAAGCCGGGGAAGAAAAAGTAACCGCTTTCATTGAAGTTCGCACCACTCCTCAAAGAGATGTCGGCTTTGATTCGGTGGCTGAAAGAATCTATCGTTTCCCGGAAGTTCACAGTGTCCGGCTGATGTCCGGAGGCTATGATCTGGTAGTCTTCATTGAAGGCAAAACCATGCGGGAAGTTTCCAATTTTGTTTCCCGCAAGCTGGCCACCATTGAAGGAGTTCTCAGCACCGCCACTCACTTTGTCTTAAAAACTTACAAACAAGACGGAGTAATTATTGAAGATGATGAATTTGACAGAAGGTTGGTGATTTCACCTTGATTACCAAATGGGCTCAACGCCTTAATCCGCTGGTCAACGCCTATCCTCCCTCTGGAATCCGCAAATTTTTCGATATGGCCACCGAAATCAAAGATATTATTTCGTTGGGCGTTGGGGAACCGGATTTTGTAACTCCCTGGCATATTCGGGAAGCCTCCATCCATTCTCTGGAAATGGGCTACACCATGTACACTTCCAACCAGGGGCTTTCCGAACTGCGGGAAGAAATTACCAGGGATCTGGACGGAACTTACGGAGTAACTTATGATGCCCGGAGAGAAATTTTAATTACGGTCGGAGCCAGTGAAGGCATGGATTTGGCCATGCGGGCTTTGCTTTCTCCCGGAGAAGAAGTTTTAATTCCCGATCCGGCTTATGTTTCTTATGGTCCGGTTGCAATTATGGCTGGCGGAGTACCGGTTTATATGCCCACTTCCATTGAACATAATTTCCGTTTAACCCCGGAAACAGTCGAAAAATCCATTACTCCCAAAACCAAAATTCTTTTGCTTTGCTACCCTAATAACCCCACCGGAGCAATTATGTCTCGCCGGGATTTGCAGGACATTGCCGAAATAGTCGCCAAACATGATTTGCTGGTCTTCTCTGATGAAATCTATGATCGCCTGACTTATAACGGAGAACATACCTGTTTTTCCTCTTTGCCGGGCATGAGAGAAAGAACTGTTTTATTCAACGGTTTTTCCAAAGCTTATGCCATGACCGGCTGGCGAATTGGTTATGTTGCGGGAAATGCTGATTTTATTGCTGCCATGAACAAAATTCACCAATATACCATGCTTTGTGCTCCCATTATGGCACAAAAAGCTGCCATAGAAGCTCTGCGAAACGGAAAACCGGCTATGCGGCGAATGATTCAGGAATATAACCGCAGAAGACATGTGGTAATTCAGGCTTTTAAAGATATGGGTTTGCCCTGCTTTGAACCGGGCGGTGCTTTCTATGCTTTCCCGGATATTACCGGAACCGGGTTAAGCAGTGAAGAATTTTGCGAACAGTTTATTAAAGAAGAATCAGTAGCTGTAGTTCCGGGAAATGCTTTCGGTCCCAGCGGTAACGGCTATATTCGTTGTTCCTATGCAGCTTCCATGGATGATCTGATGGAAGCCTTTCGCCGCATGAATCGTTTCGTCAAAAAACATGGAGTCAGACCTAAAACCATTATTCCCATGGGTTAATTGGAAGCGGTTCTTTAAAGGCCGCTTTTTTCTTACTCCAATGGAGGTTCCAACTTGGAAGAATCACTGGATTCCGCTTCAGCACAAGAGAAAAAAACCAAAAGCAAATTAAAAAAATCTGGTTTAATTTTGTTAATGGCTGTTTTGGGCATGTCTCCTTCGCTTTCCACGGATTTATATATGTCGGCTTTGCCTGGAATGGTCAATTATTTTCAAACTTCAGTTTCTATTACCAATTTAACTCTGACTTTTTTTTTCTTTTTTATGTCTGTCGGCATTTTAATTTTCGGCCCCTTGAGTGATAAATATGGCCGCAAGCCGATTTTACTGATCAGTCTGGCCGTTTATGCCCTGTTCAGTGTTTTTTGTGCCTTGTCCGGCAGCATTTTTCAGCTCATTGCCGCCCGGATTTTGCAGGCTTTGGGAGCAGGAGGTATGCTTTCCATGTCCATGGCTTTGGCCAAAGACTGCTTTCAGGGCAAGCTGCGAACTACCGTTCTTGCGGTCGTGCAGTCCATTACAGCCTTTGCTCCCATGATAGCTCCGGTTCTCGGAGCCTTTCTGCTGAAAATAACCACCTGGAGAGCCAGCTTTGGAATTTTGGCAGTTATTGGTTCTTTATGCTTTCTGGCTTCTTTGTTCCTCCCGGAATCCCTTCCGGCTCAGGAACGCCTGAGCGACAAATGGTATAAAACTTTTTACCGTCTGCCTCTGATTGCCAAAAATAAAAGCTTCAGCCTGTTTTTGCTGTTTGCTGCCCTGTTTACAGTTCCTTTTATGGCTTATTTGGCTTTAAGCTCCTATGTTTATATTGACTTTTTTGCCCTGGATGCCACCACTTACAGCTATTATTTTGCCGCTAATGCTTTTATCTCCGTTCTGGCTCCGTCTCTGTATATTAAAGCACAAGGTCGAGTTCGGGAGCGTTCCATTATTTATTTTTGTGTTCTTATGGCAGCAGCCAGCGGTTCAGCTCTTTTGCTCTGGGGCAGTCAGGCAGCCGTTTTCTTTTTTGTCTGTTTCCTTCCCTTTACTTTTTTGGGCAGTCTGATGCGTCCTGTAGCCGTTCAAATTCTTTTGTCCGAACAAGATGGGGACACTGGTTCGGTTTCTTCTCTGATTAACTTTGTCCTGATCGCCTTCGGCAGTCTGGGAATGTTAATTGGCTCCTTACCCTGGCCTGATTTGCCCAGAGGATTGGGGACTATTATTCTAAGCTGCGTAGCCCTGGCCATATTAACCTGGTTAATTTTGCAAAAATTCTGCCGTCCTTTAAAAAATCTGAACTGATGACGCTGAATTTCAGAGGGGACTGCCGCTTCAACGGCAGTCCCCTTTTATTTAAGCAAACCGAATCTAAACATCAAGATTGCGGACATATTGAGCATTTTGCTGAATAAACATTTTGCGGGGTTCAACTTTATCCCCCATTAACATGGAAAAAATCTGTTCGGCCTCCTGAGCATCTCCCAGATTGACCTGCAAAACAGTTCGGGTATCCGGATCCATGGTTGTTTCCCAAAG
>JAZRXK010000054.1:0-3247 GCA_045600185.1 Desulfocucumaceae bacterium
AGGGATGGAATAGCCCAAACTCATATGCCTGTGGACATTGTGTAAGACCTGAGCTAACGATTATGTTAGCCAGGCAGTAGTGATTGAAGCAGGAAGCTCCGACTTCTATAAGTCGGAGTAGTTCACGCGGAATAGAACTTAAATTGCCAATAACTGCTCCCCAACCGGCTTTAAGAGCTGCTTTTCCATTTTGATTGCTGATAAAATCTCCAATAGCTGCTCCCAAAAAAGGTCCCAATAAAATTCCGGGCAGATTAAAAATCATAACTCCCAAAATTAAGCCAATAATGCTGCCCCAGGTGGAAGCACGGCTTCCTCCAAAACGCTTGACTCCCCAAATGCTCATTAAGTAATCAACCAGAAAGCTTAAAATTATTAAGCCCCCCTGGATTAAATAAAAATACCAGGGTAAGGAAGCAACCAGCCAGTCATAGAAAACAAAACCTGCTAAAATCAAAAAGGAACCGGGCAAAACTGGAAAAATTGTGCCGATGATGCCCAGCAAAAAACAAAGGCAGGTTAAGATCCAGCCAAGAACTAACCAATCCATATAACCTCGTTTCCGCCTGAAAAAAGTCCCCGATTTATTTCAACCGGGGAAGTTCAGACTTAGTATTTGGTTAAATATTTTTGGGTTTCCCATTCATGCACCTGAATTCGGTATTGCTCCCATTCCAGATTTTTAGCCAGAATAAATCTCTGGCAAATATGCTCGCCCAAAGCAGATTTAATAATTTCATCTTTTTCCAGTTCTCGAATAGCGTGTATTAAGTTAGGTGGCAAATTAGCCACTCCAGCCTGATTGCGTTCTTCCCTGCTCATGGCGTAAATATTGCGGTCGCAGGGCGGCGGCGGAGCAATTTTATTTTTAATGCCATCCAGACCTGCTTTTAGGCAAACGGCCAAAGCCAAATAGGGATTGCAGGTGGGATCCGGGCTGCGTAATTCAATTCGGGTGGACATACCTCTTTTGGCTGGAATTCGCACCAGCGGACTGCGGTTCTGGGAAGACCAGGCTACATAAACCGGAGCTTCATAACCGGCTACCAGCCGTTTGTAGGAATTAACTACTGGGTTGGTAACGGCAGTAATGGCGTTAATATGTTTTAAAATGCCGCCAATATAGAACATGGCATCCTGGCTTAACTGCATGGGAGCAGACGGATCGTAGAAAGCATTTTTGCCATTCTTCATCAAAGACTGGTTCAAGTGCATTCCATTGCCGCTGATGCCAAAAATTGGTTTGGGCATAAAGGAAGCGTGCATATTATGCTGCTGGGCAATAGTTCGTATAACAAATTTGAAGGTTACTACTTTATCGGCTACATCCAAAGCATCGGAATATTTAAAATCAATTTCGTGCTGACCAGGAGCTACTTCGTGGTGAGAAGCTTCAATTTCATATCCCATTTGTTCCAGAGTCAAAACCATGTCCCGGCGTACATCTTCACCCAAATCAATGGGAGTTAAATCAAAATAACCGGCCTGATCATGAGTTTCGGTGGTGGGTCGGCCTTTTTCATCCAGATAAAACAGGAAAAATTCTGCTTCCGGCCCCACATTCATGTCATAACCCATTTCTTTGGCTTCAGCAACAGCTCTCCGCAAAACATGGCGGGGATCTCCGGAAAATGGGGTGCCATCTGGGTTGTAAATATCACAAATTAAACGAGCTACCGCTCCGTCTTTGGGCTTCCAGGGAAAAACCGCAAAAGTGGAAGGATCTGGCCGCAGATACATATCGGATTCTTCAATGCGGACAAAGCCTTCGATGGAAGACCCATCAAACATCAGTTCCCCAGCCAAAGCTTTATCCAGTTGTTCTACGGTGATAGTTACGTTTTTTAATTGACCAAAAATATCGGTGAACTGTAAACGTATAAATTTGACTCCCAGTTCTTTAGCTAATTTTTTGACTTCGTCGCTGGTTAATTTACTCAAAACTATCTCCTTCTCCCAAAAAGTATTCCGGCAAAAATCTGCCAGTGCTGTAAAACAAAACTATTATAACACAATTTAAGCCCAAAAGTATAGCAATATTTTGGACTTAAACTGGAGGCAAACTTATTTATTTTTTTTTAACATTTCAACCGCTTTGACTATGGCCGACGGAATCGGAACTCCCATTAAGCCTATATTTTCAATGATGGAAATAGTTTCATTGGCGATCAGAGCAATGATGACCGCATTGCGAATGAAATTGGTTCCCGTTACCAAATCCAGACGGCAGGCTACCAGAACCAGCAAGAGCATAACCCCTTTGCGGCAAAGCCCCTTAAATCCGGCTCGGCTTTCCAAAGCTCCATTAGGGGTTTTATCGCTGTTATGGAATACTCCGGCTACAATTAAGCCGGTCAGATAATCGATAATCATGAAGATAATCAGAGTGATCAAAGCTGTATCCCAACCACCCAATAAAGCTGCCAGACTGCTGCCTGTAATGCCAGTTACAGTGCAAATTCCTTCTCTCATGCAATCCTCCTTTTTAAGCTTGTTATTTATTTTTATTCTTGAAAAAGGAAGGTATTGTTGAAAAAAAACGGCAGATTATTGGTGGAATTTTGGAGTAGAACTTGGGAAAAGCAACAGGCCAGCATCTTAAAAGATGCCGGCCTGTAGAACCTCTGAAATGGAATTACATTTTTTCGTACAATAATTTGGCCATAATAATTGCCTGTTCACGCGTGGCGGATCCGGTTGGATTGAATTTGTTATCTCCTACGCCTTTCATTACCCCCATATTATGCATAAAGTAAACCGGTTTTCTGGCCCAGGAGTCAATGCTGGCATCATCAGCAAAAAGACTGGCCGGATTGATTTCTGGAATCTCTCCGTAAATAATTTTGTAAACATTGGTCATCATGGTAGCTGCCGATTCCCGATTCAAACCTGCTGTCGGGGAAAAACGGCCATCTCCGGTTCCGCTGACAATCCCGATATTATAAGCCTTGATAATGTCTTCAGCATAAACATCTTCGCTTATATCTTCAAAACTGGCCGTTCCGGCTTGAGCTTGACTGCCGGTGAAGTTTTGATACAAGGAAAGCCCAATGGCGGCGAATTCTGCCCTGGTAATGGGTTGGGTAAAGTCGCTGCCTCGCATGGCAGTCGGAACTAAGCCATATTGATCAGCAGCATAAAGTTGATCAATGGCCCAGGAAGAAGCAGCACTGAATAAATCGCCTTTTGAACCACCAGAAACTGTAATTTGACAGGTGGCCTGATAATCTCCGTCAACAGTGTGGGC
>JAZRXK010000055.1:0-3198 GCA_045600185.1 Desulfocucumaceae bacterium
GCAGCCAATGCGTTCTTCACCTTCGCCACTGGCAGCTTTTTTCAGGATTTCGGGTTCCAAAATTTTCATGGCAGCTTTCATAGCATCAGCGGCCAAAACGATTTCCGGCAGGAATACTTCCATGATCTGGAATTTATCGCCTAATACATTCAGGGCGTCACCCATTACATTAACGGCTTCAACCGGATCGTCTCCAGCGGCTACTAATTCTTCAGCAGCTTCTACTGCCAAGTCTTCGTCACCATCCATAATGGCTTCGGTGAATTTGTTTTTGATAGCTTCTTGCATTATTTCAGCCTCCTTATAAAGTTAAAATATTTATGGTAATTTATTTAACCACTTATTTAAGACCTGACTTGATAAAAATCATCTCAGTCAGAAAAAGCAACAGTTCAGTTTTTCCTTAAAAAAGATTCCTCAACTTTTCCAAGAGACACTTCCAAACAAGCCATTCGCAATGTTCCCCAACATACAAATTATTTGGATAGGCAACAAAACCGACTTCAGTCTGACTTTGATAATTATTTATCAAGCACAGGTAAAAAATTTTATTGCTCAACATTACGCCCTCTTCGCTATGCTTGCAAATCTTTTATCAAATTATTCTCTTTAAGCAAGTTGATTTGCAAGAAACCTTTGATTTTATTGCTTGCACCATTCAGGACAATTATTCGTTTAATCAAAAGATTTGATTGTTACAATTATCCCAAAAACCTAATTAACCTTAATTGGATTTGTAAGGCACCATACTGCTCTTAAGCAGTTGATTAAATTTGATATTTTTGTAACAACAATGACTTTTTTTCGAAAAGTTCCTCTCTTTTTTCAAGAAACTGCTACTTTGTGATCAAAGGGACTAACAAGCTTAAAAAAATGGGGAGTTTTTATTATCGCCCGAATTTGTTCTTTTGATCACTTTTTGTTTCAAAAAAAATATTCCAAAATTCCTGAAACATTTTTCCTGACTTCATTCTAACACAGGATAATTTTCATTGCAAGTACTAATTTTAATTTTTTCCTGCAAATTTTATTGTCATATTGTGTCAGAACTTTGAACTGCCTTTATTATATTCAACCCCCCCGGTCTTGTCAAGAGGTTTTGTGCAAAATTGTTCAAAAAGATAAAATTTTTAAAAAAAGTTCTTTTCAGGAAAAAAAGAAAACGCTGCCCTGTCCCCTTTTAAAGGAGAACAGGACAACGCTGTTATTCTTTTATTAAGCTGCCATCAAAGGCTTATTCCATCGGAAGACCTTGTTCACGCAGTTCAGCTTTAACTTTTTCATAAATAGCGAGGTATTCTTTTTTCGGCTGAACGGTTCTAACATCGTAAACTTCACGGAATCCGCCACCCTTGTTATGCAGGGTACGGTCTTCGATCTGGCTTTGATATTTGTCCAAAGTATAGAGGCACAGTTCGTTAGCTTGTTTCCGGGTCAGTTTGGCTTTACCAACAGCATAACCAACTTCAGCACCAAAACGAGCACCTAAACCACAAGCGTGATCCAGAACTGCGGACTGGTGACCAGTACCACCGGAGTTAGCAAAACCTAAGCAGGTGTTACCAATTGCACCGGTGCAGTGTTCCCAGAAGTATTCTTCAGCACCTAAACCAGCAACCATCTGCCAGCCTGGTCCAATCCAACCGGGCCATTTGGTGTGTTTAACAAAGGCAGCTCCACCGTTCAGACCTACGAACATGGAGGTACGGCTGGTGTTGGAGAAGTACAGAGCGTCGGAAATGAAGCAACCCAGAACGCTGGTTTCATAAAGCATCAGGTAAGCCAACAGGTCAGCTACACCCTGTACAGCAGAGGTGGCCGGGCCGCCGGAACCGCCGCCGATGTAAGCCTGCATGATACCCCAGGTTTTAGATCCAAATTGATGCCACTGTAAAGCACGGCACATTTGGTCATAGTCAGTTTTCAGGTGAGGCATTACATAAACGTGACGTACATCACCGGATTTTACCATATCCTGAATCATCATTTCAGCCTGTAAAGTACAAGGCATGGAAGAACCATCAGACAGGCCAGGACGACCGCCGCGACGACGAACATTTTCTACTACGGAAGCTCTCTTTAATTCAGACAGCATTTCAAAAGGAGAACCGGGTTTTACGGGAACGCCGTTGATTTCGGTTACAACACCCTGGAAGTGAACGAAGTCAATCAGAGGTTCCTGAACATAAGACATACATACAGCATCAAAAATATCATCGGACTGAGGTCCTAAGATACGACCGAGCTGACCAACGGGGTTTTTGCCATTGGGATCATAGTCTTCGAAATCACGATATTTCATAACGATTTCGTCATAACCGGTACCCATTTTGCAATCACGGGGAACATTGCGAATGGCTTGTTTTACTTCTTGATCGGTGTACATGATCAAGCGTTCGGTGTTGGAGCAGAAAACACCGCATTCCAGGAAGAATTCATAACCGGCTTTCCACAGAGCATCGATGAAATCATCATCTTCGGGAACGATTTTCTTGGGATCGTATTCAATACCATACTTTTTGGTGATCTTTTTCAACATCGGCCAGTAGCGTTTGTAATCAAATTCTTTTTCAAAACAAACCGGACCGGTTTCGGCTCTTGCCCAATATTCGAGCATTTTACCTCTGATACTTGTAGTCATAATGCAACCTCCTCAAAATTTGAATTTTAGATTTTAAAAATTTTTTTAGATTAGGCCATGCCCATCAATTTTTTGGCAACTTCGATAGCAGCAACAGCGTCTAATGCATAGCCGTCAGCACCGATTTCTTCTGCCCAGGCTGCGGAAGCAACACCGCCGCCTACCATAACTTTATATTTATCTCTCATGCCTTTGGCTTCCAGGAATTCGATTAAGTCTTTTTGAACCGGCAGAGTGGTGGACATCAGAGCGGAAGCACCGATCAATTTAGCATCCATTGCAGCAGCTTCTTCCATGAATACGGACGGAGCTACATCAGGTCCCAGGTCTTTTACATCGAAACCAACGGTCATCAACATGGTGGAAACCATATCTTTACCAACCTGGTGTACATCACCTTTAACGGTACCCATTACGCAGCCAATGCGTTCTTCACCTTCGCCACTGGCAGCTTTTTTCAGGATTTCGGGTTCCAAAATTTTCATGGCAGCTTTCATAGCATCAGCGGCCAAAACGATTTCCGGCAGGAATACTTCCATGATCTGGAATTTATCGCC
>JAZRXK010000056.1:0-7964 GCA_045600185.1 Desulfocucumaceae bacterium
TTTTTTAACGATAAAAAATTTTTGCACGATAACTTTGCCCGGTTTTTGATAAATAACGACCATATCAAGCGAATTAATGGACAATTACACATATATCAAGAGGGTGTATATGTGCCTGACCAACGATTGATTGAGCTGAAAATGATCGACTATATTCCGAATTTAAAAGCAAGACAGAGGACAGAAGTCTATAAGTATATGGAATTGGTGGCTCCAGGTGCCGAAGTGACTACCCAGTCTAATTTAATTGCTTTTGCAAATGGCGTCTATAACCTCTCAGCCGATGAGCTTAAGCCGTTCAGTCCAGATTATATCATTCTGAATAGAATACCCTGGAATTTTAATGCAAAGGCTGAAGCTCCAATAGTGGACAAGTTTCTTGATGATATTTCCTGCCACGATGAATCAATACGAAAGCTTCTTGAGGAGGCAATAGGCTATTGTTTCTACCGGAAAAATATTTTTGCAAAATCATTCTTTTTGCTGGGAGACGGTGCAAATGGAAAATCAACTTTTCTTACGATGATTGGCGAGCTGATAGGATCGGATAACCGATCAGCCTTGAGCATTGATGATATTGGCAGCCGATTTAAATTAGCTGACATGGCGGGAAAACTGTTAAACGCTGCCGATGATATTTCTGATAATTTCATTGAAAAAAGCACCAAAGCTTTATTTAAAGCCATCGTTTCAGGTGGAGAAATCACCGCCGAATTTAAAGGCGAGCCAGCCTTTAAATTTAAACCGTATGCCAAATTATTTTTTAGTGCTAATGATTTACCTAAAGTTGGCACAAAAGGTTTTGAAGCGATAAAACGCCGTTTCACCATCATTCCCTTTGATGCACGGTTTTATTCGGATAATCCGGATTATGATCCATTATTAATAAACAAATTGTGTACAACAGAAGCAATGGAATATTTGATCCAGTTGGGAATCCGGGGACTAATCCGATTGTTAAAGTGCAACGCCTTCACCTCATCGAAAAAAGTAGCAGCTATGCTGGAAGATTTCGAGCAGGATAATAACCATATCTTTGTTTTTGTCACGGAAGAATTGGATTTTCTTGAAGGAACAATTCCGAAAGATGTATACCGGCAGTATGGCGTATTTTGTATTGAGCGAGGGATCCCAGCCGTCCAATACAATAATTTTGTTCGTGAAATAAAGAGACAATTCAATTATATACCAAAACCAACATGGGTAAATGGTCGCACACATAGAGTTTTTCAGAAGCAATAAAAGAAGTAAAGGTCATCGTTTTTTGTTAATGATGACCTTTTCATTACACTAATCCTTACACTAATCCTTACACTTGTAAAATGCCCGAAAGCCTTACGCCATAAGGGTTTGGGGCATTGCATTTCACTCATTACACTTCTCAAGCCAATTTTTTTATGTTTTTACGGTTTTATGTTTTTTTTATGATTGTATATATATTTTTTTATATATAATATTTTATATATATATATATATAAGTGTAATGAGTGTAAGGATTACTTGTAAAGCCTTACGCCATAAGGGTTTGACGCATTACACTTGCCTTACACTTCTTTTTGTTTAGCGTAATGCCATTTTTTTCATATGGCGGGAAGCCTTATCTAGTAAGGCTTCATGCTAAACCTGCCCTTACACTTCTTTTTTTCCTTCTGCCTTTTTTTTCGGCGGATCCCCGACAATGGACACGCCCCGATGATTCGACCAGACAAATGTTTGACGGGTTGAAACAACGGGAAGATTTTGCCGACTGGGTGTAATTCAGAAGCCATGGAGTACCTCATCCAATTAGGACTTCAGGGCTTAAAGCGAGTATTGGCCAACAATGATTTTAGCCAATCTGCCCAAATTAACCAGCTGTTGGAAGAATACACATTCGAAAATAATCCAATATTGCTATTTTTTGATAGTATGGAAGACGGTGACATCATAGGTCATCCCACGCAAGAAGTTTATTTGGCTTATCGTAGTTTTTGCAATGAGAACGGATTCCTTGAAATGACCTTGCCCCGCTTTACAAAAGAGTTAAAAAAATATAGACCTATTGAAACCAAAGTAACAACCCGTGACGGCAAAAGAATAAGGATTTATCACCCTGCTGAAGTGTAGTTAGTGTAGCTGAAGTGTAGTTAGTGTAGTTGAAGTGTAGTGGCCTTAAAGCCTTACTACTTAAGGCTTCGTAAAAAAAAACTACACTAACTACACTTATTTCTTATTTCTAAGAAAAAAAATAAGAAAAAAAAAGAGGGGTAAAAAAAAGGGGAAAAAAAGAGAAAAAAAAAGAGAAAAAAAAAAGAGAAAAAGTTAAAAACAAGTGTAGTTAGTGTAGTTGGTGTAGTTTAAAAACCCGTCAGCCCTTATCCAGTAAGGGTTTGACAAATTATCTGAAAACTACACTTAACTACATTTAACTACACTTAACTACACTTTTAAAATTTGACCTATGCTAAGAAAAAATTAGTTGACATTCAGCTTAAACTATGCTAATATTAGCTTATTGGAGGTGTAGAACTTGAAGGAATTAACAGTTAATCAATCACCGTATCAACTTTTTAATAAGTGGAAGGATTTTATTGATGCTTCACCAAAAACCATTGCAACTTATACTGGAGCGGTACGCCGTTTTTTAGTCTATTTACAATCGTGTGGCATTTCTCATCCAGTTCGGAAAGACATTGTAAATTATCGGGATTATCTGGCAGAAGACCACAAACCGACAACCGTTCAGGCTTATTTGACAGCGGTAAAACTTTTTTTCAAATGGACAGCAAGGGAGGGGCTGTATCCAAATGTTGCTGACCGGGTTAAAGGAGTTAAACTGGATGCTGGCCACAAAAAGGACTACCTGACCAGTCATCAGGCTGGAAATTTGCTTAATTCCATCGACCGCTCCACGCTGAAGGGATTGCGGGACTACGCAATTATTTCTTTGATGATTACTACTGGGCTAAGGACTATTTCCATTGTTCGGGCTAATATCGGCGATTTAGGAGTTGCCGGGGACAGTCCGGCTTTGTACTTTCAAGGCAAAGGGAGAAATGGTAAAAATGAATATGTAAAACTGGCCGAACCCGTGGAAAAAGCTATTCGGGAATATATTCAGGCCAGAGGGATTCTGGATGCAGATGCTCCCCTGTTCGGGTCTCTTTCCCGGCGGAATATCGGGTGCAGACTAACTACCCGGTCTGTCAGCAGAATCTGCAAAGATCAGTTTGCCCAGGCTGGGCTGGTATCCAATCGGATAACCGCTCATTCCTTGAGGCATACAGCGGCCACTTTAAACCTGCTGAATGGTGCAACCGTGGAAGAAACCCAGCAGTTATTAGGTCATCGGAATATTAATACAACTTTGATTTACAGCCATGCTCTGGAGCGGGCAAAAAATGACAGCGAATATAGAATAGCCAAAGCAATAGGGCTGTAGCCCCGTCTCAAAGGAAAACTACAGCCCTGCCACTGGAAGCAACGGTTCCAGGTTTATAAACCAGGAGCGGTTCCAGGTAATTTTATTATACCCCAACCGCTCCCTGAAATTCAAGGGGGTTATCGATAATGGAAATTATTGAAGAAAGATTAGAGCAATTATTCTGGCTGTCTATGGTCAGCGAATGGCTGGCTGATATGGCAACAGGGAAGGTGCAGGTCAGCTGGGAGGAGGCCGTGTCAGGAATTAAGGCCATCCAGTACTTTGCAGGTCTGGCTATTAACAACACCAGCGAGATGCTGACAGAAAGAAGGCGAAATTATGGGAATGAATTTGGATACGAAAGAGCGAGCGGAAAGACGGAATAATTTAAGGAACGACAAGTTGGACAAAATAACTATGTACAGCGTGACAGACCTTGAACCTATAATCGGCGTAACTCATCGAACTTTATTGGGCTACATTAAGCAGGGGCGGCTGAAGGCTGTTAAAATCGGCGGAAAATGGCGAGTATCCGAGAAAAACCTGATGAAATTTCTGAATGGTGAATAAGTACAAAAGGAGAAGAGCAGATGCCTACAATATCAATGTTCTACGGGATTATCGTAAGAATGTATAACAGCGGAGAGCATAACCCGCCTCACTTTCACGCAACATATCAAGAATATAACGCAGTCTTTAATATGGACGGAGAGCTGACAGACGGAGAAATGCCAAAGAAACAGCTTAAGCTAATATCAGCCTGGGCAGAGCTTCACAGAGACGAGCTTTTAGCTAATTGGGAGCTTGCAATGAATGAACAGCCACTTTACAAGATTGACCCTCTGCGTTAAGCGTGGGGGTCTCTCTTATCCTATAGAAGGGAGCTAATAAAGCTATGAAAAATCCTGTTTGGGTAGTTAAAGAAGTACAGCCTAAAGAAGATTATACACTGCATCTAACTTTTGCAGACGGAATTAAAAAAGTTTATAATGCTCGTCCTCTCTTAGAAAAAGCTATCTATTCTCAGCTTAAAAATCGTGCTTTTTTTCTGTGTGCTAAAGCAGAATGCGGTACTGTTGTTTGGAATGATGATATTGATATAGCCCCAGAACATTTATACAAATGCTCTGAGTAATGCTTGAGTGCTGTCCTGATGGGGCAGCTTATTTTATTGCGGACTTATTATGTCAGTTAATTAATGTTAGCGGACAATATTGTCTGATGACCTGCACCTTCCCTGCCCAGATTTTAGGATACTCTTGAAATTTAATTTTGCTACCACAGTTTAGCTCCTTTTTTCGGCAAGCATTGATTTTTATGCAAAATTAAAAGAAAAAGAGGGTTTTCGCTCCCGGACGGTGAAAAGACGTAGGGAATTTGAAAGCTAGAAAGGAATCTGAAAAGTGAATAAAAAAAGAAGAGGTTCGGTAGCCCCCGAACCTGCAAATTATGAAAGTAAGACATCCCCACAAGAAAGTCCTACAGTGTCATTATACACTGTTCTGGACGATAAGTCAAGCACCGGTAAGCAAATTGACTGGCGGGGGAAAAAGGAAAAATCGTTAAAAATATCTGGATTGTATGGCGACTTAAAACAGCAAACAAAGTCCGAAAGAGTTGGAACTTGCGGAAATTACCTTGAGTTTAAATCTTATTCAGACGGGCAAAAAAAGCTTCACAAGGCTTATTTTTGTCGCAATCGTCTTTGTCCCATGTGCAATTGGAGGCGTAGCCGCAAAATTTTTGGGCAGCTCTCTAAAATTATGAATTACATTGCAGTTAACAATGTTGGTACCAGATATTTGTTTTTGACCTTGACCCTAAAAAATTGTAAAGGTGCAGACCTGCACAATACTGTCGATACACTCCTGCAAGGTTACAAATTATTGTTTGAACATAGAAGTATTCGCAAAAACAAAACCATCTTGGGGTCTTACCGTTGCCTTGAAGTTACCCACAATATCAACCGGCGGTCAAAATCTTATGATACTTACCATCCTCACCTGCATATTGTTCTAGCTGTGTCGCCTGATTATTTTAGCCTTGATAATTATATTCCGGCCATACAATCCACTGGGAAGAAAAAAAGTTGGCAGGATTTATGGAAAACCTGTATTAAGGCTGACTATGACCCTATAATCTATATCGAGGCTGTAGACGATACGGCCGGGGCAAGGCTGGAGGTTTCTAAGTATCCACTTAAGGATGTTGATATTCTGGGACAGCCCTACCAAAAACAGCTTGAAACGCTGGAATTGTATGATACTGTGCTGGCTGGCCGTAGGTTGGTTGGATTTAAAGGGATTTTTAATTCTGTGCGTAAACAGTTAAAATTGGATGATGTAACTGACGGAGATTTAATTAATACTGATATTGATGATGGCTTGAACCCTGACTTGGGATATATAATAGAGCGTTACCGTTGGTATGTTGGGTATAATAATTATACGTTAATTGCAGACTAACTTTACATAACTTTCACTCAAATTTTCTGGGTGGGAGTTATTTTTTTTGCCGAAAATGTTGATATAGTTTTACATATCTTGAAGCTGGGGGCATGCCGCCGAGTTCAGCCGGACAGTGCCACACCCGGCCGGCTGTCAAGGCTGGCGCAGCCACCCGCAGGGCTTGGCCTTGAATGCCGATTAGCCGGGCGTGGCATAATGGACGGATGACCGGCGGGGCATGCCGTCAGATTCGCTTCCCCTCCCGCCGGGAGGGGAACGGGAAGGGGAGGGCGATTTCCCGGGATAATTTCCAATTTTCCTTTTTTGGATTTCCGGGGTTTAGACGCAATTCTTTACTTGATACTATATAGAAACAATTAAGGCCACTTTTTCGCTCAAAAAATGCCTTCAAACCCTACGGCCATAAGGGTTTGAAGGGTAGTCAAAGAATGTCAAAAGGTCAAGGGAGTTTGACCTTTAATTTCTGCCAATTTCTGCTAAAAGAGTTTTTCAATTGCCTCCCCAGTTTCCATCTTTGGAATAAAAAGTAAAAGAAAAAAAGAGGTTGTGGGGGATTATTTTAAAAAAATAGTCGATATATTGACAGGATAACATGAAGTTATGAATCTTGCTTTTAACAAAACAATTGGAAAATAATTGTAAATTAAGTTTAGCTGATGTTACTGTTTGATGACCTGCACCTTCCCTGCCCTGACTGTCCAGATTTTTTCAAGACTTTAGGGTACCCTCGAAAATTCGTTCCGGCGCCGCTACCTGAAGAGAAAGAATCCCGAATGTTCTATTTAGCCTGAAAATCCGTTTTAAATTCTTTCCCGTGTCTCAAGTCGTTTTTAATTTTGCAACGCCTCTAAACGGAAATATGGGCTGAAAAAGTCTAAAAGAAAGCAAGTTTTTTCTGTTCTTATTGACTGCCGGAACAGTTCACATGTATAATAGCAAAAGAACCCTGATTTTATATATATAGCCAATATCTGCCAGTAATTCGGTAATGGTTCAGGGTGCTGGGAATTATGCAGATTTTCCGGCTGGGGGTGCAGGGGTGGGGAATGATGAACAGACTAAGTGCAATCCGCCTGAGAAGCCGTTTTAACGGCATTTTCGAGCCGTTCCCATACTTCAACACCTATTATTATTAAACAATAATCCTTGACTAACTTTGCCTTATCCTGTATAATAAAAGAAAATTTTGAAGACATGGAATTTTATTGTATGATTTTTAAGAATGACGACAAAAAAAAAGAAAGCCATACTGTAGGAGGTAGGGGCTTTCCTTTTAGAACAAATATAAGAGCGGATTTTTATTTAACGCTTTACCAACATTAAACAAATCAGAAGAATGCTGGATTCCTCAAACCGCTACACCTTATTTTTATTATATGGCGTGTTTCGTTGGAAGTCAAGAAAAATTTGAAGAAAGGAAAATTTGAAGAAATGGAGCAAAATATGAAGAAATTCTTAAACCAATTATACGACAAAGCAACCGGATTCGTTTATTTATGGGTAGATAAAACAACTTATTCCTTCCCAGTTGACGAACTGGATAAAATGGCTGAACAGGCTCAAAAGCTTACTGAGAACGGCAATAATGTTTATTTTGGCGTTTGTGGAACAAGGCAGAGATTAGGAACATACAAACGCCCTAAACAGGCGGATATTAGCTTTATTCCGGGATTCTGGGTGGATATTGATATACAGGGCGAGGCTCATAAATCGGACAACCTTCCGCCTGACTGGACGGCTGCACTATCGTTACTGCCGGCAGACAAAGAACCAACCATAATTGTTGACAGCGGATACGGACTGCACGCTTACTGGCTCTTCGAGAATCCGTGGATACTTGAAAATGACGCTGACAGAAAGAATGCTTTGGAAGCTTCCATAGCCTTTCAGCAGCGAATAAAAGACGCTGGCAAAGCCAAAGGATGGAAAGTGGATTCGACACATGATCTAAGCCGTATTTTGCGTCTGCCTGGGACAAAAAATTATAAGTTGGAGAAAGAAAATCCGCCACTTTGTCGGATAGTGACGGATTCAGGTGTATTGTACAATTTGAATGATTTTGCAATACACCACCCAAAAAATATTAATAGCCA
>JAZRXK010000057.1:0-10401 GCA_045600185.1 Desulfocucumaceae bacterium
CTGGATTCCACAATTTTCTGCATTGATGTTCGAGCCTTTGGCAAGGACTTTGAAAAATACTACAACCGGGCTAAAAATGATTATAATGTTCGTTATATTAAATGTATGGTTTCCACCGTACGGGAAATTCCCGGCAGCCAGGATCTGCGGCTGAAATACCGCAATCCGGACGGCAGCTTCACAGAAGAAGATTTCGACATGGTTATTCTGTCGGTTGGCTTAAAACCCAACGCCAGTGCTTCTGAGATTTCCCAAATTTTGAATGTGGAAATGAATCAGTATAATTTCTGCCAGCTGAAACCGCATACCGGCGTTCAAACTTCACGGAAAGGTATTTTTGTAGCCGGAGCTTTCAGCGGTCCCAAGGATATTCCTGAAACTGTCATGCAGGCTTCAGCCGCCGCTGGAGATTGTTCCACTTTCCTGGCTCCTTCCAAAAATACTCTGGTTTCCGAAAAGGAATTTCCCCCGGAAATCAGCGTTGAAGGTCAGGAACCCCGCATTGGAGTTTTTGTCTGTCACTGCGGAATCAATATCAGCAGCGTAGTCAGTATTCCGGAAGTTCTGGAACATGTAAAAACTCTGCCCAATGTAGTCTATGCTCAGGACTGTCTCTATGCCTGTTCCCAGGATAACCAGGCTAATATGGTGGAATTGATTAAAGAACACAATTTAAACCGGATTATTGTAGCTTCCTGTTCTCCCCGAACCCATAAGCCTTTATTCCAGGAAACCATGCGGGAAGCCGGTTTAAATAAACAATTATTTGAAATGGCCAATATCCGGGATCAATGTTCCTGGGTTCATCAGAAAGAACCGGAAAAAGCTACTGCCAAAGCCAAAGACCTGATCAGCATGATTGTCGCCAAGTCCGCTTTATTAAAACCGATTGATCCGATTGTTGTAGGAGTTGTTCCTGTCTGCATGGTTATCGGCGGCGGAGTTGCCGGAATGAACACTGCCTTGACCCTGTCCGAGCAGGGCTATCAGGTACACTTAATTGAAAAAGACAAAAAATTAGGCGGTATTGCCTGCCGAATTGGGGATCAGGATGCCAGAAGCTATTTGCAGGGCTTAATCGCTCAGGTGGAATCAGATTCCAGGATTACCATTCATTATGGCTGTGAAGTCAGCGAAGTTTCCGGTTATGTTGGCAACTTCCAAACCAAGCTTTCCAATGGGGAAACGATCGAACATGGAGCTACCGTTATTGCTACCGGAGCCGAGGAAAGCAAGCCGACTGAATACTTATACGGGGAAGATGATCGGGTTCTGACTCAGTTGGAAATGGATGAAGCTTTAAATCAGAATGATCCCCGCATTGCTTCAGCCAAAACCGTGGCTTTTATTCAATGCGTTGGTTCCAGAGAAGAACAGCGTCCCTATTGCAGCCGGATTTGCTGCACCAAAGGCGTTAAAATGGCCATTCGCTTAAAAGAAAATAATCCCAACTTGAAGGTAGTTATGCTTTACCGGGATATTCGGACTTATGGCTTCAATGAAGACTTATACCGGGAAGCCCGGAGCAAGGGAGTTTTCTTCATTCGTTATGATGTAAACAGCAAACCCCAGGTCAGCAAAGCCGGTTCCAGCCTGAAGATTGAAATCAATGATCCTATTCTGCATCAACCGATCAGCATTAACCCGGATCTGCTGATTCTGGCTGCGGCTATTACGCCCCAGGAATCCAACCCGCAGTTATCTCAGGTCTTCAAGGTTCCGCTGAACCCGGATAATTTTTTCCTGGAAGCTCATATGAAGCTTCGTCCGGTTGACTTTGCAGCGGAAGGTATTTTCATGGCTGGCTTGGCTCATGGCCCCAAAAATATCGAAGAAAGTATTTCTCAAGCCAAAGCTGCTGCTGGTCGGGCAGCCACCGTTCTGGGCAGAACCAGGCTTGAATCCAAAGGGGTTACAGCAGTAGTTGATCCGGAAAAATGTGCCTCCTGTCTGACCTGTGTCCGTCTGTGTCCCTTCAATGCTCCCCGCATCAGCAAGGAAACCAATTTTAAGGCGGAAATCGAAGGAGTTATCTGTCAGGGCTGCGGAACCTGTGCCGGAGAATGTCCCAACAAAGCCATTACTTTGCAAGGTTATACCGATAAACAATATATTTCCATGTGTGATGCTTTGTTCGCCCCCAATAAATAACCAGCAAAAAAGCCCCCAGCGTCAAACCTGGGGGCTTTAAAAAATATTTTCTAACCAAAAATATGCTTGTACAATTCAAAAGGCTGCATATATTTGCCGTCTTTATAGGCTCTCATATTTCCGGAAGCAATTTCATCAATTAAAATAACTCCATCTTCGGTCTGGCCAAATTCAAACTTAATATCATAGAGATCTACACCTTTTTCCCTGAGGGAATCAGCTACAATTTTGGTAATCTGGCGGGTGGATTCTACAATAGCGTCATATTGTTCAGCGTTCATTACCCCCAGAGCAATCAGACCTTCTTTAGTAACCAGAGGATCTTCTCTGGCATCATCTTTAAAAGTCATTTCCACATAAGCCGGCAGTTCGGCTCCTTCTTCAATATAATCTCCATAACGGCGGAAGAAACTGCCCACGGCTCGATAGCGGCAAATTACTTCCAAGCCCTTGCCGAAAACTTTAGTCGGAATTACCTCCATCAAACCTTCGTCCAAATTGGCACTGATATAATGGGTCTTAATTCCAGCGGCAGCCAGTTTTTCAAAGAAAAATACAGTCATTTGCAAATTAGCTTTGCCGACTCCTTCCACACTAAGACCGATAGTATTGGAACCAGGATCAAAAACTCCGTCTGTTCCGGTCATATCATCTTTGAATTTCAGCATATAATTGCTGTTTTCCAATTTAAAGACATCCTTGGTCTTACCTGTGTAGACTTTTTGCATTAAATATTTCCTCCTTGTTTGTGCCTAAGGGTTGGAAAACAACCGTTCCGGCTTAACTTGAAAAGTTGAAAAAAGAAACAAAAAACTGACAACCTCCATCCTGTATCAGATAGTCATCAGATTTTATCCCCCTTCATTTTGATTATAGCAGAGATTCAGGAAATGTCAATTGTGAACAAACACCGTGTGCAACGCAATTCATCCCACCACCTGTAGATGTAGGGGATTTCTTGCTCACGGCGTGTTAAATATTTATTCCTATTTTAGAACTTACGCCTTAACTCAACCAGTCTGCCCCAGAATTGAAAATTATTTAAATTTGTTTCCGGATTATCTATAAAAAGCGGTTCATAATCAGAATTTTCCGGCAAAAGCATAATTCCCCCGGAAAGAGCCTTTAAACGCCGCAAAAAAACATTTCCCCCCTGCCAGGATACCGCTCCAATTTCACTGTCCTGCCATTTTGTTTCCCGGCGAACAATAACTACATCCTGAGCCAGAATTTTGGGAGCCATGCTGTCATCAGACATAACAAAAGCCAGATATTCCCCTTGCTGAGCCAACTGCGATGAAATTTCTTCGTGATCTACAATTTCAGCCCGTTCCAATTCTGCTGCTGAGCTGGGATAACACGAATAAACCGGAATCCAAAGGCTGCCTGCTTGAGAAGGCAACCTTTCCCTTCCCAACAAATAATCCACCGACACCTCAAAGATTTCAGCCATAATTTGCAAAGACTTTCCAGTTAAAGGAATTATCTGATTTTCATATTTGGAAATTGTAGATCGCTGCACGCCCAAACGGAGAGCCAGATCTTCCTGTTTCCAGCCTTTTCTTTTTCTTAATTGTGCAATAACATTCAAGAACTGTTCCCCCTTGCAAATATCCTGACAGGAATCTACTTTTTATTTAGACGCTCATTTTCTCTAAAAGGTTCCTGGATAAGTTCTTGACAGGAACCTTGAAGCAGTTTACAATATTTTTAATTCTGTTTTTCCGAATATTTATAATAATATTCATACTTATTATCGAAAAAGGAAGAAATATTGCTTTTCAAGTCACAATAACAAGAACGAAAAATCTGTCTGCCCGGTTTAATTATGTTAAAATTAAAAATAAATAATTCCCTGGGGGTGACTTAATGAATAAGTATAGAAGCAGCAAAAAGCTTAAATTATCTCGTCACGAACAGCAAAACTCCATTCCAGAACTTTATCGCCAACTTAATAGGGCAAGACAAGCCAACTTGGCCAAATCAAAATTTATATCCAATATATCCCACGATCTGCGAGCTCCCATGCAAAGCATTTTAGGCATGACCAGCCTGGCCAACCTTTATTTGGGAGATCCTCAGCGAATGCAGGAATGCCTGAAAAAAATTACCCAGGCTTCTCAACAGCTTCTGCAACTCATCAATGAGGTTTTGGATATGTCCAAAATCGAAGCCAATAAAATAGAATTACACGAAATTGATTTTACCCTGGAAGATTTATTGGAAGATCTGAAAATTACTTTTGATCGTCAGGCTCCCCAATTACTCATTAAAAGCCAGGCAGATGTTAAACGCTTTCTCCATGGGGATCGGCTGAAAATTCATCGTATCCTCAGCAACATTTTGGGCAATGCCTGCAAATTTACTCCGCAGCAAGGTCTGGTTGAGCTTTCCATTCAATCTTTGGGGCAATTAAATGCCAACTGTGAAGCCTTTAAATTTCAAATTAAAGATAACGGCATCGGCATGAACAAAGAATTTCTGGAAAGTATCTTCCAGCCTTTCAGCCGCCAACTGGAAAATAATTTTCCGGAAGGATACGGTCTGGGCATGGCCATTACCAAGAAACTGGTAGAATTTTTGGGTGGGAAGCTGCACATTAACAGTCAGGTTGGCTTAGGCACCACAGTTGTTGTAATTCTTAATTTGCAAATTTCCGATCAGGAAGAAATGCTGTATAATCTGGAAAAAGCTCCCCAAACCCTTAACTTTATTCAGGAAGATACTCCTTTGTATCAGGCTCCCAGAAGAATTCTTCTGGTTGATGACAATCATTTAAATCTGGAAATTACTTCGGAATTTTTAAGGCTGGAAGGTTTCGAGGTAGACACAGCCCGCAATGGAGCCGAGGCCATAGAAAAGTTCCGTCTTTCTCCCGAATATTTTTACGACCTGATTTTGATGGATATAAAAATGCCAGTTATGAATGGTTATCAGGCAACTCAGGCCATCCGCCAGCTAGACCGGCATGACACAACTCACCTGCCAATTATTGCCATGACTGCTAATGCTTTTAAACAGGATCAGGACAAAAGCAATCAATTAGGTATGAACTTCCATTTAAGCAAACCGGTTGATTTTACTACTTTAATTCAAACCCTGCAAAGATTTCTGGCCAAACGGGAGGCCTAACCGAAAACCAGAGGAACCAGTTTAACCTGACCTTTAACTGATAAGTGATTTCCTTTAATAGCCAAAGCTCCCCTGATTCCGGGAATATTCAAGGCAAAGTCCACCGCTTCAGTTAAATCGTCATTTTGTTTAATTCGATTGCCGGTGGCCGTAGCCACTGCATCCGCTAAAGCAGTCGATTTGGCCAGAATCACTACTGCATCTGCCAGACCATAACTTAAAGAATGGCCTACCGTTCCAGAGGAAGTACAAATTCCCAAAGGAGTCCAGGACGGAGGTATTTCCAGAGCCAAACGATGGGAAAGAATTGAATTGCCGGCATAAATTCCAATCAGGCGGCGAATTTGACTTTTTAAAAAAATATCTCCTCCATTTTCCACAATGACATCCCTGGAACGCCGAGCCAGAGCCTGCCCTATTTCCTGAGCCACAGCTCCGGCTACAGCAGCCATTGGCCCCACTCCTGCCGTCTGGCCTGCTTCAGCCATAATCTGAGCCAGCCCAGGAGCGGAAGCCAGGGGCTCATAGGGAACCAGAGCCTTACCAAAGCCGGGATCCAGCAACAAATATTTTTCCAGAGCACTCCTGATTTCCCGCAGCTTTTGTTTTGACCATTCCTGCAATTCCGGGCTGAAACGCTCCCGCCGAACCCCAATATCCAAATCACTCTGCTGTTCCTGAATCTGAAAGTGGATTAAATCCTGCTGCCGATGCAAGCGGCGGTAATCTCTTTGGAACTCCACTAAAAACTCAACTCCATGGCTTTTAAAGGACAAATCCGCACACAAAGCTTACAAACAATGCACTTATCCGGATCAAAACAAACTTCCATTTTGGGTCTTTGCAAATATAAGGCTCCGGTAGGACAAATTCCGGTGCAGGCTCCGCACATAATACACTTTTCATCATTACGCACAACTTCACTTTCCAAAGGCTTGACCAGAACGCCCAACTGCCTTAAAAAATCCAGACCTTCCTGACAACGGTCTCCGCTGATTTCCAAAACCAGAAAGCCTTCCTTTTGAGGATTGACATTGGCTTTCAAAATGTTAAACTGCAAATTATAATCCTTGATTAAATGATATACCACAGGCTGCTCCGCAATACCTGCATTAAATCTCAAAACAACTTTTTGCGTAATCACATTTTTCCCTCCCTCACAAATTTTCGGTTTAACGAACAATAAGTTTTTTCACCGGAATCTGATCATCTGGATTTCCCAATCTCTGCACTGGTTCAGTTAAGAAAAATTCTCCTTTCTGAATCCAGCTTTTGAGGATTTCAGCAATTTCCAAAGCCTTGCTGTAACTGGAAAGAGGAGCTGTTGGGACTTCCCGGCCATCTATCATAATTTTGCCGGATTTCAGCTCAGCATAACTTACCCACGGATAACGGCTGGGCGTATGCACCTGATAGTCCCTGCCATAATCAATTACTCTGGTATATAAATCTGCATCTTTGGCGGCTGCATAACGGACTATTTCTTCATTCAGAACTGGAATTGGCACTCCAACAGCCACTGATAAGGTAGCTCCATAGCCTAAATAACTGGTTCCTTTCAGCCATTTTGGCGACATTTGCTTCAAGTCCCCAATCAAAGCCAGAGTTCCCCCGGCGGCTCCCCGATTCCGGCCTTCTTCATCATATTGAATTTCCGGAAAATGCTGTGTACCATTCCAGGCCACATAACCTATACCGCCTCCCAGAAACACTCTGGTACCAATGCCGATAGTTTTGAAATAAGGATCTTTTAAAAGCGGACTTAATTGACCGGAGGTGGAATAAGTAGCATTGCCCATATCAGGCTTCAGCATTCCCATATAAGTATAAATGGTTCGATCCGTGGTATTGATGGCACAATTATAATTTTGATAGCAATTTCGGGGATTGAATAAAATGGCTTCATTCAAGTCATCAATAGTAATGCTGGTTTTCAGCTCAGTACGGGGATAACAGTCTGTGCCATAAGCTTTGGCTTTTAATTCAATTTCTTTTCCGGCTACCAATTCTTCAATCAAATGACCGCCGCCATAACGAAACTGTCCGGGATGTTTGCTGTTCAAAGGATCATCTTCCGGCAGTTCAGTAGCTCCCAAATAGGCATCCACCGCCGCAATTCCGGCATAAGCTGGAATATTATTCAGCCATACTTTGCTCATTTTCATCTTGGGGTTGGAGTGACCAAAATTGAGAAACACTCCGGAAGAACACATGGGAGAAAAAGTTCCGGTGGTTACCACATCAACCTCCTGAGCTGCCGCCGCAGTTCCTTTTTGATCACACAGCTCAATCAACTCTTCCGCCGTAACAACTACGGCAGTTCCGGCTTTAATTTTGGCATTAATTTCAGCAAAAGTTTTATCCACGCTAAATCTCTCCTTTGTCTAAACTTAAAAAGCCTCTTTCCTGAAACAGAGAAGAGGCTTGAAAATATCAAAACCATTTTCTTATCTTCCAGATTATCACTATCTGCAGGAATTGGCACCATGCTTTAAACAAAGCTGGTTGCCGGGCTTCTTTGGGCCTGTCCCTCCACCGCTCCGGATAAGAGTACCATTAAAAATAGTCTAGCAATAAAACAGAAATTTGTCAATGCAAATAAAAAGTTTAAACTTGAATCCTCGATTTAACACGCCGTGAGCAAGAAATCCCCACCTCTATAGGGCGGGATGAATTGCGATAAACACGGCGTTTTCTTGACTTTTGTTATTTATAGTGTTATAATCATAATATAATCGGTCGTAATCGTCATAACATACAATCACAGGGTGAGAAAGATGGCAAACAAAGCAATTAAGTATCGAATATATCCTGCAGCTGAACAAAGTGTTATGTTTGCTAAAACCTTCGGCTGCTGCCGAAAGGTCTATAACCTTATGCTTGCCGACAAGATTGAAAGTTATAAAGCTGCTGGTAAGTTTGCTGCTGTAACTCCTGCTAAGTATAAGGAGGACTACCCATATCTAAAGGAAGCAGATAGTCTTGCACTGGCCAATAAACAACTTGATTTACAGAAGGCGTTCCGTAACAGATTCAGTAAGTCCCGCAAGGCTAAGAACGGTTTTCCTGAATTCAAGTCAGCAAAGCATAGTCGCAAAGCCTATACTGCCAATAATCAAAAAGGAACTGTTGCTATAATCGGCAATGGTATCAAGCTCCCGAAAGTCGGCATTGTCAAAGCGGTAATTCACAGACACCCCGGTACAGACTGGGTCGTCAAATCGGCAACGGTATCACAGGAATCCGATAAGAAATATTATATTTCCGTACTTTTCGGGTTTGAAGCTCCTATATGCGAGCATAGAATCGATACCACAAATGCAATCGGATTAGATTATGCTTCTGATGGTTTATATACTGACCATAATGGCAGCAAGGGTACAAACCATAAGTTCTATCGTGAAAGTTACAAAAAGCTTGCAAAAGAACAGCACAGGCTTTCCCGTAAAGCTGGCAGTAAAAAAGGCTCTGCAAAGTCTAACAACTACATGAGACAGCTTCGCAAGGTCAATAAAATACACAGGCACATCGCTAATCAGCGTTTAGATAATCTGCACAAGAAATCTACTGAGATAGCCAATCAGTATGATATAGTATGCGTAGAATCTCTCAACATGAGAGCCATGTCCAATCATGGATTCGGTAATGGCAAAGCTGCCCTCGACAACGGGTACGGCATGTTTCGGTCAATGCTGGAATACAAGCTCTCTGACAGAGGTAAATATCTTGTCAAAGTCGATAAGTGGTTTCCATCGAGTCAGATATGCCATAACTGCGGTACACTGCATCCTGAAATGAAAGACCTGAAAATTCGTGTTATGGATTGCGGTTTCGGTTATCATATAGACCGGGATCAAAACGCAGCTCTCAATATCCTGCAGGAAGGATTGCGAGTATCAGGACAATCTGCATAACCAAATAATTACAGTAGGGACGGAGCAGCCCAAACTTATACGCCTGTGGACATTGTGTAAGACATTTCGCTATGTGATATCATAGCCAATGCAGTAGTGGTTGAAGCAGGAAGCTCCGACTTCTATAAGTCGGAGTAGTTCACAACTATATGTTTTTCAAATAAAGTTTTTAAAGAAGGGAGTGAAAATGAAATGATGAAGTTAATGCGTTCTCGCAGAAACCAAAAAGGTTTTACTTTGGTAGAACTGATCGTTGTTCTGGTCATTCTGGGTATTTTGGCAGCAGTTGTAGCTCCCAATATGGTGGGCTGGATTAACAAGTCCAGAGAAGCTCAGTATCTAATGGAAGCACAGGCGGTTTATAAGGCTTGTCAGACTGAACTTTCTGGTGCTTATGGGCGTAATGTAGGAATTAAAGATGCAGATGATGCCACCACATATTTGAATTATGACGGTACTGGCGATAATCCTGATATCATAGGAAATATTAAGAAATTGTCCGGAATTGCAACTATTAGTGAACTTTCTATTAAAAGTTTAACGGAGAATGCTGAGGAAACTGTTGGAGAAACTTATGGAATCGCTGGTATGGAAGTTACTTTCACCAGCAAAAACGGTGGTGTAATAGTTAAGGCCACATATGCCAATAATGCATGGTCTTTCGAAGAATCTGAAGAAGAATCTGAAGATGAGACAGAATAGTAGTACAATAGAGTAAATTATTAAGCAGGCGTTGCCCCTTGAGGGCAGCGTCTGCTCCGTCATTATAAATACATATTTTTTAATTCTGCCAGGAAAGGAGGTTTAATTTGGGAGCATTTATCCTTCTTGATTTGTTTGTCTTTCTTTTCGGGATCTGCATTTTCTCCTTTCTCAATGCCACAGCCTATCGCCTGCCTCGCCAGATTTCCTTTGTCAAAGGCTCCAGCTTTTGTCCGCATTGTCAGCATTCCTTGCAGGCAAAGGATTTAATTCCTCTTTTGAGCTGGCTGTTGCTAAAAGGCCGCTGTCGCTATTGCCGGGCGGCAATTTCCGTGCGTTATTTTATCATCGAGCTGTGGGGCGGAATTCTGGCTCTGCTTTGTTTGCATTATTTTGCCAGTTATCTGGAAGCTTTCTGGGTTTTAACTTTTTTTGCTCTTTTAACCTTGATAACCTTAATAGACCTGGATATAATGGAAATACCAAATATTTTGGTCGGAAT